>JANLPL010000229.1:0-21304 GCA_031367195.1 Bradyrhizobium sp.
CCGGCGCCGTAAGTCCCGCGCAGCCGGGAAAACACGCTCTCCATGTCGCCCACCACATCGGCGGCGAACACCACGACGACGTGATTGTCGGGCAGGAAGTTGAGCGTGGTCGGATTGTCGGCCCCGGAGGCGAGCGCCAGCGTGCCGGTCTCGGCGATAGCCGCGAAGGCGACGCTGGCGGCGTTGAGATCGTGACCGTCGGACGGGCCGTGTCTCAGCTCCAGCGTCGTTTCGCCCCACGGCAACGCATTGAGCCGCGGATCGGCGCCGATCCGCAGGGTTGCGGGCAGATTGTGCTCGCGCAGGTAGCGAGCGATCTCGGCGGGGATTTCTCCGGCCGAAGCGACCTCGCTCAAAGTCGCCGAAGCGCGCGCCGCCTCGTCCTTGAAAGTCGAAACGCCGCCTTTGCCGCGCGCGGGGATCACGCCGGAAGGGCTGCGGGCGAGCCGGTCGGCGACGGCGGCGCGGCGCGGCGCTTCCGCGCCCGTCACATGCAGCGAGCGGTGGATACCAGCGAAAACCTCGTCGCGCGCGCTCATTGCACCGCCCCGCTCTTCGCGCGCCAACGCGCCTGAAACGTGCCGCCCTGCGGCGCCGGCAGATCGCGATAGCGGGTCCAGCCGCCGGCAAAAGGCGCCCAGGCGAAACGCCCGCGGCCGGTAAGCGCCATCGCGCGCGTGGCGATGTCGGTACTGAGCCGATACAGCGCCGGCCGCGTGGCGAAGAACGCCCATACCCTTAAGCCATAGCGCACCGGCGTCGGCTCCAGATGGCGCTCGAACTCGCGCTCGCGCCAGTGCCGCATCATCTTGGGCAGCGGGATTTTCATTGGGCAGACGGCTTCGCAGCGGCCGCAGAAGGTGGAGGCGTTGGGCAGTTGCCCGCCGTCGGCGACGCCGATCAGCGAGGGCGTCAGCACCGCGCCCATCGGCCCGGGATAGACCCAGCCATAGGCGTGGCCCCCCACCGCCTGATAGACCGGGCAATGGTTCATGCAAGCGCCGCAGCGGATGCAGCGCAGCATCTCCGCGAACTCGCCCGCCAGCATCGACGAGCGGCCGTTGTCGAGCAGGATGACGTGATATTCCTCGGGCCCGTCGGGGTCGCTTGGCCGGCGCGGGCCGGTCGATAGCGTCGTATAGACCGACATGTCCTGACCGGTCGCGGAGCGGGCGAGCACGCGCAGGAGCTGCGCGGCGTCGTCGAGCGTCGGCGTGATCTTTTCGAGCGACGCGATGACGACATGGACCTTGGGCAGAATCTGCGTCAGGTCGCCATTGCCCTCGTTGGTGACGATGATCGAGGTTCCGGTCTCGGCGATCAGGAAATTCGCGCCCGTCACGCCGATGTCGGCGGAGAGGAATTTCTGGCGCAGGATTTCGCGCGCTTCCGCCAGCAGCGTCTCCGGCTGCGACAGGTCGCGGTCGCGCGGCAGATGCAGATGCGCCTTGCGGAAATCGGCCTCGACGTCGTCGCGCGTGACATGAATGGCGGGGGCGATGATGTGGCTCGGCGCTTCGTTGCGAAGCTGGATGATATATTCGCCTAAGTCCGTCTCGATCGCCTCGATGCCGGCCGCCTCCAGCGCCTGATTGAGGCCGATCTCCTCGGAGATCATCGACTTGCCCTTGGTGACGCGCTTGGCGCCGCGCGCCTTGCAAAGATCGAGGAAAATGCGGCGCGCTTCCTCTGCGTCGCGCGCGTAGTGCACGTGGCCGCCGGCTTGCGTGACTCTGGCCTCGTAGGCCTCCAGATAAAGATCGAGATGGGCGAGCGTGTGAGTCTTGATGTCGCGCGCGCTGTCGCGCAACGCCTCGAACTCGGGCAGCCGCTCAATAGCGGCGGCGCGGCGCGGCACGAAATTGCCGGCCGCGCTCATCGCGCGTTGCAGCCGCGCGTCGTGCAGCGCCTCGTGGACGTTGTCCTTGAAGCGCGGTGTAGTAAGGGCGATGCTCATTTGCGCGCTTCCTGGCCGATCGCTGAGTCTTCGGTCATGCCGGCCAGCACCTCGATGACGTGGCGGACGCGGACCTTGCTGCCCTCGCGGCTGAGCTTGCCCGCCATGTTCATCAGGCAGCCGAGATCGCCGGCGAGCAGCGTGTCGGCCCCGGTGGCGGTGATCCTGGCCGTTTTCCTGGCGACAATGGCGCCCGACAATTCCCCGTATTTGACGGCGAATGTGCCGCCGAAGCCGCAGCAAACGTCGCTGTCCTCCAACTCGACGAGGCGCAGCCCCTCGACGCTCGCCAGCAATTTGCGCGGCTGCTCACGGATGCCGAGTTCGCGCAGGCCGGAGCAGGAATCGTGATAGGTCGCCACGCCCTCATAGCGCGCGTTGACGCGTTGCACGCCCAGCGTATCGGTGAGGAAGCTGACGAGCTCGCGGCATTTGGCGGCGAAGGCGACCGCCTCGCGCGAGGCGTCGGGCTCGTCGGCGAACAATTCGGGATAGTGCTTGGCCAGCATCCCGCCGCAGGAGCCGCTCGGCGCGACGATGTAATCGCAACCCGCGAAGGCGCGCATCGTCTGGCGCGCGATCGCCTTGGCGTCGGCGCGGTCGCCGGAATTATAGGCGGGCTGGCCGCAGCAGGTCTGCGCGGGCACGATCACCTTGCAACCCGCGTCTTCGAGCAGCTTGACCGCCGCAAAGCCGACGCTCGGCCGCATCAGATCGACAAGGCAGGTGACGAACAGACCGACGCGCAACCCCGCGCTCGGCGGCGATTCCTGGGACAAACAGCGCCTCCTCAACAAGCGCCGACATTGGACCAGCGCGCGTCGGGTTTCAAGGCGAGGCGGGGAGTGGGAGAGTCAAAACGCCGGTCGCCGTCGGGCGCGCCGTTTCGAAGAATGGCCTGGATACCCGCCGCATCGCTATCATGGACGAAGAAGGCTTGTGCGGGACAAAGTCGCGAATGAGAAAATATAGCAAATCGGATAGAAATTATGCTTTGGAGTGACGGTAAAATGTGAAATATCAACAATAAACTTCCATATTCTCGCAGCACTTACGCCAAAACAATCAAATATCACAAATATTCGTCAACGTTTTATATACTATAATTTTGTGGGTACGCAGCGGAATGTGGTGGCCAGTTTCGTCCCCCGCCGCCTTACCGCGCAATCTTCATCGCGACGGCGGTCCGGTGGCGCAATGTGTCTGCTTTGCAGGGCAGAGGCTTTCCTGTATCGAAAGGCTCAGACTCATTTTTGCGGCGCCCGGGAGACGCGGATGAACTCAGGTTCTACGATTGGGTTCAGCCGCCATGACTAGTTCTCACCCCGTCGACGACGGCCGCAGATGCCTGTTCATCGCCAGCGAAGTGCGCTGCGGCTCGACCTTCATCGCCGAAACGATCGCCTATGAATTGAAAAGGTCGTTCGAATTCGATCTGTGGGATCTGGCCAAAGAACATTTTTCCTACCTCGATCACGAGTCTACGCCCGAGCAGGCGATGGAGACGTGGCGGTCGCTGCACTTCGACGTCAGCGGGTTCGTCGCCGCCAAGATCATGTGCAAAGGCCTGTCGCAACTCCACCGGCTGGCGCAGATTTCGCCCCGGCTTCGCGACGCGTTTTTCGGCGAAAGGGCGCGCTGGCTGATCGTGCGCCGGCGCGATCGCGTCGAGCAGGCGACGAGCCTTGCGCTGGCCCGCAAGACCCAGACGTTCCACTATTACGGCGATCCGGAGTTGGCAGCGGACAATAGCGCCGAATTGACCATCGGCGACATCGATTTGGCGCTTAAGGCGGTGGCGCTGTCCGATATCTATCTCGACGTGTTCGCCGGGACTTTGCGGCCGGAACGGTCATTCCCGTTCTTTTACAACGATTTCGTCGAAAATCAGCCGGGCTGCCTCGCGCGCGTGCATGAAATGTGCGGATTTCCCCCGCTCGACGCCGCCAATTACGTCAACGAAAGCAAGCTCAAGCAGACCGGCGGGTCGGCGAAACGCGCCTATAGCGCGCAGTTCAAGCGCTGGTTTCTCGCTAACAACGGCTGAGCGTTGGGCCTAGAGTTTGCGCCCGATGGCGAGGAATTTGGCGGCGCGCGCCTCGCGCAAGGCTTCGCGCGATAGGCCGGCCAGCGAGTCCAGCGCCTCCGCGATGCTCCTGCCCGCCGACTCGACCGCTCCGGCGGGATCGCGATGCGCGCCGCCGAGCGGCTCGGGCACAACGCCGTCGATGATGCCGAATCTCATCAGGTCGGCGGCGGTGATCTTCATGCTGGTGGCCGCATCCTGCGCGCGCGAGGAATCTCGCCACAGAATAGAGGCGGCCGCCTCCGGTGAGGCCACCGTATAGATCGAATGCTCCAGCATCAGCACTTTGCTGGAGGCGGCGATGGCGAGCGCGCCGCCCGAGCCGCCTTCGCCGACAATCACCGCCACGCTGGGGCTGCCGAGCGACAGGCCGGCGTCGGTGGCGCGCGCGATCGCCTCGGCCTGGCCGCGCTCCTCGGCGTCGATGCCGGGCCAGGCGCCGGCGGTGTCGATCAAGGTGATCAGCGGCAGTTCGAATCGGTCGGCCAGTTCCATCAGGCGGGCCGCCTTGCGATAGCCTTCGGGCCGCGCCATGCCGAAATTATGCGCGAGCCGGCTCGCGGTGTCGTCGCCCTTCTCGTGGCCGATCACGCAGACCGGCTGGCCGCGAAAGCGTCCGAGGCCGCCGACGATGGCGGCGTCCTCGCCGAAATGGCGGTCGCCGGCGAGCGGGGTGAAATCGGCGAACAGCGCCTTTACGTAGTCGGCGAAATGCGGCCGTCCCTGCGCGCGGGCGACCTGCGTTTTCTGCCAGGGCGTCAACGTGGCGTAGAGCTCGGCGAGCATCTTGGCCGATTTGGCTTCGAGCTTGGCGATCTCCTCGACGATGGCCGGCGAGCCCTCCGTCAACGCCTTCATCTCGTCGATGCGGGCATCGACGTCGGCGACCGGCTGCTCGAAACTGAGGTAGGAACGCATAAGACCTTGAGAAAATTGCCCGCCCGCGAACGGGCCGGACATGACCCTGGCCCGTGGGGAAGTCAAGCCGGCCTTAGCGCACCCGCTGGAGGTTGGGCTGCACGCGGTCGTCGATATGGAACCAGTCCGCCTCTGGCTTGGTGACGAGGTCGAGCGCGAATAGCGAGACCAGGGTGCGGAAACCCTGCGGGTCGATCACCGTCCATTGCTTCAGCTCAAAACTCTCGGGGTCGAACACCAGCGAAATGTCGGATTTGCCGCCGAAGGTCGCCTTGTCGACGATCTCAATGGTTGCCGCGCGCGCGTCGATGTCGACCCGCTTGAGCTTGGTGTCCTTGGCCAGATCAATATGGTCGGACAGCAGGAATTTGAGCGGTGTCTGGCCGATCAGGTAGAGATCCTGCGTATTGAGCTTCTGGTCGCGCACGGCGACCGAGCGGCCGTCGGCGATGATCTCCATCTTCTGCGGCGGCTTGTAGCGAAACAGCATATGGCCCGGCCGCTGCACCACCAGCAGGCCCTCGGAGCGCTTACCGTCCGGGCCGATCTGCACGAAATCGGCGCTCATGAAGCGCGTCGTGTTGAGAAACTCGTTCGCCTTGGCGACGACCTCCTCGTCGGAAAGTTTTGGCGCCGGCTTGTCCTTGCCCGGCTTCACCCGCTTGCCCGTTTGCAGATCGAGCGGCGCCTCCGCGTCCTCGGCCAGAACAGGGGCGCAGGCGGCGAGGGCGAGGGCGCCCGCGAAGAAGGCGCGGCGGGAAATCGACATGCAGGCTCTCGGTTGAGGGACGCGATTCGCGAGCCCATTATCGCGCAAAAAAGGGCGCGGTGTGACCAAGTCTCGCCACCGTGATCGTTTTCCCACCGTCTCAATAGGCGTTGGCGTGGGCGCTGCGCGAGAACAAGGTCATGAACATGATCTTGACGTCGAGCCACAGCGACCAATTATCGACATAATAGAGATCGTGGTCCAACCGCGCGAGCATGGCGCTATCGTGCGCGATTTCGCCGCGGTGACCGCGCACCTGCGCCCAGCCGGTGATGCCTGGCTTCACATTGTGGCGGCGCGCATAGCTGGCGAGCTTCTGGAAATAGATCTGGTCATGCGCCAGCGCGTGCGGTCGCGGGCCGACGATCGACATGTCGCCGTTGAGCACGTTGAGAAGCTGCGGCAATTCGTCGATCGAGAGCCGGCGCAGATAGGCGCCGATGCGGGTGACGCGCGCGTCGGCGCGGGTCGCCTGCCTGACGACCGCGCCATCGTCCATCGCCCGCATGGTGCGGAACTTGAAGATGCGGAACGGCTCCTGGTTCAGGCCATAGCGTTTCTGCCGGAACAATACCGGCCCCGGCCCGTCGAGCCGGATCGCCAGCGCCACCGCCGCAAGCAGCGGCGCCAGCGCGACCAGCGCCAGCGTGGCGACCGCGATGTCGAACGCGCGTTTCTCTATCTGCTCCAGCCGGCGCAGCGGGCGGCGGGTCAGCGTCAGGCCGGCCAGGGCGCCGACATGGGCCAGTTCCACCCGGCCGAGCGCGCGCATCGGGCGCGCCAGGCCCAGATGAACCTCGATCGGCAATTTCGCCAGCGCGGCGAGGCAGGCGTCGATCAGATCCGGGCGCGACCAGGGCAAAGCGACGAATACGTCGTCGGCGCGATGCAGGCGGATCGCGGCGACGGCGAGCGAAAGATCCTCGATGAAAAAAGATTCCGCCTCGCGCAGCGCGAAACAGCAAACGCACCGCGCCCCGTCGACCAGCTCGTCGCCGGGAAGGTCCAATTCCTCGATGTCGGGCTCGAAGCCGACAACGGCGATTCTGCGCGGCGCGGCGAGGCCGCGCGCGTGCAAGGACGCCAGCGCGCCGGCCAGCGCCCGCCGCGTCGCGACAAGGGCGGCCAGCCCGAGCAGATAAAACACCGCGAGCCCGAAGCGCGGAAAATCGCCGATGGCGCGGGTCGCGACGCCAAGCGCCAGCGCCGCCAGCGCGGTGAGGTTCCAGAGCGGGAACGCGCGCGCGAACTGGCCGGAACGCTCCGCGTAACGCGACGGGGCGTAGCCGTCCTTGTGCAGACCCGCCAACACGACGAGCACAGCGACGATCAGGCCGACGTCGAAGCCGGTGCGCAGGCCCTCCCACGATCCGCCGAACGCGGCCAGCCGCAGCAGCACCGTCGCCAGCGCGGCGGCGACGATGGCGAGCGCGTCGGCGAGCGCCGCGACATAGCCGAAGGCGAGCGGGCCGAGGCGCCAGTTGGGCTTAGTGGCGCGCCGGGGATGCGCGCGCGCGCGGGCCACGATAGGCGCGGGTTGGTGCGATTGGGCGAATTGGAGCAGGCTGCGCGCCATTTCGGCACATCCTCCCGAAAGGGGACACGGGAATTGCGGTCTGACAGAGACGCCGCAAGCCGCGTGCCGGCCCAAATCGGGATGTTTGTCTGATGATCCGCCTAAGCCGTGCCGCCGGCGTCCACGGTGAGCACGGCGCCGGAGATGTTTCGCCCGCCCTCGCCCATCAGATAAGCGACCATCGCGGCGACGTCCCGCGGCTCGGCGAGCCGACGCAAAGCCGCGCGCGCGGCGATGCGCTGGCGGTCCCTTTCGTCAAGGCCGCGCGTCATTTCCGTGTCGATGAAACCCGGCGCGACGGCATTGACGGTGACGCCGACCCGGCCCACCTCGCGCGCCAACGAGCGTGTGAATCCAACCAGCGACGCCTTGGTCGCGGAATAGACGGAAAGCGCGTTGAAGCCGGACGAGGCGACGATCGAGGACATATTGACGACGCGCCCGCGCCCCTGCGCCATCATGCCGCGCACCACATATTTGCTCAGCACGATCGGCGACAGCGTGTTGAGACGAATCAGCGCCTCGATCTCGGCGTCCGGCATGTTGGCGAGCAGCCCTTCCGTGCCAAGCCCGGCATTGTTGACGAGGCCGTAGATCGGCCCGAAACGCTGACGCAGGCTCCGCACCAATTCAGGCATCGCGGCGGTGTCGGCGAGATCGAACGCGACCGGCGTGATCCGCTCGCGCGGCTCGCCGACCTTACGGGCGAGCGCGATGACGTGGAAGCCGTCGGTGGCCAGCCGCTCGGCGATGGCCGCGCCGAGCCCGCGACTCGCGCCGGTCACAAGCACATTATCCATGGCGGCGCAGCTTTCCCGCATCGGTCATCGGCAGATCGGCGACGAAACGGATGCGCGCCGGCGTCATATGCGCGGGCAGTCTCTTTCGCGCGGCGGCGATCAGATCGCGCTCCCGCGTGCGGGGTTCGTCTGTCGGCGTCTTGAGCACGACCTCGGCGGCGACGATGGCGCCGGTGATTGGGCTGGCCCTCGCAAATACCCGGCTGAGCCGCACGCCGTCGAGACTGTTGAGCACGGCCTCGACCTCTTCCGGATGCACCTTGGCGCCGCCGATATTGATGATGCCGCCGCGACGGCCGGCGAAATAGCAGCGGTCGCCGCTGACTTCAATCATGTCGCCGGTGTCGACGAACCCCTCCTCGTCAACCAGAACCGGCGCGTTCTCGCCCAAGAGCCGCAGCGCTCGGCGCGATGTTTTGACGCGCAGCGCGCCGTCGACAAGCCGCATCTCCACGGGCTCGCGCCGTTCCAACCAAGCCGAGGGAAAGCCCGCGCGGCCGTCGTCGACCGCGAACACGACGCCAGCCTCCGTCGAGGCATAGGCGTGCTCGATGCGCGCGGCGGGGAACGCCTCGGCGAGGCCGCGCAGCGCGGAATCGTCGGCGATTTCGCCCGATAGCCTGATATAGCCGGGCGCGATGCGTCCCGCCGCGCCGCTCAGGAGCGCCTTGCGCCAATGCGTCGGCGTTCCCGAAATATGCGTGACGCCGGCCGCGCCGACGCGGTCGAGGAAATCCTCGATGGGTTCCTCCGCGCTTGAGAGCCGCAGCGAGCCGCGCCCTGCGAGCGCGCGCAGAAAAATCTGCAACCCGCCGTAGCGCCTGATGTCGTAGAAGGTCGCCCATTGTTGCAACGGTGAAGCCGCAATGGCCCCGACGAGCGTGGTCAGCGTATGAACGGCGAGCTTGGGCGGGCCGCTGGTGCCCGAGGTCGGCAGCACCCATTCGGTCTCGATGCGCGGCGCCTCGAACGCCCCGCGCGGCGCCATCGGCAGGCGAACCGGCAGCGCGACATCGACGACGAGCGCGGCGGCGGGGTTCCCCTCGTCATAAGCGAATGCGTCGGCTTCAATCAAGGCGGCGCAGCGGGCGATGCTATACGCATCCCAGCCCGGCGGACAGAGCAGGATGCGACGCGCCAGGCCGTCAAGATCGATCAAGGCCGCCGCGGCCTTGGCCATGTCCATCACATGGAGCAACACGGAACGGCCGGCGAAGCGGTCGCGGTCGGGCCCGAAGGGCGACAGGCTTGCAAAATCAGCCAGCGCGAGGCGATGATCGCGCGTGGCGATCTCACGCGCCCCTGCGCCGGAGCGGGCGATCAGATCAATCAGCGTCGGCGTGTCACGCATCGACGGGTTCGTAGAAGGAGATCAGCTCCCCGACGGTGCGCGGAAACTGCGACGCCTTGGCGGAGGAGAACGGATCGGCGCCGGTGGCGTCCTCCAGCCGGCTCACCAGAATCGCGAAGCACAGCGAATCAAGACCCGACTCGAGCAGAGGCAGATCGTCTGTCAGCGGAGGCAAAGTTTTGTCCTGCTCGTCGGCGACGATGCGAATTTCTCGAATAACCAATTCCCGGATCGACATGGTCAGCGCATCCCTTGCTAGGCTCCGTTCTCAATACCTCAAATGCAAGGCAATCTCCCGCCGAACCTCCAACCAGGGTAAACGCGCGGGTTTTTTCTCAGAAATATTGATGAATTTCAGATAACCGCGAAACGTGAATAGGCCGACATCAAATTCCCACGACGAAACACAACAAGACTTAACCTTACCCGAGCGTGACATGCGGCATTTTATTGAAATTGCCGACAATCCAGCGCATTTTGGCGGCGAGGCGAGAGGCGGCTCTCCGCGCTCACCTGAGATCATCGAGGCCAACCCATGCGACGCGAAACCCTGTCGATCCACGGCGGTTTTGGCTGCGATCCCGCCACCCACGCGGTCGCCGCGCCGATCTATCAGAACGTCGCCTATGAGTTCGACAGCGCCGATCAGGCGGCGGCGATGTTCGATCTCGAAATTCCCGGCTATCGCTACAGCCGCATCTCCAACCCGACGGTCGACATACTGGAAAAGCGCGTCGCCCTGCTCGAAGGCGGCCGCGCCTGTCTGGCGACCGCCTCGGGACAGGCCGCGCTCAGCACCGCGTTGTTGAACGTCGCCGACGGCGGCGGGTCGATCGTGTCGCCACCCCAGCTCTACGGCACGACGCACACGCTGCTCGCCCACACCTTGCGCCGCCACGGCGTCGAGGCGCGGTTCGCGAGGAGCGACAATCCGAAAGACATCGCCGCGCTGGTTGACGACACGACGCGCGCAGTGTTCTGCGAGAGCGTCGGCAACCCCGCCGGCAACATCTGCGACATCGAGGCGCTGGCCAGAATCGCGCATGGCGCGGGCGCGCCGCTGATCGTCGACAATACGGTGGCGACGCCGATCCTGCTGCGACCGATCGAATATGGCGCCGACATCGTCGTTCATTCGCTGACTAAATTCATGGGCGGCCATGGCGTCGCGATGGGCGGCGCGATCGTCGATGCGGGGCGCTTCGACTGGAGCGCGGGGCGCTATCCCACCTTCTGCGAGCCCGACGAATCCTATCATGGCCTGGTCTATGCCGAGCGCTTCGGCGCCGAAGCCTTCATCGCCCGCGCGCGCAGCGTTTATCAACGCACCACTGGCGCGGTGCTGGCGCCGATGAGCGCGTTCCTGATCCTGCAAGGGATCGAGACCTTGGCGCTGCGGGTCGAACGGCATGTCGCCAATGCGCGCGCGGTGGCCTACGCCCTGCGTGACGATCCGCGTATCGCGTGGGTCGAATACGCCGGCTTTGCGGATCACCGCTATCACGCGCTCGCCGGCAAATATCTGAACGGACAGGCGCCGTCTTTGCTGACCTTCGGCGTGCGCGGCGGCCACGAGGCGGCCAAGCGGTTCTACGATGCGCTGAAGCTCGTCAAGCGTGTTGTCAATATCGGCGACACGCGCAGCTTATGCTGCCATCCCGCCTCAACCACGCATCGCCAGATGACGCCGCAGGAGCAGGCGAGGGCGGGCGTGTCGCCGGAGACGGTGCGTCTCAGCGTCGGCATCGAACATGTCGAGGACATTCTGGCCGATCTCGACCGCGCGCTGAGCCTGGGCGCTGCCCCGGCGATGGCGGCGGAGTAGGACGATGCCCGTCACGCTCGTCCGACCCTCGACCTCCGCCGTCGCCAGCCTTCGCGAGCGTCGCCTGCGACACGGCGGCGTTCAGGATCGCGGCCGGCGGCTGCGGATCGATCTCGTCAACAATATGCCGGATGCGGCGGTGTTTTCGACCCAACGCCAGTTCATCCGTCTGCTGGAGGATGCCGCTGCGAGCTTCGACGTGACGCTGGGCTTCCTGACGCTTGCGACCATCTCGCGCAGCGAGGAGGCGCGTGCGGAGATGGCCGCGCTCTATCGTCCGCCAAAAGATTTCGCCGCCGCCGCGCCGGACGCGATCCTCGTCACCGGCGCCGAGCCGCGCGCGCCTGAACTCGACCTGGAGCCGTATTGGCGCGAGCTCACGGATCTGTTTGACGCGGCGCGCGCCCATTCCCATGCCACGCTGGCCTCGTGTCTAGCCGCGCACGCCTATGTCTTGCACCGCGATGGCGTGCGCCGTCGGCGATCGCCGCGCAAATGGTCCGGCCTCTATCCCACAGAGATCGTCGCGCCGCACCGCCTCACCGATGGCCTGATCCCCGGCCCGTCGCCGCATTCGCGCTGGAACGGGCTCGACGAGGCCGAGCTTGTCGCCAAGAATTATCTGGTGCTGACTCGGGCGGGCGAAGCGGCCGTCGACATGTTCGCAAGAGATGACGAGCATCTCGTGCTGCTGTTTCAAGGCCATCCCGAATATGACGGCGACACGCTGGCGCGCGAATATCGACGCGACGTCGGGCGCGCGCTGAATGGGGGCGCGGCGCCGGAGCCGCCGGCCAACTATTATACCCCGGAGACGGAGCGCGCCCTGCGCGCCCATGTCGCGGGCATGATGGCGGGCCAGGAGGCGCCGCATCTGCCCGAGTCCGTGATGTCCGCGCCCGACCCGACGTGGCGCAGGCGCGGCGCCGTCGTCATCGGTAATTGGCTTGCGGCGATCGCGTCGCGGAAAGTCGCTGCGACCGGGCCAACGTATTTGCGCGCGCGCTGGGGAGGCTAAGAATGGTCTATGCCGAGGCTTTGTCTGCGCCGGATTACCGAGGGCCGTCCGCATTGGTCGCGCCTGGCGAGTTTCGCGAGGCGATGCGGGAACTCGCCTCCGGCGTCGCGCTGGTGACGAGCGCGTTTGAGCGCGCCCGCGCCGGCTGCGCGGTCTCGTCCTTCGCCTCGCTGTCACTGAGTCCGGCCTCGCTGGTGGTTTGTTTGAACGCGGAATCCTCCACGCTGGCCTGCATTCGCGCCAGCGGCGTGTTCGCGGTCAATATACTATCTGGCGAGCAGGAAGCGCTGGCGCGGCGGTTCGCCTCGCCGCAGTTGCGCGGGGCCGAGCGGTTTGCTCAGGGCGAGTGGGGCGCGACGGCGACTGGCGCGCCGACCTTGGCCGGCGCCCTCGCCGTGGTCGATTGTCGGTTGGTGCGCGTGGTCGAACACGCGACCCACGCGATGGTGATCGGCGAAGCCGTCGCAGTCGCCAGGGGGACAGCGCCTTCCGCGCTCGTGCATTGGCGCAGCCAGTTCGAGGCGTTGACATGAACGCGACCTTCGCCCGCGTCGGTGACCGCAGCCATCGCGCCTGGACGCGCGCGCTGGAAGTCACCGCCCGCGCCACCCGCGATCCCCGCCGCACCTTGCCGCGCGCGCTCGCCGAATGGGCCGAGGCCTATGGCGACCGTTCGGCGCTGATCGGCGAGCCCGAGGGTTACAGTTTTGTCCGGCTTTCCACCCGCGTCAACCAATATGCGCGCTGGGCGTTGGCGCAGGAAACGCCGAAGGGCGCAACGGTCGCGTTGATGATGCGTAACCGACCGGAATACGCCGCCATCTGGCTCGGGCTGACTCGCGTGGGCGTTGTGGTCGCGCTGATCGGACCCGATTTGCAAGGCGCGGCGCTGGCCCATGCGCTCCAGGTCGCCGACGCCAAAATCGCCATCGCCGGTCCCGATGGCGATGCGGCGCTGCGTGCGGCGGGGTTTCGCGGCGAGGTCTGGACCTATGGGCCGGGCGAGCGCCGGCTCGACGAGGCGGTCGATCTCTATTCCGGCATGACGTTGGCCGAGGGCGACGCGCCCGAGGTCAGGCTCGACGATCGCGCGCTGCGTATCTTCACCTCCGGCACGACAGGTTTTCCCAAAGCCGCCGAGGTCAGCCATCGCAAGGCGATCGCCTGGACGCATTGGTTCTCCGGGCTGGCTGGATTGACCGAGGAGGATCGGCTCTACAATTGCCTGCCGATGCATCACAGCGTCGGCGGCGTGGTCGCGATCGGCGCGCCTTTGGTTGGCGGCGGCTCGGCGGTGATCGCGCCGAAATTCTCCGCCAGCCGGTTCTGGGACGATGTCGCGCGCCACGAATGCACGGCGTTTCAATATATTGGCGAACTCTGCCGCTATCTCGTCGCCGCGCCGACCCATATCAGCGAACGGCGCGCCAAGCTCACGCTCGCGCTCGGCAATGGCCTGGCGCCGGGCGTTTGGAGCGCCTTCTGCGAGCGATTCCCCGCCATTCGCGTGCTGGAGTTCTACGCCTCCACCGAAGGCAATGTCTGGCTCTACAATGTCGAGGGCCGCATCGGCGCGCTCGGACGCCTGCCGCCCTTCGTGGCCGCCAAGGCGCCGATCGCGCTGGCGCGGTTCGATGAGGACGCGCAGGCGCCATTGCGTGGACCGGACGGCTTCTGCGAGCTCTGCGACGATGGCGAACCCGGTGAGGCGCTGGGGCGCATTTCCGGCGACGCCGCCTCGCGCTTCGAGGGTTATTCCGACGCTGGCGAGACCGAGAAGAAGGTGCTGCGCAAAGTGTTCGAGCCCGGCGACGCCTGGATGCGGACCGGCGATCTGATGAGCCGCGACAGCGACGGCTATTACCGCTTCGTCGATCGGGTTGGCGACACCTTTCGCTGGAAGGGCGAGAATGTCGCGGCGGAGGAAGTCGCCGCCGCTTTGTCGCAATGCCCGGGCGTGGTCGATGCGCTGGTGTTTGGCGTGAAAGTTCCAGGTCACGAAGGGCGCGCGGGCATGGCGGCGCTGGCGATCGACGCGCGGTTCGATCTGGGCGAGTTGGAACGCAGGCTCGAAGCACTGCCGCGTTGGGCGGCCCCCGTGTTTCTGCGCTTCACCGACGAGATCGCGCGCACCGACACGTTCAAGCCCAGGCGCGCGCTCTATGTCGCGCAAGGGTTCGATCCCGCGATATCGGAGGATCAACTGTTCGTGCTCGGCGAGAGCGGCTATCTGCCGCTGGCGCAGGACGTGTTCGCGAAAATCACTGAGGGCGCGCTGCGGCTTTGATTGATCGCTCAGGCGGGCGCGAAGGCGTCGGCGAGATCGGCCACGATGGCGGCGAGCGCGGGGCGGGCGGCGGGAATGACGCCGCCCAGGCCGTAGAAATGATGGATCAGCCCGGCGTGGCGGGTCAGTCGGCAGGCGACGCCCGCGCCCTGCAACGCGCGCGCGTAAGCTTCGCCCTCGTCGCACAGGGGGTCGCCTTCCGCGACATGAATGCGCGCCGGTGGCAGGCCGGCGAACTCCGCCGCCGCGAGCGGCGCCGCGCGGAGATCGTCCGGCGCAAGGCCCTCGACGCGATAGGCGTCCCAATAGGCGCGCATGGTCGCCTCGTCGATGAGATAGCCTTCCGACAGGGCGAACCGCGAGGGGAAACGGGCGAGCGCGTCCATTACGGGGCAGAGCAGGAATTGCATCGCGAGCGCAGCGCCGCTTCGGGTCGCCTCGCGGGCGGCGAGCGCGGCGAGTTGACCGCCGGCGGAATCGCCGCCGACGCCGATCCGCCGGGGGTCGAGCCGCCAGCGCTCAGGGGTCTGCGTCACGGCCAGAACGGCGGCGACGGCGTCGTCGCGCGCGGCGGGAAATTTGGCCTCCGGCGCGCGCGCGTAATCGACCGCGATGAGCCGGCAGCCGGCGCCGGCGCAAAGCGTCGCGTTCAGCGCGTCGTGCGTGTCGAGATCGCCGGCGACGAGGCCGCCGCCGTGGAAATAGACGAGGCCGGGCAGCGTGTCGTCGGCGCGGCCGAGCGGCGAGTAAACGCGCAGGCGCACCGGACTCGCGCCGATTTCGAGCGCTTCGTCGCGCCGCTCGATGGGGGGCGGCGGGTCGGCGAATTTGGCGAGTTCGATCGAGGCCGCGCGCAGGTCGGCGACGGAGGGGAGCCCCGCATCGGGCCGTCGCGTTCGGTTGAGCGCGTCGAGGAAACGGCGGGCGGCGCGGTCGAGAACCGGCGGCGTTGCGCTCAAGCCGCTTTCAGCCGCAGCACGAGCTGCTCGATGCGCTCGACATTGGCGAAATTCTCAGGGGTAAGATCGCCGTCGGGAATGGCGATATCGAACGCGGCCTCGATCTCCAGCATCAGCCGCACGGCGGCGATCGAGGTGAGGCCGGCCTCGCGCAGATCGGCGGCGGCGGGATCGCCATTGGCGCTGGACAGGCCAGGAGCCGAGCCACGCGCCAGTTCGAGCAGGCGCGAAGTGAAAGAGGTTTTGTCCAGCATGCCGCACCCTTGTCTTGCGGCCTTCAATCTAGCTCTTTTACATCAAATCGTCTGCATCAGGGCAAGTTTGCGGTTAATAATACGTTAAATCAATTGAATGCAGAGAGATAACGAGCGTACACCAGTTAATGGTGAATACGACAACTTGTAACCTTGCGTGATTTCCCGTGCTAATACTTCTCAACAGGCGACAGAGGCCCGGCGGCAGGAGAAACCTTGCGCCGCTAGTCGCGACACCCGCAACCCGTGTCGGAGTTTTCCCAGATGTCGGCAGCCGTCAGCATATTTTCCCGCACCGACCGCCGGGCGCGCTTTTCCGAACCGGGGGAGGATCGCACTTATATCCTGCGCGCCGAGGGAATCGCCAAGATCGCGGCCGAAAACGCCGCCGACGTCGATGCCAAATCCCGCTTTCCCACGGAGGCTTTCGCCGCGCTGCGCGAGCAGAAGCTGCTGGGCATGTTAATCCCGAGCGAATTGGGCGGCGAGGGCGCGCGGGCGGCCGATGTCGCCGACGTATGCGCCATTCTCGGCGCGGCCTGCGCCTCCACCGCGATGATCTTCGCCATGCATCAGGTCAAGCTCGCCTGCCTGATCCGCCACCACCGCAACAATGCCTGGCAGCTCGAATTCCTGCGCAGGGCGGCGCAGAAGCAGCTTCTGCTGGCCTCCTCGACCACCGAGGGCATGAACGGCGGCAATATTCGCTCCAGTGAAGCCGCGATCCAGCTTGAGGGGCCGAACGTTCGGCTGACCCGCGACGCCTCGTGCATCTCCTATGGCGCTGAGGCCGACGCCATCGTCACCACGGCGCGGCGCGGCGACAGCGCGGCCAATTCCGATCAGGTGCTGGTCGTGTTCGAGAAGGAGACCTACACGCTGGAGCGCACCAAGAGCTGGGACACGCTGGGAATGCGCGGCACCTGCAGCGTCGGCTATATGCTGCGCGCGGAAGGCGTCGCCGATCAGGTGATGGCCGAGCCCTACGACCGCATCCACACCCAGACCATGGCGCCTTACGCGCATCTGTTCTGGTCGTCGGCCTGGTGCGGCGTCGCCACTGGCGCCTTCTCCATCGCACGCGCTTTCGTACGCAACGCGTCGCGCCATTCCGGGGGTAAGATGCCGCCGGGCGCGAACAATCTGACCAAGGCCCGCGTTTCGCTGGAGACCTTGCGCGCCGCGGTGCAGGCGGGGCTCGCCAATTTCGAGCGACACGCCCGGGAGCCCGGCGGCCTGACGGCGATGGACGCGCAACTCGCGCTCAATTTCCTGAAAGTTGAAGCCTCCGAACTCGCGGTGCAGACGGTGATGAGCGCGATGCGCGCCTGCGGCCTGTCGGGCTATCGCAACGACACGGAATATTCGCTCGGCCGCTCGCTGCGCGACATTCTCTCCGCGCCCGTGATGATCCACAACGACCGCATTCTCGCCAGCGCCGAAGCCTCCGTGCTGATGAGTGCGCCGCCGAGCGCGCTGAGCCGCTGAGAGGGACAAGCCATGACGATTGCAACGCCCGACATCGCCAAACTCGCCGCCTCGCCGGCCGAGGTGCTCGCCCGCCTGTTCACGTCGATGAACGTGGACGGGGTCTATGGCCGCACGGGAGCCTATGAGGACGTGGTTGACGGCCTCGGCCGCTATATCGGAACCTTGAGGCCGAAGGGGGCGGAGGTGTTCCGCTTTCCCCCCGTCGTCAGCCGCGCGTTGATTGAGAAGTCCGGTTATCTCAAGAGCTTTCCGCATCTGCTCGGCTGCGTCTGCGCGCTGGGCACGGACCCCAAACGTGTGACCGACGCGGTGGCGCGATACGAGTCGGGCGGCGACTGGACCGACAGCGCGCAGCCGAGCGAACTCGTGCTGGCGCCGGCCGCCTGTTATCCGATCTATCCGATCGCGGCCGAGCGCGGCGCGATCGGCGACACCTTGTTGTTTGACGTCGCCAGCGATTGCTTCCGCCGCGAGCCGTCGAAGGACATCGACCGGTTGCAATCGTTCCGGATGCGCGAGTTCGTCGCGATCGGCGCGCCCGAGCAGATTTCCGCCTTCCGCGACGAGTGGATGGCGCGCGCGCCGGAAATCGCCGGCGATCTCGGCCTCAACCACACCATCGACGCCGCCAGCGATCCGTTCTTCGGCCGCGAGGGGCAGATGGTGGGACGGTTCCAGGTGGCGAATGCGCTGAAGTTCGAAATGCTGATCCCCGTGCGCTCGACCGACACGGCGACCGCCTGCATGAGCTTCAACTGCCACCGCGATCATTTCGGCGAGGTGTGGGGGATGAGGACGGCTGACGGCGAACTGGCGCATACGGCTTGCGTGGCGTTCGGCATCGACAGATTGGCTGTGGCGCTGTTCGCGCGGCATGGGGTCGAAGTGGCGGGGTGGCCGACGGGGGTGAGGGGGCGGTTGGGGGTCTAATCCTCGTCCGGTTCGCGAAAATGCGTTTCGGTGTCCCGGTGACTTTCGAGAATGTTCACGACCTCGAAGCGCCCTTCGACATAACGAAAGAAGATCGCGTAGCCCCGATAGGGAAAGCTGCGGATATCCGGGCGAAGCTCGGGACGGGCGCGGCCGACCGTGGCTTCGAGCGCCGCCAACTTGTGGCACTGCGCGCGTAGGCGCCGCACGAAGGTTTCGGCGACATCGACGCTCCCGCTCTGGTCGGCGACATATGCAAAGATCGAACGAAAATCGGCGCGGACGGAGACGAGAAACTTCGCCCGCCTCAAGCGCCATATCCCTGCCGTCTCAATTCCGCGCGCGCGACGGCAAGGTCGGCGTCAATCTCCTCGTCGGTGACAACGCCGCCTTGCGCTATCGAGGCGTCGAGCGTCGCGCGCAGCGCGAGGAGTTTCGCCTCGCGCTCCTCGACCAGCCGCAATCCCTCGCGAACGACCTCGCTCGCCGAGCCATAGCGGCCGTCGCGGACGATGCGCTCCACGAAATCTTGCCAGCGTTCGCCGATCGATACGTTCATAACCATCGATCTCCTCTCACTCGCCTAGCATAAACTGCGCATATTTTGGCATTTGGTTCAAGGGCCGATGGCTGCCGATCTTCCCTCACGCGATGCCCCGCTCGCCTTGACAATACAATTAAGAACAATTAAGAACATTTCAGTAAGGAGAGGAGTCAGCGATGTCACGGGTTCGTCCGCTTAAGGAAACTACAATTGACCCAGCGGGCGAAGCCCAGTTGTGGTTGCAATGGTGTCGTTTCGAATCCGACGAAGAAATTCAGTTCGGCTACCGCTACATTTGGAAGCAGTCGACAGGCGAGCTTCTGGCCTCAAGAGGGCAGACACGGATTCCCAATTTAGAAGTGGTGAGGAGACTGTTGGAAACCGCCCAACTTCAGGGTTGGGGGAACCGCGACGGTCTGGAGATGCAGAAATCCGCGCAGCGGCTAAAGGACGACGGCTTCGTTGTGAATTTGGCGACCGGCTACGTTGGTTGGCCCGACTCGAAATCTGCTAAGACTAGGTTTTCTGACGAACAATCCAACAACGATGCGCTACGGATTCACGAATGGGCGTGAAAGCAAAGGTGAAGACGTAGAAATTCGCTAATCCCGCACGAACTCAAACCGGTCCACATCCACCAGCCCCCTGTCCGTGATCTTGAGATGCGGGATCACCGGCAGCGGCAGGAAGGCGATTTGCAGGAACGGTTCGGGCAGAACGACGCCCAGCCCCTTCGCCGCCGCGCGCAGCGGGATCAGCGCGGCGCGCACCTCCTCGAAGCTGAGCAGGCTCATCAGCCCGGCCACCGGCAGCGCGAGTTCCGCCACGACGTTTCCGCCCGAAGCCACCGCGAATCCGCCCTCGATCTCGATCAGCCGGTTGACGGCGACCGCCATATCCGCCTCGTCGGCGCCGACCACGGTGATGTTGTGGCAGTCGTGGCCGACCGAGGAGGCGATCGCGCCGCGCTTCATGCCGAAGCCGCGCACGAAGGCGACGCCGATATTGTCGTTGACGCCGTGTCGCGCCACGACGGCGACCTTCACCAGATCCTGGTCCAAGTCCACGCCTCGCAGCCCGTTCGCGAACGGGAGCGTCACCGGCACGCGCTCGGTGATGATTTTGCCGGGAATGACGCCGATCGCCTGCGTGGAGGGGCCTTGGCCGCGCGCTGCGAAATCCGAAGCCTGCACGCGCCGCGCTTTCACGCTGCGCCGGCCGACCGGGGCGATGCGCGGGCGGCTGGCGAACAAGGCGTCGTCCACCACCCGGCCCCCGGTCAGCACCATCGCGACATTGCAGGCGGCGAGATCGTCGATCACGCAGAGATCGGCGCGCCAGCCGGGCGCGACAAGGCCGCGGTCGTGCAGGCCAAAGATGCGCGCGGCCGAGATGCTGGCGATGCGATAGGCGGCGAGCGGCGGGCAACCCAGCGCAATCGCGGTGCGGATGACGAAATCGAGATGGCCTTCCTCGGCGATGTCGAGCGGATTGCGGTCGTCGGTGCAGAACGCCAAGAACGGGGAATTCCGCTCGGTCAGGATCGGCGCCAAAGCGTGCAGATCCTTCGACACCGAGCCTTCGCGCACGAGGATCTGCATCCCCTTCGACAGCTTTTCCAGCGCCTCGGGCACATCAGTTGTTTCGTGATCGGTGCGAATGCCGGCGGCGAGATAGCCGTTGAGGTCGAGCCCGCGCAAGAGCGGCGCGTGGCCGTCGATGCGGCGGCCCTGGAAGGCGGCGAGTTTGGCCAGACATCCGGGGTCGCGCGCGAGCACGCCGGGAAAATTCATGAATTCGGCCAGGCCCAGCACCTTTGGGTGATCGGCGAAAGGCAGGAGGTCGTCCACGTCGAGACGCGCGCCCGACGTTTCCAGATGCGTGGCGGGGACGCAGCTTGAGAGTTGCACGCGCAGGTCCATCGCCGTCGTCAGCGAGGAGTCGAGGAAATAGCGCAGGCCCTCGACGCCGAGCACATTGGCGATTTCGTGCGGATCGCAGATCGACGTTGTCACGCCGTGGCGCAGCACGCAGCGGTCGAATTCGGGCGGCGTCAGCAGCGAGGATTCGACGTGGCAATGGGAGTCGATGAAACCGGGCACGACGATTTTGCCGCTGACGTCGATTTCGCGCCTGGCCCGATAATCCCCGTCCACGCCGACGATGCGGTCGCCGCAGATGGCGACGTCGCTGCGCCGCAACTCGCCGGAGACGAGATCGAAAATGCGGCCGCCCTTGAGGACGAGATCGGCGGGTTCGACGCCGCGGCCTTGGGCGATGGCGCGGGCGAGAAAATCGGACATAGGCGGGCTCCGGGTGCGGCGCGACTGTAGCGGCCGCGCGGGGCAGGGCCAAGGTCGCAACAGGTCGCGACGCCGGCGCTCGGTTCGCCCGGTCCCAGGGGAATCGGGTGAAGGAATCATGCGACGATTAGGCTGGCGAGGAAATCGTCGTCCCAGGCCGCGGCTTTACGTCTGACCCGCATGGAGTCTTTTGTCTCGGCCCTTCGCATCACGTTGTAGGCCATGTGCTTGATCGT
>JANLPL010000249.1:0-2808 GCA_031367195.1 Bradyrhizobium sp.
GGCCTGCGCGGCATAGACATTGATCAGCGCGTAGAGCCGGGTCTGGTACAGCAGCATGAAGCCGAACAGCACGAGGCCGCCGGCCAGCATGTGCGAAATGTCGAAGTCGAGGCCGTTCATCTGAGGCCAATCATCTGAGACTCCTGGACACGAACAGCAGCAGCGCGCCGAGCAGGCCAAGCATCAGCGCCGCGCCGAGGAAATCGGGCACGCGGAACACCCGCATCTTGGCGATCGAAGTCTCGAACGTCCCCAGCGCGACCGCCGCAACGGCGAGCTTGCCCGCATAGACGCCAGCGCCGATCAGCCGCGCCTGCACGCTCGCGTCGCCGATGGCCAAACCCCAGGGGACGAACACGCACACGATCAGCGAGACGTAAAGCAGCAGTTTCAGCATCGCCGCCAGTTCGATCAGCGCGAGATGGCGGCCGGAATATTCCAGGATCATCGCTTCATGCACCATCGTCAGTTCGAGATGGGTGGCGGGATTGTCGATCGGCATGCGGCCGTTTTCGGCCAGCGCCACCATCACCAGCGCGACCAGCGCCATGGCCAGCGTGACGCGCAAGCCCACGTGATGCGCGGTCATCACCTCGGCGATGGTGGAGAGCTGGGTCGAGCCGGCGAGCAGCGCGAGGCAGAACACGATTGTTATCATTGCGGGCTCGGCCAGCGTGGCGAACATCGCCTCGCGACTGGAGCCCAGGCCCCCGAAACTCGTGCCGACGTCCATGCCGGCCAGCGTCAACGCGAAACGGGCGAAGCCCAGCAGCGCGACGATGGCGATCAGATCGGCGCTCCACGAGAACAGCAGCCCCGTCGCGAAGGTGGGAACCAAAGCCGCCGCGACCCAGGTCGAAGCGAAGATGAGATAGGGCGCGAAACGGAAATAGGAGGTGGCGCTATGCGCGACGATGGCCTCCTTACGCACGAGCCGGGCGAGGTCGAAATAGGGTTGCAGCAAAGGCGGCCCGCGCCGCCGCGTCAGCCGCGCCTTCACTTTGCGGGTGAGGCCGGTCAGGCCCGGCGCCAGCGCGATAACCAGCGTCATCTGCAGGAGCTGGAACACGAGGTCGATGATCACGAGCGCGCCGCCAGCAGGACCAGCAGCACGATCAGCGCGCCGAACACGACGCTCAGATATTGCCGGATGGTGAGAAATTGCATCGGATTGAGCCGCGTCGCGATTCCCTCGACGGCCGAGCCGAGGGGAATATAGAGCGCGCGCCAAACGCGGTCGTGCATGTGCACCGTCAGGCGCGCGGGCTCGGAATCGCCGGGGCGCGGCATGTCGACCGATTCCCGCGCGGCGAAGGCGAAGCCGCCATAGACGCGACGGATCGGCTGCGCGAAGCTTTGCGCGGTATATTGCGTGGCCGGGTCGGAATTGGGAAAGCCGCAATCCCAGGCCGGCGCGCGGCGCAGCGCGGCGGAAGCGAAGCGGTGGATGACGAAAGCCGCCATCACGCCCGAGGCAACGAAGAATACGAACACCAACAGGCCGTTGTAGGAGCTACGCAATTCGGCGATCGGCGCGATCGAGGTCCAGCCGATCTTGGATTGCAGCGGCATCGCGGCGCCGACAGTCGCCTGCGCCAGTGGTTTGAGCGCGTCGATCAGGACGCCAGGGAAAATCCCGGCGAGCAGGCAGGCGCCCGCCAGTCCCGCCATGGCGTAGCGCATGGAGGCATCGACTTCGCTGGCGCGCTCGGCGTCGGGCGAGCGCGGGCGGCCGAGGAAGGTGATCCCGAACGCGCGCGCGAACGCGGCCGCCGCCAGGGCAGCCACCAGCGCCACCGCCGCGCCCATGCCGAGCGTCATCAGTTTCAGCGTCCATTGCGGAAAGGCGGGGCCGAGCAGCACGGCTTGCAGCATCAGCCATTCCGAGACGAAGCCGTTGAGCGGCGGCAGCCCGGCGATGGCGGCGCAGCCGATCAGCGCGCTTAAAGATGTCCAGCGCATCCGGTCGAACAGGCCGCCGAGCCGGTTGAGATCGCGCGCGCCCGTCGCGGTCAGCACCGCGCCGGCGGCGAAGAACAGCAGGATCTTGAACAGCATGTGATTGAAGGCGTGCAGCATCGCCGCGGTCATGGCGAGCGCGGCGGCGCGGCTGAGATCGTCGGCCTTGAAGGCGAGCGCGAGGCCGAGCGCGATGAAGATGAGACCGATGTTCTCGACCGTGGAATAGGCGAGCAAACGCTTGAGATCGACCTCCATATTGGCGCTCAACACGCCGATCAGCGCGGTCGCGGCGCCCAGCGGCATGACCGCCAGGCTCCAGCGCCAGTCCGGGGGTCCGAGCAGATCGAAGGCGAAGCGTATGAAGCCATAGAGCGCGATTTTCGTCATCACGCCGCTCATCAACGCCGAGACGTGACTGGGGGCCGCAGGGTGAGCCAGCGGCAGCCAGACATGCAGCGGCGCGAGCCCCGCCTTGGAGCCGGCGCCGATCAACGCCAGCGCCAGCGCGAAAGCGGCGACGACGGCGCCGGGAGGATGGGCGCGCATGGCGTCGAAGGCGTAACCGCCGCCCGAACCCGCGAGCAGGCCGAAGGCGAGCAGCAGCGCAAGGGCGCCGAAACCCGCCATCAGGAGATAAACGAAACCCGCGTTCGCATTCTCAGCGCGCTGATGATGCGACATCACCAACGCCCAGGAGGCGAGCGACATGAATTCCCACGTGACGAGGAAACTATAGGCGTCGTCGGCGAGCGGCACCAGCGCCAGCCCCGCGAGAAATGCGGGGTAGAACGGCAGCACGCGGGCGGGATGGCTCTCGTGCCGGCCGTAGCCGAGCCCATAAAGGCT
>JANLPL010000254.1:0-18967 GCA_031367195.1 Bradyrhizobium sp.
CGCCTCGCCCGCGCTGATCGTCACCGACAGCCGCTCGGGAAACGCGAACAGCCATTGCGCTGTCCCGCCGACGATTCCGGTGATGGCGGGGAGGTCCGGCGGCGGCTCGACGCGATAATGCGCGTTGACGATGGAGCGGAACTCAGTTGGCGTCGATACGCCCGGCAGCAGCGGCCCGGCCGCCTGCGGCGGCGTCGCCATCACCACCGCCTCGTCGGCGCCGACCGCGATCCGCTCGTCGCCAAAATCGAGCGCCGTCGCGCGGTCGCCCTCGAAGCTCAACGCCCGCAGGCGACGGCCATAGGCGATTGTCCCGCCGCGTTGCTCCAGCCAGTTCAGCGCCGGCCGCACCAGTGCATTCGACAGCCCGTCGCGCGCGACCAGCGGGTGATAGTTGCGCCCGCCCGCCGCCAGCGTCTCGCGCACCACCTGCCCCGCCAGCGCCGCCGAACCCTGGCCCGCCTCGATATTAAGCGCGGCGACCAGAAACGGCTCGACCAGCCGGTCCCACAGCGCGCCCTTGCAGGCGAGCGTCCCGGCGATGGTCGCCTTGCGCCCCGCCCAAAGAAGCTTGCCGAGTTCGGCATATTCGCTCAAGCCTGTGTCGGGCACGCGGCGCGAGCGCAGCAGCATCCAATAGGGAATCAGCCCGTCATTGGCGCGCAAGGTCCAGCGTTTGCCGCTGGCGAGATCGATGAACGGAAACGTCGCCGACCCCGGCCCGACCAGTTTCGCGCGCGACCCGATGCGGTCCGCGTAGGCCAGCGTCGCGCGATTGCCCGACAGCACGAGGTGGTTGCCGTTGTCGATCTCCATGTCGAGCGCGGCGTCGAAATAGGAGCGGCAGCGCCCGCCCGCCTGCGGGCTCGCCTCGTGCAGCACGACCGGCCGGCCGTTGCTCGCGAGTTCGACCGCCGCCGACAGGCCAGCCAGCCCCGCGCCGATCACATGCACGCGGCTCATGCGAGGAAGCAGCGCACGACGATGCTGACCAGTTTCAGCCTGCCCAGTTTCAGCGGCGCGCGCGGGCTGCGCCAACCGCGGGCGAGGAGCTGGTCGAGGATATAGCGGTAGGCCTCGCCCATGATGCGCGGCGTGCGCGAAATCCTCGGCGGCGTGCGCTCGAAAATCTCCTGCGCCGCCTTGAAATGCGCCTCCGCCCTCGCCGCGACAGCGAGGCAGGCCGGCTCGATGTGGGGATCGTCCACCGCGCCGCGCGCGCCCATCGCCGTGACCCCGGCCTCGCGCAAAGCCTCGACCGGCAGATAGAGCCGGTCGATCGCGGCGTCCTCGTCGATATCGCGCAGGATGTTGGTGAGTTGCAGCGCGCGGCCGAGGTGATGCGCCAGCGCGACGCCGTCGGCCGGCTCCATGCCGAACACCGGCGTCGAGAGCCTGCCGACCGCGCTGGCGACGCGGTCGCAATAGAGATCGAGCGTCGCCCAATCCGTCGCCCCGGCGCCGACAGTGCACTCGACGTCCATCTCCATGCCGTCGATCACGGCGAGAAAGTCGTCGTGCTTCATCCCGAATTGCGCCACCGCCTGCGCCAGCGCGGCGAGCCGCGCCGGCGCCTCGCCCGCATAGAGCGCGGCCAGATCAGCGCGCCAGCGGCCGAGCCGCACCAGCGCGACGTCGGTCGCCAAGCCATCGTCGGCGATGTCGTCGACCGCGCGGCAGAACGAATAGATCTCGAACATCGCCTGACGCTGCGCCGGCGGCATCAGCCGCATCGCGATGTAGAACGAGGATTTGCGCGCGCGGTCCTGCGATTCCTCGACGCGCTCCGGCATGGCGAGCGTCACGGTCGCGCCTCCGATACGCGTGCGCTACCCGGCGTCCCATAGAGGAAACCGCCGACCACCGCACTGAGCGCGACCTGCGCCATGCGCCAGCGCGGCAGTTTGGCGCGTTTCGCCAGGGGGTCCATGACCAATAGCCGGTCGATATGCGCCTCCGCCAGCGCATAAATCACCTGCAACTCCAGCTTTAGCCTTCGGTCGCGCACGTCGCCGGGCAGCGTTCGCCCCTGCCGCAGCAATCCGCGCGTGCGCTCGGTGAGTTCAACCAGCGTCGCGCGCAAGGCCGGGCTCGCGCGGGGTGCGCCGAGCGCCTCCGGGCCCGCGCCCTGCGCGGCGAGCCGGTCCTGGGGCAAATAGACGCGGTCGAGCTTGGCGTAATCGTCGCCGCAATCCTGCAAATGGTTGATGATCTGCAACGCCGAGCAGATCGCATCCGACGCCGGCCACAAATCCTCGTCCTCGCCATGCACGTCGAGCACGAACCGGCCGACCGGATTGGCGGAATAGGCGCAATAGCCCATCAGCTCCCACCAGTCGGCATAGCGCAGTTTGGTGGCGTCGGCGCGGAAGGCGATCAGCAGATCGCGGGCATGGCGCGCGCTCATGTCCCGCGTTTTCAGCGCGGCCCGCAGCGCTTTGGCCTCAGCCCCGTCCGCCTCGCCAAGCAGCCCCGCCTCCATCAGGTCGAGCCGGCGCACCTTTTCGTCCGGCGCAAACGCGGGATCGTCGGCGATATCGTCGGAGCGCCTAGCGAAATCGTAGAACGCCATGATCAGCGGGCGATGCTCCGCGCGCACGAGTTTCGACGCGACCGGGAAATTCTCGGTCTTGTGCGTCTTGCCCGAACGCGTCGCCTCGATCTCGCCCATTGCCCGTCCGGTTGGCGGCCCATATCTCTGCTAGCATATCAGCCGCGTGGCGTCGAAAGCTACAGCTTGGCGATCCGCCCCTGCCGCTCCAGCAGCGCGATCACCTCGTCCGCGCAAGCCTCCGCGCCGGCCTTGGCCGTATCGAGCCGAAGCTCCGGCGCCTCGGGCGCCTCATAGGGTTGATCGACGCCGGTGAAATTCTTGATCTCGCCGGCGAGCGCCCGCTTGTAAAGGCCCTTGGGGTCGCGCTTGATCGCCTCATCGAGCGTGGTGTCGACGAAGATCTCCAGAAACTCCCCTTCCGAGGCGATCTCGCGCGCGAGGCGCCGCTCGGCGCGGAACGGCGAGATGAACGAGGTCAGCACGATCAGCCCGGAATCGGTCATCAGCCGCGCCACCTCGCCGATGCGGCGGATGTTCTCGACGCGGTCGGCCGGGGTGAAGCCCAGATCCTTGTTGAGGCCGTGGCGCACATTGTCGCCGTCGAGCAGCGCCGTATGCACGCCTCGTGCGTGAAGCTTCTGTTCGACCAGATTGGCGATGGTCGACTTGCCGGCGCCCGAGAGCCCAGTGAACCACAGCACCGCCGGCTTCTGGTGCTTCAGAATGGCGTGGGATTCGCGGGTGACGGTGAAACCGTGGCGATGCACGTTGGTGGCGCGGCGCAGCCCGTGCTGCACCACGCCCGCCGCCGCCGTCTCGTTGGTGCGGCGGTCGATCAGGATGAAGGCGCCGGTGTCGTGGTTCTCGTCGTAGGGATCGAACGCGACCGGCATCGTGGTCGCGATGTTGCAGAGGCCGATTTCGTTGAGCGCCAGCGTTTTCGCCGCCAGCTTCTCCTGCGTGTTGACGTCGATGCGGTGCTTCAGGTCGGTGACGGTCGCCGGCACGGTTTTCGCGCCGAGCTTGAGCAGGTAGGAGCGGCCCGGCAGCATCGGATCGGCGCTCATCCAGATCAGATGCGCGACGAATTGATCAGCGACGTCGGGCCGGGCCTGCGTGTGGCACAAGACGTCGCCGCGCGCGATATCGATCTCGTCGGCCAGCGTGACGGTGACGGCGTCGCCCGCAACCGCCGTTTCAGACGACTTGTCGGCGACATAGAGGCTCGCCACCTTCGACGCGCGGCCGGAATTGGCGACGACGATCTCGTCGCCCTTGTTGAGCCGACCGCTGGCGATCGTGCCAGCATAGCCGCGAAAATCGAGATTGGGCCGGTTGACCCATTGCACCGGCATCCGGAACGCGGACGCGACGCGATCCTCGTCGACGTCCTGTGTCTCCAGATGCGCCAGCAACGTCGGCCCCTTGTACCATGGCGTCTTGTCCGAGGCCTCGGACATGTTGTCGCCGTAGCGCGCCGACAGCGGGATCGGCCTCAGCGTCTTGAAGCCGAGCGGCTTGGAAAACTCGGCGTAAGCCGCCACGATGTCGTGGAACACCTGCTCGTTATAGTCGAGCAGGTCGATCTTGTTGACCGCCAGCACGACATGGCGAATGCCCAGCAACGAGACGATCAGCGAATGGCGGCGCGTCTGCGGCAGCAGGCCTTTGCGCGCATCCACCAGCAGGATCGCGAGATCGGCGTTGGAAGCGCCCGTCGCCATGTTGCGGGTATATTGCTCGTGGCCGGGCGTGTCGGCGACGATGAACGAACGCTTCTCGGTGGCGAAATAGCGATAGGCGACATCGATCGTGATGCCCTGCTCGCGCTCGGCCTCCAACCCGTCGACCAGCAGCGCGAAGTCGATGTCGGCGCCGGTCGTGCCGTGTTTCTTGGAATCCTTCTCCAGCGCGGAGAGTTGATCGTCGAAGATCAGCTTCTGCTCGTACAGCAGCCGCCCGATCAGCGTCGATTTGCCGTCGTCGACCGAGCCGCAGGTGAGAAAGCGCAGGGTGGGGAGCGCCATCAGAAATACCCCTCGCGCTTCTTCTTCTCCATCGAGCCCGCCTCATCGGTGTCGATCAACCGGCCCTGCCGCTCCGACGTAGTGGAGGCCTTCATCTCCGCGATGATCTCGTCGAGCGTCTCGGCGTCGGATTCGACTGCGCCGGAGAGGGGATAGCAGCCGAGCGTGCGGAAACGCACGCGCCGCATCTGAGGAACCTCGCCGGGATTGAGCGGCATCCGATCGTCGTCAACCATGATCAGCGTGCCGGCGCGTTCGACCACGGGGCGCTCTTTCGAGAAATACAGCGGCACGACGGGAATGTTCTCGTATTTGACATATTCCCATACGTCGAGCTCGGTCCAGTTCGAGAGCGGGAACACGCGCATCGATTCGCCCTCGCGAATGCGGGTGTTGAACAGGCGCCACAGCTCGGGCCGCTGGTTGCGCGGATCCCAGGCGTGCTGCGCCGAGCGATGCGAGAAAATGCGCTCCTTGGCGCGGCTTTTTTCCTCGTCGCGCCGAGCGCCGCCGAAAGCGGCGTCGAACTGGCCGGCGTCGAGCGCCTGACGCAGGCCTTCCGTCTTCATCACCTGAGTGTGGAGCTGGCTGCCCGAGGCGATCGGGTTGATCCCGCGCGCGACCCCGTCCTGATTGATGTGGACGCGCAGGTCGAGCCTGAGCCGGCGCGCCGTTTCGTCGCGAAATGCGATCATCTCGCGGAATTTCCACGTCGTATCTATGTGCAGCAGCGCGAACGGCAGCGGCGCGGGATGGAACGCCTTCAGCGCGACATGCAGCATCGCGCTGGAATCCTTGCCGATCGAATACAACATGACCGGCGCGCGAAATTCGGAAACCACCTCGCGCATGATGTGGATTGATTCGGCTTCAAGACGCCGCAAATGGGGCGGCAGGGGTTTCGGCATCGACGACTCCACGACCGGGCTGTCGCCCGCGCGCACCGGTGCGATCCCGGCGCCAAAGTGGGCGACCTAGGGCGGCGGGTCGCCGTCGTCAAGCCGCGGCCGTCAATTTGGTTACGCCGGCCAATCGAGCTTGCAGCCGCTCGCCTCCAGCGGCCCGACGACGTCGGCGCCGTTGATCACCTTCATGACCTTGAACAGATCTTCGGCGCCCTCGCCCTGCGCCTGCGCGTCGCCGACGAAAAGGCTGGAGATGAGCTGGTTCTGGCCGGCGCGATAATAGGCGGGGTTGGGGCCGAGCGCGATCTCGGGCGGAAGATGGAAATCCTGTAGGGCTTTCGCCATCTCGACGGCGTTGAGCGATTTCGCCGCTTCCGCCGCCAGTGCGCAGGTCCAGGTGGCGACATAGCCAAACCAGGTGCGCGCGGTCGGCACGCGGCCCGTGCGCTGCTTGATCTTGCCGACGAAGCCGGCGACATGCGGGTTGTCGGGCTGCTTCCAGTACCATTCCATGACCCAGGTGCCGATGCGCGCCTCGGGCGGCATGCCGATGAGCGGCTCCAACTCCACCTGGCCGCCGCCGACATGCAGCTTGTTGTGCAGGCCAAACTGCACCGTCTGTTTGACGGCGTTAAGCAGGTCGTCGCCGCCGAGCGAAAACATGATGACGTCGGGATTGGCGGCCTGCGCCTTGATGAGAAAGGGGCTGAAATCGACGGTGCCGACCGGCGTCAGATCGCCGCCGACGCGCGTGCCTCCGAGGTCGCCGAACGCCTTGACCAGCCCGGCTTCGAGCGTATGGCCGAAGGCGTAGTCGGCCGTGATGTAATAGTGCTTCTTGCCGTAAAGCTCGATGACGACGGCGGCGATCGCGTTCGCCTCCATCCGCGTCGTGTTGCAAACGCGGAACACGTTCCAATGGCAGCTCGCGCCGGTGATCGCGTCGGTATGGGCGCCCGGCACGATGTGCAGCACGCGCTTTTCGTTGGAGACCTGCGCGATGGCGAGCGCGATGGCGGAGTTGACGCTGCCGATCAGGAAATCGACTTTCGCGCCCATGATGAGCTTGCGCGCCTTCTGCACCCCGACGCCGGCGTCTGTGGAGGTGGAATCCTCGACCACCAATTCGACCTTGCGCCCGAGTATCCCCCCCTTGGCGTTGATCTCCTCAATCGCGAACTGACAGCCGATCTGCTCGTTGACGCCGATGCCGGCGTAGGCGCCGGTGACGGGATTGTCGAGCCCGATCTTGATGACGTCGGCGGCGCGAGCGGTGGTGACGAATGGCGTGAAAACGCCCGCCGCCGCAGTTTTTATGACATCGCGGCGCGAAGGCGCCGCCGCTCCAGCCGTCGGGGCCACGATTCTCTCCCATGTTTCGCGGATTTACCGCTGACGAAATGGAAACCTATCAGGTCGCCCCTGCAACGCAAGTCTGAGCGGCGATGCTTCGCGCTGGCGCGGTCACATGCGCTCGATCGCCTTGGCGGCGGCGTCAAGCGTGTCGGTGATCGCCTGCAACTGTTCGCGCGTCGCGTGGCCGCCCCTGAGCCGCAGTTTCAGCGCCGCGCGCAGGTTCAGCATCGCGCGCAGAACCGAGCCGGCGTTGGACCCGTCGGCGGCGTTTCCGCCCGTCAGGCGCGCGAAGATCGCGTCGATCCGCGCCTTGTTTTCGTCGAGATGCGTCTGGCCCTCAGGCGTGACCGCATAGAGCTTGCGGTTGGCGGGATCGACGCTGGCGCTGGCGTAACCCATGTCTTCGAGCAAGGTCAGCGTGGGATAGACCACGCCCGGGCTGGGGCTGTATTCGCCGCCGACCCGCTCGCCGAGCGCCTTGATCACCTCGTAACCGTGGCGCGGCTTCTGCGCGATCAGGGCGAGGATGACGAGCCGCAGCTCGCCGCCGTCGAACATGCGCCCTTCCCGGCCGCCGAATCCGCCGCCGTGCCGCGAGCGCCCCATACCCTCGGGTCCGTGGCCGTGGCGGCGAAACGCCTCGTGCTGTTGGAAGTGTCTGAAAAACATGATTATTTCCTGCGTTTCCGGTGGGATGATGGTAAGATATATCTTTTCTAAGATAGTCTAAGATATATCTTTGTCAACCCTCACATCGGTTTTTCGCCGCCTTTCGCCGCCGTCACAATTTAGCAGGGTTACCGCCGGTTGAACGGCGCACGATAATTTCGCGCTACTTCGCGCTCCCTGCGTAAAGCCTAAGAAAAGTAACGCCTTCCGCGAGGTCAGATCGATAAAATTGCGCGTATTTTTTTCGCAAGCCTCCAATCCGCGCCGGCGATCTTGTTCCCACCAAAGGGACTGGGGTCGTCATGCTGAAATCCTTCCTCGCCGCCGCCGTCGCCGCCGCTTTGTTCGGCGCCGCGTTCGCCAATTTCAGCGAGGCCTCGGAAACAATTGCGCCGCATTCCTCCTTCGCCGCCGTGGGCGAAGCGACTTCGGTGCCCTACGGCTGGGTCGATTTCTGCGGTCGCCGCCCCGAGGAATGCGCGCTTGGCAAGCTGAAGCCGCTCGACGTCAAGATGACCAAGGCCGCCTGGGGCCAGCTCAACCGCATCAACAAGCGGGTCAACGACGCCATCGAGCCGTTGACCAACCTCGCCCATTGGGGCACCACGCTCGACCATTGGGATTACCCCATCGACGGCAAGGGCGATTGCAAGGTCTATGCGCTCTACAAGCGCAAGCTGCTGATCGAGGCCGGCTTCCCCCGCCAGGCCCTGCTGATGACGGTGGTGCGCGACCTTGAAGGCGAGGGCCACGCCATCCTCACCGTCAAGACCGACCGCGGCGAGTTCGTGCTCGACAATCTTGTCGATGATATCCGCCCGTGGAACGCGAACGGCTACACCTACATCAAACGTCAGGCGCAGGACGACCCGAACGTGTGGCTCGATCTGGGCGGCGTGCGCGGCCTGCCCGACAACGCCCTGGCGCGGGCGGACTGAGCGGCTTGCGTCCGCCGCGTCATTCCGTTTAGTTGGCGACACCAAGGCGGCGGACGGAGCGCATGACGCGAATCAAGGAGGGGATCTGGCCCCTCGTCGGACTGGTCGCCGTCGCCTTCTCGAGTTGGCTGCTCTACAAGGAATTGCGCGGCCTCTCGCTGGCCGAGGTCTTAGCCGCCTGGAAAGCGATCTCCGCCCCGCGCTGGGGCCTCGCCATCCTCTCCACCGCGCTCGCCTATGCCGCGCTCGCCTAGTACGACCAGATCGCGCTTTCCCATCTGCGCCGGCGTTTAAGCTGGCGCTTCGTCGGCGCGGTCTCCTTCGTCACCTATGCGTTGAGTCATAACATTGGCGCCTCGGTGGTCTCCGGCGCCGTCGTGCGCTATCGCGCCTATTCGACCAAGGGATTGTCGGCGGCGGAAGTCGGCGTCGTGGTCGCCTTCACCTCGATCACCTTCGCGCTCGGCGTGTTGCTGCTCGGCGGCCTGACGCTGTTGATCCAGCCCTCGCTGCTGCTGCGCTGGATCGCGGCGCCGCCCTGGGCGGCGAAGGCGGCGGCGGTCGCGCTGCTGATCGGGCCGTGGCTCTATATGCTGGGGGCGCTGCTGCATTTTCGCGCCGCACGGATCGGCGGCTTCCGGCTGATCTATCCGCGCCCGCCGATTGCGGCGCGGCAGATGATCGTCGCGCCGTTCGAGCTTATCGGCGCGGCCGGCATCATCTATTTCGCTTTGCCGGCGGAGACCAATCCCGGCTTCTTCATCGTGCTCGGCGTGTTCCTCGCCTCGTTCTCAGCCGCGCTGATCAGCCACGCGCCCGGCGGCCTCGGCGTGCTCGAATTCACCTTCTTCAAGGCGATGCCGGACGTGCCGCCCGCCGAACTGATGGCGGCCCTGCTGACCTTCCGCCTGCTCTATCTGATCGCGCCGCTGATCGTCTCGTTGATCGTCGTCGCGGTGTATGAGAACGGGCGGCTGTCGGCGCTGCGAGACGGCTAAGGGCGCGCGAGGGGAATGCCGAGATCCTTGGCGGCGACCGCCATCGGGTTGAACGGCGCTGAGCTTCCCGCCAGGGCGACACAAAAGCCGCGCTGGTTGGCGAACCACTTGACGATCTCGGGTCTGAACTCTTCGAAATATCGCTTGGAGTCCCGCAGCGCGGCGGGCAGTTCGGTATCGCCGCGCCACGGCTCTTTGTCGGACGCCACGTGGTGATCGTAGCGAAGGCGAGTGAATCCGCGCGCCGACCGATACATATTGGCCGCCAGAATGCTGCAAAACTCCTCGAAATCGTCCATGTCCCAGCGCTCGGGCACATTCTCGTACAGCATGATGCCGGCCATCATGCGCAGCCCATGCACCAGTTCGTGAAACAGCACCTCGCCCGGTCCGTGGCCGATGCCGATGCGTCCCGTCGTTTTGATCATCTCGCGCCATGCGGCGGGGTGATAGTCGAGTCGCACGTCCGAGCCCTCGCCGGTTCCCTTATCGGCCGTCGGAATCCGGAACGTCGAGTGCAACCCCAACAGCTCCAAAACGAGGAAACGAAGTTGCCTCATGACGGGGTGGTCCTTGACGTACACGCCTTTCAACTTCGCCTGAAGGATTGCATCCTCTTTCAAAGCTATATCGAAGGCGTCGTCGTCGCTGAGACCGCGCTCCCGGGCGATCCGTTCCGAGGATTCAGAGAGCCGACGGATGTCTGCGTCGCTGAAAGGGACCGCTTGGGTGTCCATCCAATGCGTGCCCAGCTTCCAGGTGATGCGCACGGTTTTCGACGGCTTGCTCATGAACTCGTAGAGCGTGCGGCCGACGTCGGTGGTGGCGATCAGGTCGAGATAGCGCACGACTTCGTCGCGATAGGGCTTCGAATAGTCGTCGACGACGATGTTCTTGCACTTGGGGTATGTGTACACCATCCGCGCCTCCCGGCGATTGCGGCGTCGCGGCGCACAGCGCGCGGCGCGTCTTATGGAGGACGGTTTACGGTCTGTCGTCGGCTGGCTGCGAAAGGTTCAATAGCCGCGCGCAGGATCAACCAGATTGCGCCAGCTCTCGCCGCGCTCGAAGGCGAGGATCTGACCGGCGATATAACCCGCCACCGCGTCCGGCTCGGAAATGGCGGCGTTGTGCGGGCTGACGAACACGTCCTCGCGGCCCCACAGCGGCGAACTCTCGGGCAGCGGCTCGGTCTCGAATACGTCGAGCGAGGCGCCCCTCAGCACGCCCGCCTCCAGCGCCGAGAGAATGTCCGCCTCGATCTGCAATCCACCGCGCCCGGCGTTGATCAGCGCCGGGCCGATCCGCCCGTCGCGCGGCAGTTTGGCGAACAGCACGGCGTTGAGAATCCCCCGCGTATCCGGCGTCAGCGGCAGCAGCGCCGCCAGAATGTCGGTCCGCGCCAGCATCGCGTCGAGCCCCTCGGCGCCGTGATAGGTCGCCAGCCCCTCGACGCTCTTGCGCCCACGGCTCCAGCCCGCGACGCTGAAGCCAAGCGCCTGTAGCTTGCGCGCCGCGTCGAGCCCGAGCACGCCAAGCCCCATCAGCCCTACCCTCACATCGGCCGCGCGCGGTTGGCTTTCGTCCTCGTCCCAGACGCGGTCGCGCTGCTGACGGTCGTAGCGGCGGAACTGGCGGTGATGCAGCAGAACCTGCAACGCGACCCATTCGCTCATCCGCGCGGTGAGATCGGGATCGACCACGCGCACGATGGGCGCGTCCGGCAGCAGCGGATCGGCGAACACATGATCGACGCCCGCCCCGAGCGAGAAGATCGCCGCCAGATTCGGCAAGCCTTCCAACGAGCCCGCGGGATGGCGCCATGTCAGCGCATAAGTCACGGCGTCGCGGTCGCGCAGCGTCGCCAGCGTGTCGATCCGCCGCCCCGGCAGCAGCGCGGACAGGCGCGCGATCCACGGCTCCGGCCGCCAGCCGGTGAGCGCGAGCAGCAGGCTCATGCGACGATCCGCTCGATCACCGCCGCCCCGCGCAGGCCCGGCGCGTCGCCGATTCTGTAAGCCGCCTGCAAGCGCGCGATCGCCGCCGCCGCCTGCGCCTCGTCGCGGGCGTGAACCCTCGCCAGCGGCGCGCCGGGGCCGACCTCAGCCCCAATCCCGGCGAGTTCGCTCAGCCCCACCGCCGGATCGATCGCATCCGCCGCCGTCCGCCTGCCCCCGCCCAGTTCCACCACAGTCAACCCCACCGCCCGCGTATCGACGCTTACGACGAACCCCGCCCGCAACGACGGCGCCGGCACGACGACAGGCGCCTGAGGCAGACGCCCCGCCGCGCGTCGCAAAATATCCGACGGCCCGCCGAGCGCCGCGACCATGCGCTCGAACCGCTCCGCCGCCGCGCCACTGTCGAGCGCCCTTTGCAACGCCGCTTGCGCGGCGACGAGATCGGGCGCCAACCCCCGCGCCACCATCGGCTCGGCGGCGAGCGCGAGCGTCACCTCGTGCAGTCGCGCGTCGCGGCGGACGCCGGTGAGATATTCGACTGCATTGCGCACCTCCACCGCATTGCCGGCGCAGCTGGCGAGCGGTTCGTTCATGTCGGTGATCAGCGCCACCGTCGGCACGCCCGCGCCCGTCGCGACGCTGGCGATGCTACGCGCCAGTTCGCGCGCGGCATCGAGCGTCGGCATGAACGCGCCCGAGCCGCATTTCACGTCCATCGCCAGCGCCGACAGGCCGGCGGCCAGCTTCTTCGACAGGATCGAGGCGGTGATGAGCGGGATCGATTCCACCGTCGCCGTCACGTCGCGGATCGCATAGAGCCGCTGATCGGCCGGGGCGAGCCGCCCGGTCTGGCCGATGATCGCGCAGCCGACCTCGCGCACCACGCGCGCGAACAGCGCATTGTCGGGCTTGGCCGTGTAGCCGGGGATCGCCTCCAACTTGTCGAGCGTGCCGCCGGTGTGGCCGAGCCCGCGGCCGGAGATCATCGGCACATAGGCGCCGCAGGCCGCCAGCATCGGCGCCAGCATCAGGCTGACATTGTCGCCCACGCCCCCGGTCGAATGTTTGTCCACCACGGGGCCGGGCAAATCCCATTGCAGCGTATCGCCCGAGCGCATCATCGCCTTGGTGAGATCGACAGCCTCGCCCCTATCGAGCCCGCGAAAGAACACCGCCATCGCGAAAGCCGCGACCTGCCCCTCCGATATCGACCCGTCGGTGATCCCACGCACGAAAAACCCGATTTCGTCCTCAGTAAGCCGGCCGCCGTCGCGCTTGGCGCGGATGATCTCCTGCGGCAGCATCAGGCTTGGGCCTTGATGAAGGCGCGCAGCAGGTGGCGAAAATCCGCCGAGCCCTTGGCCGCATATTCCTGCGTCTCCGCGTGGCTCGGATCGCCGCCCGACAGACCGGCCGCGAAATTGGTGACCAGGCTGACCGCGACGCAGGACAGACCATGCAGCCGCGCCAGAATCACCTCCGGCACGGTCGACATGCCGACCAGATCCGCGCCGAGAATTTTGGCCATGCGGATTTCCGCCGGCGTCTCGAACGAGGGGCCGTTGAACCACATGTAAACGCCCTCGCGTAGCGTAACCTTCGCTTGGCCCGCCGCCGCGCGCAGCGCTTCGAGAGCCAAGGGATCGTAGGCGCGCGTCAGGGGCACAAACCTGTCGTCGCTCGCCCGACCAACCAGCGGATTGACGCCGGCGAAATTGATGTGGTCGGTGATCGCCACCAGCGCGGGCGGCGTCCAGTCCGTATGCAGCCCGCCCGCCGCATTGGTGAGAAACAGCGTCTTTCCGCCCAGCGTCTTGAACGTCTCGATCAGCACGGCCATCGCATCGGCGCGACCGCGCTCGTAATAATGGCCGCGGCCCTGAAACAGCGCGACGCGGCGCCCCTCCAGCTCGCCCACCACAAGCCGACCCTTGTGGCCGGCGACCGAGGGCTGCGGGAAGCCCGGAATCTCGGTATAGGGAATCGAGATCGCGTTCTCCGCCTCGTCCGCCAGCGGCCCCAGCCCGGAGCCGAGCACGAGCCCGAGCCGCGGCAGCGACGTGACGCCCCGTTGCGCGAGAGCGGCGAGGGCGGCGTCAAGATCGGTCATGCAACATCCCTGTTGGCGGCGCAAAGCGGACGCGCGGCGCGAACGAACAGCCACGCCGTTGCCAGCGCGACCGGTCGCGAAGTTGATCGCGCGCAAGACTAATCCGACGTCGCCGGCCCGCGCAAGCCGCGGGCTTGCGCGGGAGGGGAAAACCGGGAAAGTTCCAGCGCGAAATAACGCCTGAAAGGCCCGCGCGATGAACGAACAGGACTTGCAAGACGCGCTCGGGCCCCGCATCGACCCGACGCCCGCCCCGCGCCCCGAGCGCGTCACGTTGCGCGGGCGCTACGTCACGGTCGCGCCGCTCACGCGCGAGCACGCCGAGCCGCTCTACGCCGCCTCGCATGGGCCGGGGCGCGAGCAACTCTGGACCTATTTGTTCAACGGGCCGTTCGACAGTCTTGAAGCCTTCGCCGCCGACGTGGAGGCCAAGGCGAACGCCGCCGATCCGCTCTATTTCGTCGTGCTCGACAACGGGAACGGACGTCCGGTCGGATACCAGAGCCTGATGCGGATCGATCCCGCGCATCGCGCGATCGAAGTCGGCGGCATCCTCTACACGCCCCTGCTGCAAGGCTGCGCCGGCTCGACGGAGGCGCAATATCTGTTCGCCCGCTATGTGTTCGACGAGTTGGGCTATCGCCGCTACGAATGGAAATGCAACGACCGCAACGCGCCCTCGCGCCGCGCCGCGTTGCGTCTGGGCTTCACGTTCGAGGGCGTTTTCCGTCAGCACATGATCGTCAAATCGCGCAGCCGCGACACCGCCTGGTTCTCGATGCTGGACCGCGAATGGCCGGCGTGCCGCGCGGCGTTCGAAGGCTGGCTCGGCCTGGAAAATTTCGACGCGGAGGGCCGGCAGAAGCGGCGGCTGCAGGATTTCGCAATCGCGGTTCCCTGAAGTCCGGGCGCCGCAAGGTTTGATTCGGATGACAGAAATGTTGCGGTAGGTTTCTGTTAATCTCAACTTTTAGGGTTAAGTCGGCATTAAGAAAGGCATGGCAAGTTGGCCCCGATGATTCATGGCGCTGGCCTTTGGCCGTCGCGCGTAAACGGGGGACTTGTCATGGTCGATTTCAGGGCCTTCGCCTTGAGCGCCGTCGCGGGGGTTGCGCTCTCCAGCGCGGCTTTCGCGGCGGATCTGCTGCCGCCGCCGGCGATGGAGCCGCCGCCGCCGCCGATGATGTCTTCGGACATGGGCGGCTGGTATCTGCGCGGCGACACCGGCGTCGGCTTCAACAATTCCGTCAGCGCCTCGACGACGCCGAACCCGCTCAACTCGTTCGCCCCCGGTCAGGCCAACGACAATTGGTACAATTCCGCGCTGTCCGAGGCGGCTCTGTTCGATCTCGGCGTCGGCTATCAGGTCAACCGCTGGTTCCGCGCCGACGTGACCGGCGAGTTGCGCGGCGGCTCGGAATTCTCCGGCCTCGAAGTGCTGAACGTCACCGCCGGGCCGAGCGCCGGCTATCAGGCCGCCGACTTCTACAAGGGCCATGTCTCCAGCCTGCTCGGCATGGTCAACGGCTATGTCGATCTCGGCACCTGGTACGGCGTCACCCCGTTCGTCGGCGCCGGCGTCGGCGTCTCGTTCAACCGCTTCTACGGCGGCATGGACAATGGCGTGATCACCAACGTGGGGGGCGCCTCATCGCCCTCGGGCGGCGTGTTCGGGACCGGCACGAAAGCCGATCTCGCCTGGGCGCTGATGGCCGGCTTCGACATGTCGATCGCGCACAATCTGAAGCTCGAACTCGGCTATCGCTACCTCAACTACGGCAAGTTCAAATCCGGCGGCAGCCAGTGCCTCAGCGGCAACGGCAATATCGGCAGCTTCAACTCCGTCAATTGCGGCGGCGGCTTCGCGATCGCCTCGCGCACCCTCTCGTCCAACGATTTCCGCATCGGTCTGCGCTATTACCTCGACAACGACATGCCGGCCCCCGAGCACGACATGCCGCTCGTGCGCAGATACTGAGCGCGAAGCCCTCGATCCAACGGCGCCCTTCGGGGCGCCGCTTTCAGTTCAGGAACTCCAGCATCCGATCCGCCGCCGACAGACAGGCCGGTTGCGCGCGACGCCCCGCGCGGCTATTTCCGCGCGCTGCCGCGGCGCCGTCGTGGACGCGCCGGAGTTAGCCTTGCCCCAACCCATCGCCGCACCGAAACCGCCCGCCCGGCTGTGGGATCGGCCGCTCGTGCTGTTGACGGCGGTTTCCCTGATCTGGGCTGGCCATTCCGTGGTCGGCAAGCTGGCGGTGGGCGAAATACCGCCGATGACGCTGACCTTCCTGCGCTGGACGTTCGCGCTCGGCCCGATTGGGTTCGCGGCGCGCAAAAACATCGCCGCCGACCTTCCGGAGTTGCGCCGCCGCTGGCTCTATGTCCTGAGCCTGGGCGCGCTGGGCTACACCGCCTTCAACGCTCTGTTCTATCTCGCGGCACACTACACCGGCGCCCTGCACATGTCGCTGATCCAGGCCTGCGTTCCGGCGCTGGTGCTGGTCGGCGCCGCGCTCGGCTTCGGCGCGCGCCCGACCTTGATGCAAACCGCCGGGGCGGCGGCGACGATGGCGGGCGTCGCCGAAATCGCCGCGCAGGGCGATTTCGCCAAACTCGCCGCGCTCGAAGTCAATTTCGGCGACCTGCTGCTGCTGATCGCCTGTGTGTTTTACGCCTATTACGCGCTGGCGTTGCGCTATCGCCCGGTCGTGTCCACGATCAGCTTCCTGGCCGCGATGGCTGTGGCGGCCTTCGTCACCTCGATCCCGCCTTTCCTTTGGGAGGTCTGGCGCTACGGCTTCGTCGCGCCGACGGCCAAGGGCTTCGCCGTACTGCTCTATGCGGCGCTGGGTCCGGCCTTCTGCGGGCAATTATTTTTCATGCGCGGGGTCGAACTGATCGGCGCGGGACGCGCCGGCGTATTTGTCAATCTGGTGCCGATCTTCGGCGCCTTTCTCGCCGTGGTGTTGCTGGGCGAACCCCTGGCGACCTATCATATCGTGGCGCTGGCGCTGGTGATCGGCGGCATTGGGCTGGCGCAGCGCGGCCGCGCGGCCTAACGGATTTGAAATGGAAACGGGAGTTGGCGGCATGAGCGAGTGGATCAAACTGAAGGCCTCCGACGGCTTCGAACTGGCGGCCTGGAGGGCCGCGCCGCAGGGGGCGCCGAAGGGCGGCATCGTCGTCATCCAGGAGATTTTCGGCGTCAACCACCACATCCGCGCCGTGACCGACCGTTTTGCGGCGGCCGGCTATCTCGCCATCGCGCCGGGCATGTTCGACCGCCTCGAGCCGGGGGTCGATGTCGGCTACGACCAGCCCAGCCGCACCAAAGGCATGGGGCTCGTCGGCAAGTTGGATCGCGATAAGGCGATGCTCGACATCGCCGCCGCCATCCAGGCCGCCAGCGTCGCCGGCAAGGTCGGCATCGTCGGCTTCTGCATGGGCGGCTCCTATGCCTGGGGCGCGGCGGCGCAGCTGCCCGGCCTTGCCGCCGCTGTCGGCTATTACGGCGGAAACATCATCGCGATGAAGGATTTGCAGCCTAAAGTTCCAGTCCTGCTGCATTTCGGCGAGAAGGATCAGCACATCCCCGTCGCGGGCGTGCGGGAAGTCGCCGCGCTGCATCCCGACGTGCCGATCCACATCTACCCCGCCGACCACGGTTTCAGCTGCGACGAGCGGGAAAGCTTCGACCCGCCCAGCGCCGCGCTCGCCTGGGAGCGCACGCTGGCGTTTTTCGCGCAGTACGTGGGATAGCAAGATCGCGCTTTGATCCACGCGTTCAAAGAGGTAGTCTGTCAAAATGTATTCCGCGCTTACCCAGCATATCCGCGTCACCGTGCGTCCGGAGTTCTCGACCGAGCGGTCGGAGCCGAGCGACGACAGCTATTTCTGGCTCTACACCGTCGAAATCGCCAATTACGGCCAGAAGGCGGTGCGGCTGATGCACCGGCACTGGCGCATCACCGACGCGCTCGGCCATCTCGAAACCGTCGACGGCCCCGGCGTGGTCGGCGAGCAGCCTACTATCGCGCCGGGTCAGGCCTATCGCTATTCCTCGGGCTGCCCGCTGAAGACGCCGAGCGGCTTCATGGCGGGAAGCTACGATATGATCGACGAGGAGGGGCAAAGCTTCGAAGTCGAAATCCCCGCCTTCTCGCTCGACAGCCCGTTCCTGCGCCGCGTGCTGAATTGAATTCTTTCAGATTGGCCGCGCGGCTTTTGACTGATGGGCGCATTGAGATTGCGCCTGCGTAGGCGGGCCGCAAGCCCGCCGCCTTCACGCAGCTTGCGGACTTGTCACTTCTCGCCCTTCTCCGGCGCCTTCAGGAACGAGCCCAGCACCGCCGCCGTCCCCTCTAACCCGCCGCCGGCGACATAGACCTGCGGCAGCCTGAGGTTCGACACCAGTTCCGGATGCGCGGCCAGCAATTCCAGCATCAGCTTCAGCGCCTGTAGCCGAAGCACGCTGTCGGTCCCCAGCACATTGGCCTGCGCGGTCTGGCCGGCGGCCTGTTCCTCCAGGAACAGCCGTTCGGCGTGGCCCTCCGCCTGCCGGCGCTCCTGCGCGAGTTGCGCCGTCTTGACGGAGATCTGCGCGGCGACGAGATCGTTCTGCCGGTCGGCGGTGGCGCGCGCCTGCTCGGTCTGCTGGCGCTGCTCCTGCGCGATCTGCTCCTGGATATAGGCCGCGCGCAATTGTCCGGCGAGTTGCTCGCGCTGGCGGGCGAGCAGCAATTCCGGCGGAATGGCGCTTTCACCGAGCCTTATCTCCTTGATGTCGACCCCGGCGCGCTTGCCGTCGGCCTGCGCGCGTTCCAGAATCGCCTGTTCCAGCGCCGCGCGGTTCTCGATCGTGTCGAGCACGCGGGTCGGTCGCGTCACCGTTTTAATCGTGCCGTCGGATTGTCGCTCGGGTACGTTAATTTCGCCGCCGTAAACATTTCGCACCAGCGAGCGGATCGAGGGGACGACGATGCGCTGGTCGACCTCATTCTGCCCGCCGACCGCCGCCACCACGATCGGCGCGTTCTCCGGCGTGATCTGCACGATGGCGCGCAATTCCTGCGGGATTTCCCAACCCTCGACTTTAGTGTTGATGGCGGTGTCGGCGGAGTCGTTCGGCCGCTGGAAGCTCGCCGAACGCTCCGTCTGCTGGAAATCGCCCTTGGAATCCACCTTCAGGTCGATGTAGCGGCGCGTGAAGCCGCCTTTGAACTCCAGCGTGGTGACGCGAGTCGAGACCAGCGTCACGTCATAGGCGTCGCGGTTGAGGTAATAGTCGTTGGGCGGCAGCGAAGTTTCCCACACGCCCTTGCAGTTCATCGTCACCAGTTCGGCCGCCAACCCGCCATTGTCGGTGACGGCGGTGCGGGCATGGCAATCGACGCCCTTCTGCTGCACCGAGGAGCGCACCACGCCGACCGAGCCCGCCGGCACGCGG
>JANLPL010000320.1:0-2187 GCA_031367195.1 Bradyrhizobium sp.
GCATCCTTCCAGGTGGTGACGCCGCCGATGGCGGAGATCGGCAGGCCCGCCGTCTGAGCGTCGCGCGCGATTTCCGACACCATCGACAGTGCGATCGGTTTGACGGCGGGGCCGCACATGCCGCCGTGGGTGCCCTTGCCGCCGATATCGACATCGAGCGTCATCTTGTCGAGATCGATCCCCATGATCGAGTTGATCGTGTTGATCAGCGAGACGGCGTCGGCGCCCCCCGCGTGGGCAGCCCTTGCGGGTCGGCGAATGTCGGAGATGTTCGGCGTCAGCTTGACGATGACGGGCATCCGCGTGTGCTGTTTGCACCAGCGCGTCACCATCTCGATATATTCGGGCACCTGACCCACCGCCGAGCCCATGCCGCGCTCGGACATGCCGTGCGGACAGCCGAAGTTGAGTTCAATGCCGTCGCATTCGGTTTCCTCGACGCGGGCGAGAATTTTCTTCCAAGAGTCTTCCTCGCAAGGGACCATCAGCGAGACAACCAAGGCCCGGTCGCGCCAGTCGCGCTTGACCTGTTTGATCTCCTGTAAATTGATCTCCAGATCGCGGTCGGTGATGAGTTCGATATTGTTGAACGCGATCAGGCGCCGGTCGGGGCCGTGCATCGCGCCGTAGCGCGGGCCGGAGACATTGACCACCGGCGGGCCGGCCTCCCCCAGCGTCTTCCACACCACGCCGCCCCAGCCGGCGTGGAAGGCGCGCTCGACATTGGTCTTGCGGTCGGTCGGCGGCGCCGAGGCGAGCCAGAACGGATTGGGCGATTTGACGCCGACGAAGCTCGTGCGGAGATCAACCATGTTTTCTCTCCTCAATCCAAAGCCGCGATGATCGAACGCGCCGCGCGCTTACCGTCCTCGACCGCGCTGACGGTGAGATCGAGGCCGCCCGCCACGCAGTCGCCGCCCGCCCAGACTTTGGCGAGGCTGGTGCGGCGATCCGCGTCGACGACAATTTTGCCGCCCAGCATCGCCGGGCCGGACGCGGCGCCGGTCTGGCCGATGGCGACGAGCACGACGTCGGCCTCCAACCGGAACGGCGCGCGAGCGCCTTCCGGCCGCGCGCTCTCGAACAGCACGCCCGACACCGCGCCGTCGTGGCCTTCCAGCGCGATCGGGCGCGCCCAGGGGCGGATCGTCACGCCGCTGGTCTGCGCCAATTCGCGCTCGTAGTCGCTCGCCTTCATGTCGTCGATCCCCCGGCGATAGGCGATGGTCACCTGCTCGGCGCCGAGCCGCTTCGACTGCACCGCCGCATCGACCGCCGTCATGCCGCCGCCGATCACCACCACGCGCCGCCCGATGGGGATTTGTGCGAGATCTTGCGCCTGCCGCAATTCGGCGATGAAGGCGACGGCGTCGCGCACATTTTGCAACGTGTCCTCGCCGGCAAGGCCCAGTCTGTTGACGTTCGCCAGGCCGATACCGAGGAACACCGCGTCGTAGTCGCGCGCCAGGGTCTCCAGCGACGGGTCGCGCCCGAGCGCGACGCCGGTCTTGGTCTCTATGCCGCCGACGCCGAGGATGAAGGCGGCTTCGCGCGCGGCGAAGTCGTCGGGCGTTTTGTAGGCGGCGATGCCGTATTCGTTGAGGCCGGCGATCTTCGGGCGTGCGTCAAACATCGTCACTGCATGGCCGACGAGCGCCAGGGCATGGGCGCAGGCGAGGCCCGCCGGGCCGGCGCCGACCACGGCGATGCGCTTGCCCGTCGCCGCCGCCCGGGTAAAAGGTTGGCGCCCGGTCGCCATTTGCGCGTCCACGGCGTAGCGCTGCAACGGGCCGATCTTGACCGGCTTGCCCTCGGCCATCTCGCGCACGCAAGCTTGCTCGCAAAGCTCCTCGGTCGGGCAGACGCGCGCGCACATGCCGCCCATGATGTTGGATTCGAGGATGGTTTTGGCCGCGCCGAGCGCGTTGCCAGCCGCGATCTCGCGGATGAACAGGGGAATGTCGATCGCGGTCGGGCAGGCCTGTTGGCAGGGCGCGTCGTAGCAGAAATAGCAGCGCTCGGCCTCGATGCGCGCTTCGTGCGCGTCGAGCGGGGGGTGGAGGTCGGCGAAATTCGCCTTCAGCCGCTCCGCGTCGAGCCGGCCGGCGGCGATGTCGGCGCGGCTTCCCGTCTGCGCGACAGAACTCATGTAGCCCTCCGCAAAACCTGACCAATCGGTCAGGAACT
>JANLPL010000385.1:0-39123 GCA_031367195.1 Bradyrhizobium sp.
TGGAGGGAATCTGCAAGCCCGGAGCAATTTGCCTTTCGGAGCAAGCTTATTGGCAGGTCAAAGGACGGCTCGATCTCGCGGTGAACGACCTCGGACCGACGTCGCTCAAGAACATCGCGGAGCCGGTCCACGCGTATTCGCTGCAGGTCGGCTTGCCGGCGACGGCCAAGCCGGCGGCGTTCCCGCTGCGGAAGCGGCGTTTCGGGTTCGCCGCCGCGCTCGTGGCGCTGCTGCTTGTGATCGCAGGTGGCGCGTGGTGGCTCCGGCCTGCAAACGTCGCCACTAAGGCGCCCGCTACTGCCGCGCGTCTCTCGATCGTCGTGCTGCCTTTCATCAATCTCAGCGGCGATCCTGGGCAGGACTACCTCATCGACGCCCTGACCGATGCCCTGATTACCAGTCTGGCGCACATCCCCGACAGTTTCGTCATCGCGCGTAACACGGCAATGACCTTCAAGGGCAAGCCGATAGACGTCAAGGCGATCGGCAGGGACTTGGGCGTGCGCTATGTGCTCGAAGGCTCGGTGCTGCCGAGCGGCGATCAGATGCGGGTCAACGCCCAGCTGATCGAAGCCGGCAGCGGCGCGCATCTCTGGGCCGAACAATTCGACACGCCCCGCCCCGATCTGTTGCAGGCGCAGGACACGATCGTCGCGCATTTGGCGCGCGCAATGAGCTTTCAGCTTACCCTGGCCGAGGGCGCACGCTTGCAGCGCGGCGCGACCAATCCGAACGCCGAAGACTTGGCGCTGCGATGCGACGCAGGCTCATGGAAGGCGGGATGGATCGGCAAGGAAGCGGAGGCCGCCTACCCGCTCTGTGAGCAGGCGCTCGCCCTCGATCCCAACAGCGTGCGCGCACTGAGGGCGCTGGGGGGCAAATACGATATGTTGGTGGTGACTGATCAATCCAGTGACCGCAAAGGCGACCTCGAACGGGCCGACCAGTTGGAGTTGAAAGCGCTCGCCCTCGATCCGGATTGCGCGTGGGCGCACCATATCAGGGGCGACATCCTTCGTTTCCAGGGTCGCGCCGAGGAGGTCGTCGCCGAAGATCGGCGCGCATTCGAACTGGACCCGTCCTTAGTGTATGCCGCTGGCGGCCTCGGCGTCGCCTACCAGTTCCTCGGGCAGTACGACAAAAGCCTTGAATATTTAGACAAGGCGTTGCGGGCGAGCCCCAACGATCCGGCGCTGATCTATTGGTTCGCCGGCAAGGCGATTGGCGAATTCGCGCTGAAGCGCTACGACCGGGCGACCGAACTGGCTCGCCAGGCGATCGCGATCAACCCGAACGGATTCCCATTGCCGCATGCGTTCCTTGCGGCGACGCTGGCCTTGACCGGCCACGAGCGCGAAGCGCGCGAGGCGCTGCGGCACTATCTCGCGCTGCCTTCCGGCGGGCAGCCCCGGACGATTGCAGCCTTCAAAGCAATCCAAATGTCCTTGAGCAGCGATCCGCGCTTCATCGAGGCGAACGAGCGGATGCGCGACGGCCTGCGCAAGGCGGGGATGCCGGAGCAGTGAGCGAGACCCGCGGCCATGTCGCCATCCGCGCGGCCGAGGTCGTCGGCTATTCCTGAGGGATCGGCGGGATCGAGGCTCGGGCGGCGCGCGCGCTGAAGGCCGCCGTTGCGTTCGCGCCCGTGCGGGCTAAGGTGCGGCTTCCCGAGGAGCCCCCGATGTCCCTGTTCGATCTCACCGGAAAAGTAGCCGTCGTCACCGGCTCGTCGCGCGGCATCGGCCGGGCGATTGTCGAGCGGCTGGCCGAGCACGGCGCGAAAGTGGTGGTGTCCTCGCGCAAAATGCCGGCCTGCGAGGAGGTCGCCGCCAGCCTCAACGCGCGCCACGGCGAGGGGACCGCGCGGGCGATTCCCGCCAATATCTCCTCGAAGGAGGAATTGCAGCGGCTCGCCGACGAGACCGTCGCCGCCTTCGGCCGCATCGACGTGCTGGTCTGCAACGCGGCGAGCAATCCGTACTATGGCCCTTTAAGCGGCATCGCCGACGATCAGTTCCGAAAAATTCTCGACAACAACATCATCTCCAACCATTGGCTAATCAATATGGTGGCGCCCGCCATGCGCGCGCGCAAGGACGGCGCGATCGTGATCGTGTCCTCCATCGGCGGCCTGAAGGGCAATTCCATCATCGGCGCCTATAATATCTCGAAGGCGGCCGATTTCAGCCTATGCCGCAATCTCGCGGTCGAATTCGGGGCCGACAACGTGCGCGTGAACTGCATCGCGCCGGGCCTGATCAAGACCGATTTCGCCCGCGCTTTGTGGGAGAACCCGGCGACGCTGAAAGCCTCCAACGCGCGCACGCCGCTTGGCCGCATCGGCGAGCCCGACGAGATCGCCGGCGCCGCCGTATTTCTCGCCTCGCGCGCGGGGGCCTATATGACCGGCCAGACCATCGTGATCGATGGCGGCCAGACCATCACCTGATTCGGAGCAAAACATGAAAGCCGTGCTGAGCCGCGCCGTCGGCGGCCCCGACAGACTCGAACTGGCCGATGTCGCCGATCCCGTCGCGGCTAAGGGCGAAGTCGTGATCCGCGTCGCCGCCTGCGGGGTCAATTTTCCCGACGCGCTCATCATCGAGGACAAATATCAGGTTAAGCCGACGCGCCCGTTCTCGCCGGGCGGCGAGGTCGCGGGCGTGGTCGAGGCGGTCGGAGAGGGCGTGGCGGGCCTTGCGATCGGCCAGCGCGTGCTGGCCTCCACAGGCTGGGGCGGCATGGCGGAAAAGGTGGCGTGCGAGGCGCGGCGCGTGACGCCGATTCCCGACGCGATGCCGTTCGAAGAAGCCGCCGCTCTGCTGATGACCTACGGCACGTCCTATTACGCGCTGAAGGATCGCGCCGCGCTGAAAGCCGGCGAGACGCTGCTGGTGCTGGGCGCGGCGGGCGGGGTCGGCTCGGCGGCGGTGGAACTGGGCAAGGCGATGGGCGCGCGGGTGATCGCGGCGGCCTCGTCGCCGGAGAAGGTTGCGGCGGCCAAAAGCTGGGGCGCCGACGAGGGGCTGGTTTACCCCTCAGGCCCGTTCGACGCGGACGGACGCAAGAAACTGTCGGAATTGTTCAAGACCGTTTGCGGCGAGAACGGCGCCGATGTGATCTACGATGCCGTCGGCGGCGATTATTCGGAAGCCTCGCTGCGCGCGATTGCGTGGGAAGGGCGGTTTCTGGTGATCGGCTTTCCCCAGGGCATCGCCAGGTTGCCGCTCAACCTAACGCTGCTCAAATCCTGCCAGGTGGTCGGCGTGTTCTGGGGCGCGTTCGCGGCGCGTGATCCCAGCGGCAACGCCGCCAATACGCGCGAATTGTTCGCGCTGTACGAGAAGGGCGCGATCCGGCCGCGCGTGTCAAAAACGTTTCCGCTCGAACAATCCGGCGCGGCGATCGCCTGGGTCGCGGGGCGTAACGCGCTCGGCAAGGTGGTGGTGACGGTGGGCTAGGCGCGCGTGGGTTTGAACGTCTTTTCCGACATCGCGGCGGCGCTCCGCGACGAAGGCGCCGCCGCGCTGGTCAGCGTCGCGGCGGCGGAAGGCTCGGCCCCGCGCGAGCGCGGCGCGCGCATGGTCGTGCGGCCGTCCGGCGCGTTCTCCGGCACGATCGGCGGCGGCGCGCTGGAATGGGAGGCGAGCGCGCGCGCCCTCGCCGCGCTAAAGCGCGGGCGCGGGCCGGTCGAACGGGTGAAAATGGCGCTGGGGCCGCAGCTCGGCCAATGCTGCGGCGGACGGGTCGAACTGACGATCGAAACCTTCGACCGCCGCGATTGGCCCGAGGTCGCGCGGCTGGCGGCGGTCGAGCCGCCGTTCGCAACCCGCACCACGTTGGGCGCGGACGGGCGCTTCCTGCGCGAGATCGCCACGCCCGCGCCGGGGCTCGAACATTTCGGCGAGGCGGCGACGCCGCTGCTGTTGTTCGGCGCGGGCCATGTCGGGCGGGCGCTGGTGCTGGCGCTCGCGCCGCTGCCGTTCCGCATCCGCTGGATCGACGCGCGGCCCGATGCGTTCCCGCGCTTCACGCCGGCCCCTGTCGCGCTGTCGGGCGCGTCCGAGCCGGAGGCCGAACTCGACGCCGCGCCCGACGGCGCCTTCGTCGTCGTGATGACCCATTCGCACCCGCTCGATCTGGCCATCGTGGCGCGGGCGCTGGCGGCGGAAAGGTTCGGCTATGTCGGGCTGATCGGCTCCGCCACCAAGCGCGCGCGCTTCCTGAGCCAGATGCGGCAGGCGGGTTTAGGCGAGGCGGCGCTGGCGCGCCTCACCTGTCCGATCGGCGTCGCCGGCATCGCGGACAAGGCGCCGGCGGCGATCGCGGCTGGCGTCGCCGCGCAGTTGCTGCAGGCGCGCTCAGTAGGTGGCGCGGCCGCCTGAGAGATCGAACGCCGAGGCGGTCGTGAAACTGTTCTCCTTCGACACCAGCCACGCCACCATCGCCGCCGCCTCATCGACTTCGAGGAAACGGCCGCGCGGGATGCGTACGCGCATGTATTCGATGAACTCGGGCGTCAGTTGTTCGAGGATGCGGGTCTGCGCTGTCGCCGGCGTCACGCAATTGACCGCGATGTCGTAGCCCGCCAGTTCCTTGCCGAGCGATTTGGTCAGGCCGATCACCGCCGCCTTGGAGGCGGAATAGGCGGAGGCGTTGGGATTGCCCTCCTTGCCGGCGATCGAGGCGATATTGACGATGCGGCCATAATTGCGCGCCTTCATGCCTGGCACGACGGCGCGATTGACATAGAACGTGCCGTTCAGGTTGATGTCGATGATCTTCTTCCACCAACCGATGTCATAAGAATCGAGCGGCGCGGCGGGGCCTGCGATCCCGGCCGAATTGACGCAGATCGACACCGGGCCGCCCTCGGCCTCGGTGCGTTGCAGCGCGGCGACGACGGCGTCCGCGTCGGCGATATCGACGGTCTGCGTGCGCGCCGAAGCGCCCAATTCGCCGCGCGCCTTCTGCAACAGATCGGCGTCGAGATCCCACAGCGTGACGGACGCCCCTGAATTGACCAGCCGCTTGGCGATGGCGAAGCCGATGCCCTGTGCGCCTCCGGTGACGACGGCGTGCTGGCCGGCGAGATCGATCTGGTTCACCTGTTCCTCCCTTGAGACGCGCCCGCGTCAGGTCGGGCCTGACAGGGTTCTGCAGCAAATGGCGACTGGCGTCGAGCCGCCACTATTCCTGCGGCGCGGGCTGGACGGCGAAGGCGGCGTTCTTGTGCGCGGCGGTCGCCGCCTCGTGTTCGAGCCGGGGCTTCACGGCGTTGAGCGTGCGCTCGGTCTGCGAACGCCAGCCCGCGGGGGCAGGCTCGGTCGGTCCGCGGCCGGGGCCGGGCTCGATCTGGACGACGTGGTAGCCGCGCCGCTTTAGCTCGACGAGAAAGCGCGGCAGCATCTCCGCCGTCCAGGGCTTGTTGTCGTGGAACAGCAACATGCCTTTCCTGGCTTTTTCCAGCCGCGACAGGATCAGCTTCAACTCGTCGTCGGGCGTCATCTTCGCCCAGTCGGAGGCCCAGAGATCGACGCCGAAAATCCCGACATTATTCTCGCCGAACCATTTTCGCAGATCGGGCGTGTCGGCGAAGCCGGGGAAGCGGAAGAACGGCGCGTGCAGTTTCAGCTTGGCCAGATCGTCCGGCTCGCCGTGAGAGAAATCCTGGCCATAGGCGGCGCGCTCGACCGCGATCATGCCCTTGAGTATGTCGGCGCGCGCGGCGGCGTCGCTCATATAACGCAAAGTCGGCTGCGGGTGGGTGTAGGTGTGGAACGCGACGTTGTGCCCTTCCTCCACCTCGCGACGGGTCAATTTGGGGTGATCGTCCACATTGCGGCCGATGGCGAAGAAGGTCGCGCGCACGCATTGCTCGCGCAGAGCGTCAAGCACCTGCGGCGTCGTCTTGGGGTCGGGGCCGTCGTCGAAAGTGAGGATCACTTCGTGGTCGGCGAGCGGGATCGTGTCGCGATAGGTTTTCCAGCCGACGTCGAGGCCGCCTTGCACGCCCACTTTCTGCACCCGGGACACGCCGAGCTTGTCCGGGCCGCATTCCTCCGCGCGGGCGGGAACGAGGGCGAGCGCGGCGAGGGCGGCGGCGATCGCGAGACGAGCGGAGAAGATCATGCGAATCCCTGACGTAAAAACGCTCGACGGGTCAAGTGCGAGGCGTTAACGGTTCGTTTCGGGGAAAGGTCTAAGTCTCGCGTCTAACCCTTCAATTCGCAGAACGCCATGCCATCCTCTTTTATGTCGCATTTCGCACTTCTGGCTGCTTTGGCCCTTGCGCTCGCCGGCTGCGGTGGCGGGGTGTCCGACGATCCCATCGGGTTTGTCGGCGGCGACATGCCGCGCCCGCGCGACTATCCCATTCACGGCATCGACGTGTCGAAATACCAGGGCGAGGTTGACTGGAACGCGGTCGCAGGCAGCGGTGTGAAATTCGCCTATATCAAGGCGACCGAGGGCGGCGACCACGTCGACGCGCAGTTCCGGGCGAATTGGGCGGCGGCCAAATCGGTCGGGATTCCCCACGGCGCCTATCATTTCGTCTATTGGTGCCGGCCGCCGCTGGAGGAAATACGCAATTTCGAGACGGCCGTGCCGGTCGAGGCAGATGCGCTGCCGCCCGTTCTCGATGTCGAGCCGACGCCGGAATCGAAAACCTGCCGCAAGCGGTTGGAGCCGACGCAAACCATCGCCGATATGCGCGTGATGCTGGCGGAGATGGAGCGCTATTTCGGCAAGAAGCCGATCATCTACACCTCGGTCGATTTCTATGGGGCGATTCTGTCCGGCGGCGCGCTCAACGACTATCCGATGTGGGTGCGCTCGACCAAATACCATCCCACCGTCCGTTACGGCTCGCAGCCTTGGCTGTTGTGGCAATATCAGGCCGACGGCCACATTCCCGGCATCGCGGGCAAGGTGGACCGCAACGCTTTCTACGGCGACGACAAGCAGTGGCAGGCCTTCCTGGCTCCGGGCCCGTGACGGAAATCCGCGACGCCGCGACGCTGATTCTGGTCGATCGCTCCGACGGCGGTTTCCGCGTGTTGATGGGCCGGCGCCATTCCGGCCACAAGTTCATGCCGGGCAAGTTCGTGTTTCCCGGCGGCGCGGTCGATTCCCAGGACGAGAAAATGGCGATCGCGGGGCCGCTCGACGAGCAGGTCGCGGCGAAATTGCTGGTTGCGACGCGCCGGCGCTCGCAGGATTACGCCCGCGCGCTGGCGCTGGCGTCGATCCGCGAGACCTTCGAGGAGACCGGGCTGGCGCTCGGCGTCACCGATTGCGGCGCCCCGCCCGAGCCGCCGGACGGGGTATGGTCGCGCTTCGCCGACACCGGCGTATTTCCGACGCTGGAGGGGCTCGATCTCCTCGCCCGCGCGATCACGCCGCCGGGCCGGCCGCGCCGGTTCGACGCCCGATTCTTCGTCGGCGACGCGCAATGGATCGCCCATCGCGGCGAGGGCGTGATCCATGCGGAAGCCGAATTGACGGAGCTGGTCTGGGTTCCGCTCGACGAGGCGCTGAAACTGGAAATCCCCAACATCACCCGCATGGTGCTGGGCGATCTCGCAGCACTTGGGCCGGGTCCATGGGACCGCGCGCGGCCGCGCCCGTTCTATCGCATGGTGCGCGGCAAGCATGTGATCGAGACGATCTGACGCAAGCTCACGCCACGAACAGTTTGCGCAGCTCACGCTTCAAAATCTTGCCGTTGGCGTTACGCGGCAGCATCTCCTCTTGCATGATGATCCGCACTGGCGCCTTGAATCCGGCAATCCGCTCCGCCGCGAAGGCGCGTAAGGACGCCTCGGTCAGCGCCGAGCCCGGCTTCAGCGTCACCACCGCCACCGGCTCCTCGCCGAGATCGCGATGCGGCCGACCGACCACCGCCGCGTCGATGACATCGGGGTGCGCGGCGAGCGCATTCTCCACCTCGACACAATAGATGTTCTCGCCGCCGCGGATCAGCATGTCCTTGGCGCGATCGACGATGTAGCAGAACCCCTCTTCGTCGAGCCTGGCGATGTCGCCGGTGCGCAGCCAGCCGCCGCCGAACGTCTGTTCGGTGGCTTGGCCGTTGTGCCAGTAGCCTTTGACGACCATCGGTCCGCGCACCCAAAGCTCGCCCGCTTCGCCGAGCGGGCGATCGTCTCCGTTTGGCCCCACAATCCGCATGTCGCCGACGGGCAGGGCGTAGCCGCAGGTGGTGGGATGGGTCTCATAATCCTCGCCCAGGACGATGGTGAAGGGCGCCGAGGTTTCCGTCATGCCCCAGGCGGTGGCGAGTTGCGAGGCGGGCGCGGCCACTTTCAGCCGCCGCACCAGATCGGCCGCCGCAGGCGCGCCGCCATAGGAAAAGCCCTCCAGCGAGGACGTGTCGTATTTGGCGAAATCGGGATGCTCGATCAATTGCCACGCAATCGTCGGCACGCCGCCGGCGCCGTTGATGCGCTCGCGCTCGATCAGCTTCAGCGCCTCGACCACATCCCAGCGCCGCATCGTGACGAGCTTCATGCCGGCGGCGAGCATGGGGATCATGGTCGATATGCAGCCGGTGACATGGAAGAAAGGCACCGACAGCAGCGCGGATTTCTGCGGCGCCTGAGGGTCGGGCGCGGGCGGCGCCTCGCCGCGCCGCAGCGCCGCCACCGCCATGCCATAGGGCCGGGCGAACAGGGTGGAACAGACGTTGCGATGCGTGCCGAGCGCGCCCTTCGGCTTGCCGGTCGTGCCGGAGGTGTAGAAAATCGTCGCGTCGTCGTCCGGGCCGAGTTCGACGGCGGGCAGGTCGAAGACCGGCAGGCCGGCCCAGTCGCCCGTGCGGCCGATCAGCCGCTCCCAACTCTCGGCTTGAGGATGATCGAGCGGCGTCGTCGCGCGGCTCACCAGCACGACGCGCAGATCAGGGCATTGGCCGATATGCGGCTTCAGCCGCTCGAATCGCTCCGCATCCACGACCGCGACGCGCGCGCCGGAATCCTCCAGCACATAGTGCATCTCCGGTCCGGCGCTCCAGGCGTTGATCGGCACGGCGACGGCGCCGATCAGGATCGTCCCGAAGAAAGCCACCGGCCATTCCGGCACGTTGCGCATGGCGATGGCGACGCGGTCGCCTTTGCCGACCCCCAGCGCCTGCAATTCGCGCGCGCAACAGACGGCGGCGCGGGCGAAGGCTTCGAAGGAGGCGCGCTCGCCCTCATAGACCAGGAACGTCTTGTCGCCGAAAGCGCGCCCCACGGCGAAGACTTCGCGCAAAGTCGGCGGCGTATTCTTCCAGATCCGCTGACGCTCGCCCCGGATGTCCGCCTCGGCCATTTCAAATGGCGACCCCGGCGCGGTGAGGCGCCGATGCGCCTCGGCGAGCGAAAGGGCGGGATAGGGCAAGGCGATCCTCCGGCGAATTATTGGCCAGCGTTGAAACACGGGGCGGGGAAACTTGGCAAGGCGGCAGGGCGGGGACGTGCGGAAAGGGGGAATTTACAAGAAACCGTGAACTCCGGCATGTCTCGCGAGTTGTCATGCATGACCCAAAACACAAGCGCCGACCGTCCGACCATTCTCGTAGCTGAGGACGATGAGCTTCTACGCCTCAATGCGTCCGAACTTCTCGAGGAGCACGGTTACACCGTCGTTGAAGCGGACAATGCGGAAGAAGCACTAAAAGTGATGGAAAAACGAAAAGACGTCCGACTGCTCTTCACCGACATCCAGATGCCGCCCGGCTGTGACGGCTTGGAGCTTGCTCGCGAAGTTCACAATCGTTGGCCGAAGGTGCTTCTTGTCATTACGTCGGGGCAAGTTCAGCCCACTCGCGCTGAGATTGCGGACGATGGCCGTTTCATCCGAAAACCGTATCGGGCCAAAGACCTACTGGGCCAAATCGACGAGCTCATCGAGAAGGAGGAGAAAACCGCCTTACACTAGGGTATATCCGCGCGAATTCAGTCGTAGGGGGCTCAATCTCGACGCACGGCCGAGTACCTCTGACGGTGCGCGATCGGCGTAAGTTTGACGCGGCGGCGAAGATTGTGAGCGCTTCCGAATCCGACGGCTTCGGCCACCTGTTCCAGCGGGCGGGCGATCGAAAGGAGAACGTCCTGGGCGTCCTCCAGTCCCTCCTCGATCAACCATTCGGCCGGCGCCGTGAAGGGATCGCTCGGCAAAGGTTTCGCGCTTCAAGTCGCTTCCCCGGCCGGAAGCGCAGATTAAGCTTAGGCATGGGGATGGGTCCGTAAGATCAGCGCTCGGGCAGATCACCCAGCGCGCATATTCCCTTTCGTCCTTGGCCTGTGATCTTCAGCCTTGCCATTCGGGAAGACCGTTCGCCAGTTCAAATTCAGATTTCGCGCCCGAGCGCGACGACAAAGCCGCCCTCCGGGCGAAACGGATGCTTTTTCGATCTCCATGGGAACTATTTTCAATTCCGGCCAGGAATAGGTCGCTTCCTGTCTTCACCTTGGCGCTATTTATCGCTATCGCCGGATAGCTTTTCTTCCCTGCGTCCCTCGAATGTGAGCGCCTATGATCCTGGGTTCCGAATCCGCGTCTGCCCCTTCGGGATTGCCAGACGCGCAGCGCCTGCCGGGCATTCTGTCGCGCTACCGCGAACCCGACGTCACATCGAGCGTCAGGGAAATCGCCATCACGCTGGGGCCGTTCGTCGCGCTGTGGGCGGCGATGTGGGCGCTGATGCAGGTCAGCTATTGGCTCAGCCTGCTGCTGGCGGTCCCGGCCGCCGGGTTCATGGTGCGGCTGTTCATGATCCAGCACGATTGCGGACATGGCTCGTTCTTTCGCACCCGCGCCCTCAACGATTGGGTCGGCCGCGTGTTCGGCGTCTTCACCTTCACGCCTTACGACTACTGGAAGCAGACCCATTCCGCCCATCACGCCGGCGCGGGCAATCTTGAGCGGCGGGGCATAGGCGACGTCGATACGCTCACCGTCAACGAATATCTGGCGTTGAGCTGGCGCGGGCGCCTCGGCTATCGCCTGTATCGCCATCCGATCGTGATGTTCGGGGTTGGGCCAGCCTATCTGTTTCTGGTGCAGCACCGCGTTCCGCTCGGCCTGATGCGCGGCGCAGGGTGGAAGCCGTGGGTTTCGGCCATGTCCACCAACGCCGCCATCGTCCTCGTCGCAAGCCTCATGATGTGGTGGATTGGTCCCGGCGCCTTCCTCATGATCCATGCCCCGGTATTCCTGCTCGCGGCGGCGATCGGGGTCTGGCTGTTTTATGTTCAGCATCAGTTCGAGAGCACGCGCTGGGCGCACGAGACCGAGTGGAGCCTGCCGCAAGCGGCGCTGCATGGCTCCTCGCACTATGATTTGCCCGTTGTCCTGCGCTGGTTCAGCGCCAACATCGGGGTGCATCACGTCCATCACCTCGCCAGCCGCATCCCGTTCTACCGTCTGCGCGAGGTGCTGCGCGACTTCCCCGAACTCGCCAGTGTTGGCCGCCTCACGCTGCCTCAGAGCCTGCGCTGCGTGCGCTTCGCGTTGTGGGACGAAGAAACCGGCCGGCTGATCTCGTTTCGGGCTCTGCGCGCGCGGCTGCGTTCGAGCGCGCCGGAACTCGCCAAAACCTAAGCCTTGAACGAAACGGGAGTCGAACCGTTTTCGTGAACCGTTCAGAGGTCGTTTTTGAAGGTGTCGGGCGCCGCGCTGGCGCTTCCGCCTATGTGCCGGTGTTCCCCGCTGGATAGATGCGACGGGCGCGACGCGGGCAAGCGCATCGACCCTTCTGTCAGCGCCGAGGGGAAAGTCGTGGCTGACGTCTTGGCGACGTTAACACGGATCGCCCTTCGGCGGAGGCGGCGATGTTTGGGACTCTTTGGCGATCAGCCTTTCCAGAAGGTTCTGAATCCTGACTGGCGTTGACTCCTGCGAGGACGAGAACGCAGACCGCAGCTTCTCTCCGACCATTTGGCCGACCCGGTTATCGCGCGTTCGCGAGCGCCCCGAAATCATCCCCCTTCCCAAAATTGACTTCATAACCATTCCAGCTTGATTTTGGCGCCTAAATCGCGCAATCGCGTTTGGCGACCGAACCTCTAACGCCTAGCCGTCTGAAGCGTTCCGGATAAACGTCATAATGTCGCGGTTTGGCGAATAATTTGCTAAACGGCCGTTAGCGTTGACCCGTGGAAAAGGAAATATGCATGTCTCTGGCTCAGGAAGTCGCCACTAATCTTCCCTATTTGCGGCGGTACGGGAGAGCGCTGACAGGGTCGCAAAAATCTGGCGACGCCTATGTGACGACTCTGTTGGAGGCCCTGGTTAGCGACGCCGCGGTTCTCGCGCCGTCGCTGGCGCCTCGGGTCGGCCTCTATAAGCTCTTCACGGATTTGTGGAAGTCGGTGCCTGTGAATCTCGAATCGAGCGGAGAGATACAGTCGGGGCAGGTAGAACGAAGAATTGAGGCGTTGACGCCCGACAGCCGACAGGCGTTCCTGCTGGTTTCGATGGAACGATTTCAGCCGTCCGAGGTCGCCGCTGTCCTCGGCGTGGATGAAATCTCAGTCGAGGGATTGATATCCCGAGCCAACCAGGAAATCGCAGCGCAAGTCGCGACCGACGTGCTGATCATCGAAGATGAAGCCCTCATCGCGATGGAGCTCGAGGGCATCATGAAGGACCTTGGGCATCGCATCGTGGGAGTCGCACGAACGCATTCAGAAGCGGTCTCCCTCGCCAGGGACAAAACGATCGGATTGATTCTGGCGGACATTCGATTGGCCGACGGGAGTTCAGGTCTCGACGCTGTCAACGATCTGCTCGAATCGGTCGAGGCTCCGGTCATTTTCATCACCGCCTATCCTGAACGTCTTCTCACCGGCGAACGTGCGGAGCCGACCTATCTCATAACCAAGCCGTTTCAGCCTTCGCTTGTCGCAGCGCTGTCAGGCCAGGCGCTGTTTTTCGGCGAAAAGGCGAAACCGCGACGCGGATCGTAAGAGAGGCGGCCGCGCGTTGAGAGGTATCGCGCGGACGCCACCTCCAGGCAAACTCCGGTTCCGTCCCGGAACACCCGTTTCACCCGATCCGCCGGACACAAGCCGATCTCCAATTCAGGAGACGAAACTCGCCGAAACCGCTCAAAAATCGAAAAACGCCTCGGTAGCCGCGCTTAACCGAACAGCGTCGCGCGCCGCACGGACGGCTCCTCGCTTTGTGGCGTTCATCGACGACCCGTTCCTGGCGCATCGACGCTTGCCGCAGGAGCCGTCCACCCCGTCAAAAGCCGAGCGAGAAGCCCTCGTCGAGCACGAGAATGGCGCCGTGAACGGGTTTGCTGTCGTCGCAGGAGAGGTAAAGCGCCGCTTGCGCCATTTCCTCAGGCTTCGAATAGGTGCGCCCGCTCGGCGTGCGCGCGGTCATGGCCGCCACGAAACCCGCAAATTGCGGCTCCGTCCTCAGGTTTTCGTTCATCGGCGTCGCGGTATTGCCGGGCGCGATGGCGTTGACATGCACTCCATCGTGGCCGAACTCGATGGCGAGCGAGCGCGTCAGCATGTTCACCGCCGCTTTGCTCGCGCAATAAACGGCGTAATTGGCGAGCGCCATTGAACCCAGCACGGAGGAAACATTGACGATCCAGCCGGTCTTGCGCGCTCTCATGGAAGGCGCGATCGCGGCGATGGCGTTCCAGGTTCCCTTGACATTGATGTCCATCACCCGATCGTAAACGCTTTCCTCCGTGCCGCCGCAGGGCGTGGGCGGAAATACGCCCGCCGAATTGATCAGGATATCGATGGGGCCTAAGGTTTTGGCGACCGCCGCGGCGATCTCAGCGACCTGGTCGAAGTTGCGAACGTCGGCGACGAAGGCTGCGGCCTCACCGCCGGCGTCACGGATTTTCTTCACCACGATTTCAGCCTTTGCCAGGCTGGAGCTGGCCACGACCGCCACTTTGGCGCCTTCGCGAGCAAACAACAGCGCCGTCTCGGCGCCGATGCCCTGCGATCCCCCGGTTACAAATGCGACCTTGCCTGCAAGTTTCTTCATCGCTTCCTCCTATATTTCGCCGTCGCGGCGGCGTTTCCCCGAGATTTCGGCTATATGCTAAGTTGGCGGCGGCGCTAAATCCGCTTTTGGCGGGCGCTTCACGCCCGCCATGGTCTCGAGAACGCCGCAGACCGCCGCGACGTCGCATTTGGGATAGGCCGCGCCGCCGGCGAGATAGATCGGTACGGTCGCGCTCAGCAGCGGCGTCGGGCAATCGAGCCCCATCGCGAATTGCGTAATGACGCTGAGATCCTTGTAGTACATCGGGAAGCCCGCGGTCACCTTGTCGAATTCGCCCGCCGCCATCACGGGTCCGCGAACTTCCAGCATCCGCGACCCGCCGGCGCCCTGCTTGACGACCTCGATCACCCGCGCCGGATCGAGCCCGGCCTTCATCGCCAGCACGAGCGCTTCCGCGGCGGCGACGTTGTGAACGAACACCAACAGGTTCGCGATATATTTCATTCGGCTGCCATTGCCGAACGCGCCGAGATCGAAATGAAGCCTGGCGAACGCGGCGAACACCGGCGCGCAATCGGCGATCACAGAGGAATCGCCGCTGGCGTAAACGGTAAGATCCTTGGTCTTGGCTTGCGCGCCCGTGCCGCTGAGCGGGCAATCCAACATAATATGGCCCGCGCCGCTTAATACGCTCTCGGCGGCCTGCTTGGCCTCGATGGTCATCGTGCTCATCTCGATGATTGTGCGCCTGGTCGCCGCGGCCTCGACGATCGCGCGCGTAACCGTCGCGAGCGCCTTCTCATTCGGCAGGCTGGTCAATACGATGCGCGCCGCAAGAACGACATCCTGCGGCGAGGTCGCGATGTCGACGCCAATGCCAGCCAACGCGGCGCAGCGTTCGGGATCGACGTCAAAGCCGACGACCCGGAAACCGCTGTTGAGAAGGTTGGCGGCGATCGCGCCGCCCATGATCCCGAGCCCGATAAGCCCGATTGTCTTCTCAGTCGTCATGGCGCCGATCAACTTTCAAGAACAGAGGTCGGGCGCAGCCAGGAAACCGAGAACCGCCGCGTTGAACGCCTCAGGCGCTTCCCGATTGGCGATATGCGCGGCGGCGGGCAGGATCGCAAATTCCGCGTTCGGCGTCGCGCCCGCCATTTCCCGCATCACGTCCGGCGGCGCCCCGCCGTCCTGATCGCCGACGAGATAGAGCGTGGGAACCCGCAGTTGCGGCAAATGCCGTCTGTAGTCGAGCGTCTTGAGCGCCGAAACGCAACCGAGATAGCCCTCGGTCGAAGTCCTGAGCATCATCGCCCGTGCGGAGTCTATGATCCCGGGTCGTTCATCAAACGTCGTCGGCGTGAACCAACGCGCCAGCGTCTCCTCGACGATCGCCGCGACGCCCCCGGCGGCGACGGCTAGAATGCGCTGGTCCCATCCCGCAATCGCCGCGGGCGGAAATTCGGCGCGCGCGTCGCAACAGACGAGCTTGGCGATTCGCTTGGGGTGGGAAAGCCCCAGGCCCAGCGCCGTCATGCCGCCCAGAGACAGGCCGACAATATCAGTTTGGGCTATATCGAGACGATCGAGGATCGCGACGACATCGCCGACGAGGCGGTCGAAATCGTAAGGCCCCGGCGGCGCGCTGCTGCCGCCGTGGCCGCGAGTGTCGTATCGAACCAGCCGGCGATGGCGCGAAAGCTCGGCGACCTGCGACGTCCACATCGTCATGTCGGCGGCGAGCGAATTGGACAGGATCAACCAAGGCCGCGCGACGTCTCCGTCAATGCGAACCTCGAGCAGCGCGTCCCCGGCGTCAACCTGCAGGGTCTCGCTCATGCCGCGGGTCTCGCCACCGGCGAGACGCCGATCTCCGCGTTAATGCCAGGCGTGACTTTCTCCGCCATCAGACGCATGGAGCGCCGGGCCAGATCCGGATTCATCCAGTCATGTCCCGCATAGAGCAAAGTCCCAAACGGTCCGACTTCGTCCCGGAACGCCAGCAACTGATCGACAACCTGATGGGGCGTTCCATATATCACCAACCGGTCCATCACATGGTCGAGGGTCAGCTCCGAATCGAGCATCGCCTGATCTTCCTTGAACAGGTTCGAACGGCCGTTCTTGACCAGTTTCGTCATCAGCGAATTGAAATAATGGACATAGGGGCTCTTGGGTCCACGGGCGTAGGCGCGCGCGGTCGCCTCGTCGTCCGCCACGAATATGCTCTTGGCGACGCGCCATTGATTGAAGTCCACGCTCCTTCCCCCAGCAATGCAGCCCTCCTCGTAGCTGCGCTTGTGGGTCGCCACCCATTTCGGCATCAGAAAATTCGCCGAAATTGGATCCCAGCCACGCGCCGCCGCCGCGGCGACGCCCTTGGAGAACGGAGCGACTGCGGTGACGAGAATAGGGGGATGCGGGCGTTGCAGCGGTTTGCCGACGACGCCTTGCCCGATTTCGAGCAACAAGGTCTCAGCGGTGCTGATCTTCCAGAATTTGCCGTCGATGTCGTAGGGCGGCGCGCCCGTCCAGAGTTTCAGGACCGCTTCGATGCCCTCCAGGAACATGGCGTTGCGATCGGCTTTCAGATTGCCGAATATTTCCGCGTCCGAGAGCAGTCCCCCCGGACTTATCCCGACGTTCAATCTTCCCCCGAGCATGTGGTCGAGCATGGCGATCTGCGCCGCGACATTGGCGGGATGGCTGTTGGGCAAATTCACCGTGCCCGTGCCGAGCCGCATCCGCTTAATCCGGCTGGCGAGGCTGGCGAGGAAAACGATGCAGGAGGTGATGTTTTCAGCGAGATCGGTCACGTGCTCGCCGACGTAACCTTCAGTATAGCCCAGATCGTCGGCAAGCAAAAAGGCTTCCTGATCCTCGCGCAGCGTTTCGCTCCAATCGCGCCCAAGCGGGTGGATAGGCATCGTAAAAAAGCCGAGATTCATTCGTCACCCGCCTGCCAATCGCCTTGGGCGGCAGCCTAGCGGGTTGAGGGGATTGAGAAGAAACGATAGTTTCTGATGATCGCAATCACTGCATCTGATGTCCTGCGGGCGCGGCGGGAGGAGACCTCTGATGAACGCCGTGCCACACTTCCTTGAGGCCGTTGTAGCTCGTCTGAATGCTTTCGAGGAACAGCGCGGCCGACCGAGACAGGCCCGTCTTCGCGGGCTCGATGATCAAGTAGTCCACTGTCAGCGGCGGGTCCACCAGCAGGTGGAGAGATCTCACCGAACCGGATAAATCATTGTAGCAAATGGTCTCGGGCAATATCGTAACAAAATCCGAGTTCGCCACGAATTCCAGAGTGGCGATCATGGCGTCCATTTCGAGCAGAGCGGCGATATCGAGGTTGTGCAATACCGCGTAATTGTCGAAAGCGTCGCGGCGCGCGTTGCCCTTGGCCGGCAGAATGAGTTTCAGCTTGCGCCGCTCGGTCAGACGCACGGGCGCAAGATGCGCGTGCGGCCCGCCGGCGCGACACACCAGCAGTTCTCGATCCGTTCCCAGCAACCGAGTTCGCAAGCCGTCCCTCGTGGGCGCCCGCGGCACGATGGCGAAGTCGAGACGACCCGCCGAAGCCGCGTCCGTCAGCGCCGCGCTATAGGCCTCGATCACCGAAACTTTGACGTTGGGAAAATCCCGCATGAAGGTCGCGAGCGCCGGCGCCAAGACGCCACGGGTGAAGGTGGGCATTAGTCCGATCCGGATAGCTCCGCTTACGCCGGAGGCCAGCGCCTTGATCTCCGCGTCCGCCTCGTCCAGACGCCGCAGAATGCCCAGCGACAGTTGATAAAGCCGATGCCCCGCGAACGTCGGCGTGACGCCCCGCGGCGAACGATCGAACAATTGAAGCCCCAACTGCTGCTCGAGGTTTAGATTCTGCATCGAGAGGCCCGACTGGGTCGCATTCGCGCGTTTCGCCGCCTTCGAGAACGAGCCCTCCTCGTAAACGGCGACGAAGGCCTTGATTTGCTTGACATTCAACATGGTATCACGGGGGCTGATGGCGATTGCGAGATGATATCATTTCTGAACATGCCCGCTATATCTTATTTTCGCTGACTTGCCGGTCAGGAAACCGATGGACCTCCCTCAGAATATGCCTGCCATCGCTGCCGCCGAAGCGATTGATCGCGAGACCTTCCGCATCGCGTTCGGCAGATTCGTAACTGGCGTGACCGTGATTACGACGCGCTGTCCAGAGGAAAGGATTGCGGGCGTGACCGTGAGTTCGTTCAACACGCTTTTGGGGCCTGGAGTCTCCAATTGATCAACTGAATTCGCGCGGCTTGCCGGGACCGCGCACGACCTATGTTTATTGCTGCACGTTGAGCGACCACGAATTCAAACTTATCGCCGACACGGGCGGCTCGGCGTCTCCTGCGGCGGTGGTCGAGCTCAACATGGGACACGGAAATCCGGCGACGCGCGGCGTCGTCAATGCGGGGGCGCTGAAGGAGCGCAGGCTGCGGCGCGACCCCACCCGCGCATTCTTGGCGCCTGATGTCGAGGCGCCGCGCGCCGACGGCTGTGAATCGGCTATGGGTCCGAATGCCAATAATCTGGACCGAATGCCTGAGCGTCGAAATATCGGCGCCACGCATTCTGACGACCAACGCGCTTATTACTACAATCTCGCGAGGAGTATTTGCGCCGGTCTCTTGCGATGATGCCGATTTCATTTTAGAGTCGGCGCTTGGATCGTCCAATTGTGGAACGCGCATCGTGCAGACAGCGACTGAATTGTGACCCAGAGAAGGTGTCGTTTTCTCAGCTGCGGGATCCCAACTGCCGTGATCGGGAGATGGTTGGTGGCGCCGTGAGTCGACAACTCGCTTCCGACCGACGCCGCTCAATTGGATATCTTCTACTGACGCTTGTCGTTTCTGTTCTTGTGCCGTTAATCAGCCTGTTTTCATGGCAGGCGATCGAAGCTGCACGGGAAAAACGCGCCGCTATCGAATTGAAGCGAACCGAAGTTGCGAGACTTATTTCGCTGCGCCTCGACTCCGAAATTATGAGATATTTTGGCGTGATGGAAGCGCTAACGTCCGTCCTTGAAACTTCGGACGGGGCCGTGGCAAGCCTGGCGGACATAAAGGCCCGGCTTGTCTCGGACGCCAATATTTCGAATGTATGGCCCTTTTCCGCCACGGGAACTGTCGAAGAAGATTGCAAAGCGCCGCGGAACTGCGGATTCGAAAAGGATTTGGTGAACCAGGCCCTTAAAGGAAATAATGCGGTGTCGGGAATATGGGAGGTCAGTCCAGGCGACACGAGGATTCTTCTCGCCTCCCCGCCGAGCGCTGGATCTGGAAGACGCGTTGGCGTGATCATGGAGCTCCGCCCCGCATTTCTCAGCCGGCTGGTGTTCGCGGATTCAGGCATGGGGACGGATTGGCTGGTTGGCGTCGTTGATCAGACAAATCACTTCGTCGCCAGGAGCCTGAATCCGGAACGGCGCGTTGGCGGCGAAGCGCGACCGGAATTAGCCGTCGTCGCGGCGGGAAATGCAGACTACGGGTCATTCGAGAACAAGACGCTTGAGGGCGTCGATATGGCCAACTCGTTTCAACGCTCCCATCTTACGCGATGGACCACGGTGACGGCTGTACCGCAAACCGTGCTCGAGGGGCCGTTGAGGTCAAGCCTCTTTCTTGTTCTAACAGTGTCCGGTGCAATTCTCTTCCTCACGCTAATGATGGTTGTTTCGCAGGCGAGAAGGATCGCGGAATCGGTGCGCGACCTCAGTGAATATGCAATCACTTTGACCGACGGGCGTCCGTTTGTCGGTGGCGCCTTTCGCATTGCGGAGTTTGACGCCGTCAGGTCAAAAGTGGAAGGCACGGTCAGCAATACGGCGCGATTTGCGGCGGTCGCCGCGACCTCTGGGGACGCCATTGTCAGCGTCAGTCCAACGGGAATTGTTCTATCCTGGAATCGCGCCGCCGAAGACATGTTCGGCTACAAATCAGAAGAAATTATAGGTCGATCCAATCATACAATTATGCCGCCTGAGAGCCACCATGAATTGGAAGCCGAGAGGGCGCGTGTGCTCAAAGGGGAGACTTTCAGCTACGAGACGTTGCGCCGTCATCGTGACGGACAGCTTATAGAGGTTTCCATTACCTCGGCGCCGATCTACGCCCCCTCAGGGGGGATCATCGGCATTTCGTCGATCTTGCGGGATATCCGTCAGCGCAAAATGGACGAGCGCCATATATTGGACCTCATGCGCGAGCTCGCGCATCGTTCAAAGAACCAGATCGCGATTATTCAATCAATCGCCCGGAAGACGGCGATGAGCGCCGAGTCGCTTGAGGAGTTCGGCGAGAAGTTCGAACTACGTTTGCGGGGATTGTCGATAACCTTCGATGTATTGTCGCAGCGCGATTTCAAAAACGCGAACGTCCGGGATTTGGTGGATCTTCAACTCGGCGGATTTGTGGATGACCGCAATCCTCAGCTACGAATAGAAGGCCCGGACGTAGTGCTCGGCTCCGCCTATATCGAGGCGCTTGGCCTGGCGCTCCATGAATTGGCGACCAACGCGGTTAAGTACGGCGCGTGGTCAACCAACGCCGGCGTTGTTTGTGTAACTTGGTCTTACGCGCCTTCACCCGCTGCGGGCGCATCCGGCGCGAACGAATTTGAGCTTACCTGGCGTGAAGAGGGAGGCCCGGCGGTGGTCGCACCCGACGAGACCGGCTTTGGATGTGTTATCCTCAATTCAATTGTCGCTCGTTCTGTCCGAGGCGTTTCCCGCATCGAGTTTGCTGCGGAGGGTGTTAGCTGGAGGGTCGCGTTTCAATCAGATCCGAATTAGTTGATTGTTATGTGGTCAGTGGTAGCTGCAGGGCCGGATTCGCTGATGGGGACCGTCTTGGAACGACGGCTAGGCGCCGTCCGCGGAATGAAGTGCCCCGCGGACAGCGCCAAAAAAACTATCAGTTCATTTGATCAGAGCGGTTCGATCAGGTCCGCCTGATGTACTGAGTATCAGTTGTACTCCGGCGATTTCCAGAATCGATCACGCCTTATCCACGACATTTTTGACGGCGTCCTTCACCTTGGCGACACCGACCTGAGCCTTGCCGGTCACATTCTGGACAGTTCCCTCGGCACGCAACTTGTCATCACCGACTGCGTTGCCGACACCCTTTTTAACGGCGCCCGCGACTTCGTTTGCGTAGCCCTTGATCTTGTCGGTCGTTGACGACATCGATGGTCTCCTTATTGCCCGATCCTACGGATCAATTCCTAAACACGCGAAGGCGCAAAGCGTTCCCACGTTCAGGCGGAAGGCGTATGGCATCAGCATCCCTCCAAAATCGGCCGCCGCGCCTATTTACGATCACAGAAGGGGTAACGACAAATGATGCAATATCAGCCGTGGCGATCGGCGGTCCGCTGTGATTCGGGGCAAAAGGGCGACGCTTCGGCTTTTCGTCCGAAATCCTCCGACGGAATTCACCTCGCGACTGTGCCCAAGCTTGTGCGCAGTCTTGCGACGACTCTTTGAGAGTCAATAAGTTCAATGACATAGATGGAATTATGGCGGAAGCGGTGAGATTCGAACTCACGGTGGAGTTGCCCCCACGGCGGTTTTCAAGACCGCTGCCTTAAACCACTCGGCCACGCTTCCAGGATAGTGAAATGACCACGTCTTCAGACCCGACGCCATCGCCGCATCGCTCTGTTTCGCCGCCATTGGCTTCGTCGTCTGTTTTTATGGCTTCGGCCATCGCGCCGTCAACTCTCGCGGCGGCGTCTTCCGGCATCACAGGCGTCTTCTGTGAATATTGGTCGAGCGCAAAGCCGAGGCTGAACGAATCGTAACGTAGCGTCAAAAGCGGGATAATGACTCCGACACATTTCTGGGCGATGTTAGCCCTTACTCTCCATCAACCAGGCCAAGCGCGCGCGACGAAACTATCACTGGCATTGCACAGGGCGAATTTCACGTCCTTTATCAACCGCAGATGACGGTGGACAGGTCGCGCATAGCGGCCGTTGAAGCGCTGCTGCGCTGGAACAGTGCGACCCGTGGTCCTGTCGGGCCCGCCGATTTCATCGTGATGGCGGAGAAAATCAACGTTACAAAGGAACTTGGCGAGTTCGTCCTCAGGCGCGCCTGTCGGGACGCATTGAACCGGCCACAACTCGTCGTGTCGGTTAATGTTTCCGCAATGCAATTGCAGGATCCCCAGTTCGCCGCGTTGGTAGAGGGGACGATTCGAGAAGCGGAACTTCCGCCGACGAGACTTGAGTTGGAAATCGTCGAAAGCGCCTTGATTGAAAGCTTTGACCTTACAGAGAAAGTTCTCACGCGCCTGCGCCGACATGGCGTCAGAATCGCATTGGACGACTTCGGGCCGTCTATTCGTGCCTGACCTACCTCCGCAAGTTTCCGCTCGATAAGTTGAAGATCGACAGATCCTTCGTGGCTGACGCCGGCACGATGATGTCCGCCTCCATTATTCAGGCGATCGTCGCGCTGGCACGGGCGCTTGGTCTCAAGATCACCGCGGAGGGCGTGGAAACCGAGGCGCAACGAACATTCTTGCGCGTGTGCGGCTGCCACTATCTGCAAAGCTATCTTTTTTCAAAGCCGGTTTCCGCGCTCGCCATCAGCCATATGCTGGGGGCGCCGCAGACCGAGCGGCGCGTTGGCTGTACGTCGCCTCACTTTGTCAGCACGGACCCCGTCGCGGTATTGCCGACGCCGTTCGGCGCCGGAATAATGCTGGCGGCGTAGTTGCTGTTCAGGACGATGTTGGCGGACTGAAATGCGACCAGATTATAGGCGACGATGATCGTGCAATCCGAGGCGCTGCCGACGTTGGCGTGGCAGCCGAGATTTAGGATGGCCTGCGGAAAATAGACCGTTCCATGCAGGTTCTGGGCGTTGTTGCTCCAAATCTTGTGGGTCGCCCGCGACCCCGCCGGCATATTGTTGGGATCCTCCCAGAAGACGAGGCCAGACATGGGATCGTTCGCGCCCGATGGCGCCGAGCGATCGATGCCGGAATTGGGTTGCCCGTCCAGAACGGCCCCGGCTGTAAGGTAAATGCCCACATCCGCGCCTTCGATAGCGCCGCCGGCGTTTATGGTGAGGCCGCCGCCGCGTAGGATATAGTCCCCGGGCTTGAGCGTGGCCGTTCCCTTCTTGATCGATATGCCGCCGCAATAGACGCCGGGGTTGAGCGCGAAGCCTGAGTTGTTGACCGTGAAATTGTTATAGTCGCATCCGGCGTTGACGTTCGGCGGCGGCTTTCAACTGGCCAGGGGGTCGCTTACGACGGGGCAGTCGGTGACCGGGCGGGGCGAGAAAGCATTGCCGGCAAAGCCGCCCGCCGTGCACGCCTTAGCCGACATGATGGAGCCGTCGGTTGTTCCCGACATCCCCGACCCCGAACTCGAGTCGGAAATGATGGAACATCCCGGCGCGCTGATATTGCTACCGCCGAAGGCGTTGAAGGCGCCTGAGCTCGCGGGATCGAGGATCTGCACGCATATTGGCGAGGATCGGGTGGACGCAGTGGCGCTGGCTGAGACGGCATTGGAATTGAAGCCGAGATAGGCGCCGAAAACCGGGTTCAACGTTCGGGTTATCGAGACGGTCACCGTGTCGTGCGAAAGGTCCACGTTGGCCGAGATGACGTCGGGAGTGGTGACGAAATCGAATGGGTGCAGCTGCGCCCGCGCCATGCCAATCGCCGCATTCTGGATGTTTGAGGTGGATTGCTGAGACAGCGAAAATTGTTGCGCTCCGGCAAGAGCCGCGGCGTCGGCGGCCCCTTGAACTTCGGAGTGTTGCTCCGCCATGATCGTGAAATTGATGGCGATCCAGCACACGGCAAACCGAATGGGAACCGACAGACCAAACATAACGCCGACGCCGCCGCCCGCGGTTCGAAAGAACTAAAGCGAAATTCTGATCGCGACGGCGCAAGTCCTCGCGGCGGCTTCCGCGCAGGCGACGGCGAACGAGGACGCCACCGCGGCCTATGGCGCCATTCGCGCCATAGGGCGCATTCCGGGCGTATCCTATGTCGAAATCGTCAATCGGTCGGGGCGGGCGCTTGCTGATCTCGGCGGCGGGGCGCGGCTTTCAACTGACATCCGAATCGACGCCTCCGCGCGCGCGATTCCGTTGGCGCGGTTGCTGACAAGTCGGACAACAGAAGTTTCCGCGCCTATCCTTGTCGCCGGCGCGCCGGGGAGCATGTTGCGCCTGATCGCCGACACAAAGGATCTGGGCGGCCGTCTCTGGTCGGCCGTCGGCGTGACCGCGATTGGCGGGCTCGGCGGGCTCCTTCTGGCGCTCGGGCTGGCCACCCGCTTGCAGAACGCGATTATTCAACCGTTGCGCCGCTTGACCGCTACGCGGCCGCTCAGTACGCGGCGACCATCGAGCGGAACGCCCGCGAGAACGCAGATTTGGCGGACGCCGCGCGGATCGAGGCTCTGGCGCTGCTGGCCGAACAAACCTATTGCGCGCTGCGTGAAAGAGCGGCCTGAAGGCGAATGCAATTGGCCGCATGGACTGGGGGGAGACCAGGGCGGCATCCGATCAAACAGCGAACGCATCGCGGAGCGTCGACCTCCAGGTCGATGACTTCGGGCAGTGCTGTCGATGTGGACGTCGACGCACCTCGAGGCTAAGCGGGACATCCGGCCGCCGAATCTGCCTGTTCGGCAACCGCTCTGACGCTTTGTTCCCGGCGTCGATGGCGGACGGGTTTAGCTCGCTTCGGCCTCGGATCGCTGGATGTCCCCGAGCAGACAGGCCCACTTGGCCATGACCGAGCTCCTGTCCTGCGGCCGCTCAACAATCTCGCGGTGCAAAATGACAGCGGAGTTCATCAGGGCATGGAAGCCAAGGATGGCGGCGCTGTCTTTCAACATGTGACAGAGGCTGCGTAGCGTCAGAATTCCGGCATCGTCCATTTGGTTGACGAGGCCCTTGATCGCTTCGACGTCGGTAGAGACCCGAGCGAGAAACTGCCGGCGCAAAATCGCCATCTTTGCGTTCCGGTCTTCGAGCGCTGCTGTTGGCATCGGCTGTCCTGATCTCTTTTAAGATGATCCTGCACTGTCGCGACGGGTCGAGGTCGCAAAATGAATCGGAAATATCGGTTCGCGCCGTCGGATGGACAGCGGCGTCACGGCGTCACGCGAACGGATCGACCCTGGGGCTCCGGCGCGGATTGGCGCAGTCGATCGCGTACATAGGGCCACAGTCCGCTTGGCCGGCCGGCGACGAGCAACTCGGCTTTTACCTGTTCGATGGAGTCTTTTAGATTGACGACGGCGTAGTCGAGCGCTTCGAGCGCCGATTGGCTATGAGCGGGCGAAGCGTCCGCCAGACGCTCCAACGCATCGTAAGAGGTTGAGGTGGCCGAAAGGATGATTGTAAATCGTGGCGTCAATTTCGAGAAGTGGATGCCGATTTGTATCTTCAAATCGACCAGCCGGTGCTCGATACTCGCCAAAGCGTTGACATTATGCAGACGCGTCGTTGCGTCATTGGCGTTGCTGACCCTGCGAAATAGGTTGTACAAGGCGAGATGGAGGTGCTCGATCTTGTAATAAAGTTCTTCGGCTTTGCGGGCATTCAGCCAACGACTTTCACGCCAGTTTGCGATCAGAAGAGATACCAGCGCCGACAGGACGAACAGGATCAAGCCCGCGGCGGCGACCTGCATTTGCGACATGTTCACGACCCCTTGGACTTGCAAGCAAGACCATAGCGAGGAAGTCGTTACAAAGAGAATCAAATTGGACGCAAACGTTGCGAGGCCGGTGTTTTCGTCATGTATTGTTTAGAAGCTATTATTGACGCTGGGTCATCAGATGCGCCAATCTTAACCACGAAGTTGGAACGAATCGGCGCCGAGGTTGGCGTTTCGCTCGATTGAACGGGATGCTTGCGGCCCGGCAAGCCGACTGGCGGCGCTTGCATTGACTGGTCATGGCCGGGCTTGTCCCTGATATCCACGCCGCGCCGCTTTCGAAAGGTCGAAGCATATCTGCAACGTTTTAACCACCTGGTTGAAGTGCGCTGAAGCTCGACCGCGTGGATGGCCGGGACAAGCCCGGTGACGACGGTCAGTTCCAAAGGCCGTTGGTATAAGAACTACAACGAGGTTCGTCCTCACAACGCGCTCGGCGGGAATTCGAAACGGTTACGCCCGGGACGGGCCCGGGCGCGGCGGAGGAGCTTCGCGTTCGTTAATCTGACGACGGCGGCCGTCGCGGCGAGGCGCCTCACGCCGCGCTCAATTCCCCGTCTCGGAGCGGGCGGCGCCTGCCGTCCCCGACGATCTTTTCCCTGGGGATTTCGATGTCGATCTCCAGCGTCGAAATCGCCGCGTCGCTGTCGAGCTTGACCATCACCTTTTCCGGATCGATCTCGACATGGCGCAGGATGGTGGCGATCAGGTCGTCGCGCAATCTGGCGAGCAGATCCTGCGGGCCGAGGCGCACGCGCTCGTGGGCGAGCAGGATTTGCAGGCGCTCGCGCGCCACCGGCGCGGTGCCGCCGCGCGATTGGAACAGTTTTAGCAGGTTCATGCGGCCCTCCGGCCAAATAGGCGGCTGAGGAAAGGCTTCTTCTCGGTCGGCATGGCGATCGGCAGCGGCTCGCCGGAGAGGCGGCGGGCGGCGTCCCGATAGGCTTTGGCGGCGGGGCTCGCGCCGGCGTTCATGGTGATCGGCGCGCCGAGGTTGGAGGCGCGAATGATCTCCTCGCTCTCGGGGATGATGCCGAGCAGGGGCACGGAAAGGATATCCAGCACGTCCGCCACGCTCAGCATTTCGCCGCGCGCGGAGCGGGCGGGATCGAACCGGGTGAGCAGGAGGTGCTTTTCAATGCGGTTACCCGCTTCGGCGCGCTGCGTGCGCGAATCGAGCAGACCGATGATGCGATCGGCGTCGCGCACGGAGGAGACTTCCGGATTGGCGACCACCACCGCCTGATCGGCGAAACGCATGGCGAGCAAGGCGCCGCGCTCGATGCCGGCGGGGCTGTCGCACACCACCCAGTCGAAACTCTGCTTGAGTTCGCCGATCACGCGCTCGACGCCCTCGTCGGTCAGCGCGTCCTTGTCGCGCGTCTGCGAGGCGGCGAGCAGATAGAGCGTCTCGATCCGCTTGTCGCGGATCAGCGCCTGGGCGAGTTTGGCGTCGCCCTGCGCCACATTGATGAAGTCGTACACGACGCGCCTTTCGGCGCCGAGCACGAGATCCAGGTTGCGCAGGCCGACGTCGAAATCGACGACGCAGACGCGCTGGCCGCGTTCAGCCAGCGCGGAGCCGAGGGCGGCGGTCGAAGTGGTCTTGCCGACTCCTCCCTTGCCCGAAGTGACGACGATGACGTTACCCATGGCGCAATATCCTCTTGATCAAGTCAGCACCCGAATTTTAAGCCGGCCGCCTTCGAGGCTGGCCTCGACGGCCTGCCCCTCCTGGCGGGAGTCCATGTCCTCGGCGGTGATGTAGGCTTCGCCGATGCAAAGCAGCTCCGCACGCGCCTCGCGGCAGAAGATGCGCGCATCCGATCCTCCGGCGACGCCGGCGAACACCCGACCCTGCAACGCGCCGTAGATATGCACCGCTCCGCCGGCGACGATCTCGGCGCCGGAGCCGACTCGCCCCAGCACGATCACGTCGCCCTCGAGATGTACGATCTGTTGCCCGGAGCGAAGGTTGCCTTCGTGATAAAGCGTTTCGGGACGCGGCGGCGTGGCGGGCGGCGCGAGGGGCTCCTTCGGCGTTTCCGGCGCGGGCGCGAGCTCGGGCACGGGCGCGGCGGCCTCTTCCTCGAACAGCTTTTCCGCGCTGACGACACGGCCGGCGGCGATCACCGGCGGCAAATGCGGCCCCACCAGCGACCGGCTGGAATTCTCGACCGCCATCACGCGGATATGCCGGCGCGCCAGCAGGCCGAGCAGATCGCGATATTCCTTGAGCGAGATTTCGAGTCCGCCCATTTGCAGGATGACGGGCTTGGCCGAAAAGAAATTGGGCGAGCGGACCAGCCAGCCGTCGAGCGTTTCGAGCCATTCCTTCAGCGGCGCCTTAGGCTCCAGCGCGAAGGCCAGCAGCGAGCGCGCTCCCAAATGGATCGCCGAAGGTTTTTCGACATGCGCGTTCATGATTGGCTAAGGTCCGCTGAGGCTTCGTTAACGAGCATGGCCCGGCAATGGTTAGCCAATCGTTAATTTTGGCTCGGGAGCGTGCTATTTCGGGACGACATTACGTAGAGTTATCGTCGCGCGGCGCTTCATGCGCTTCCTGTGCGTGCGGCGCCGTCAATCTGCAACGCTGCGCGGGGGCTTGCGACCCGTCCGCACGTAGGCGAAGCGCAGTGCTTCCGCAGGGGCGAAGTCCGCGCGAATGGCGAGAAAATCGAAGTCGGAAGGCAAGTCTTGGCGCAATTTTCTACAAATCGCCAAGACTGACGCACGATCATTGCGGAAACGGCCGAGATGTCATTGTGGCGCAGACTTGCCTGAGGCTCGCGTCGTCCTTCGCGCAATCCCGTCAATACAGCCAGGGATCGAGACCGATATCGACCACGCCCATTCGCCCCATTGCGCCCCATCGCGGCGGGCGCCAAGAAGCCGTGGACTCTCCGCCCGGACCTCGCCATGGCGCTCGGCTTCGATCCCGCAAATGCCCCGTTCGATCGCCTGAGCGGACTGGAAGTGGAGCGGGTCCGCGCTTCGCTCGACATCGGCTATTTTCGCCCCGGCGAAGCGATTCTCGCGCGGGGCGTTGCGCCGGAAAACCTGTTCATTGTGATGAAAGGCCGGGTCGAGGAGCGCGATGGCGACGAAGTTCTCTGCCTGCTCGGACCCGGTGACGCGTTCGACAGCCGCGCGCTGATCCAGAGCGGCGGCGGGCACACCTTCGTCGCCGCGCAGGAGACGCTGTGCTATCTGCTGCCGCGCGTGACGGTGATGCGGTTGATCGCCGACAATGCTCGCTTCGCCGCGTTTTTCTATCTGGAGATTTCGAGGAAGCTCGACGCCGTGGCTGCCGAGGCGGAGGACGCGCGTTTTGGCGCCACGATGCAGGCCAAGCTGCGCGAGGTGCGCCGGCGCCCGGCCGTGTTTGTCGAGGCCGCCGATTCGCTTGAAGCCGCCGCGCGCCGCATGAGCGAGGCGCATAGCCATGCGCTGTTCGTGCGCGACGGCGACAGGATCGGCATCGTCACGGCGACCAATCTGGCGCAGGGCGCGCTGCTGCAACGTCTGCCGTTGGAGGCGCCGGTGGGGCAGGTCGCGCAATACTCGGTCGTGGGATGCGACATCGACGATTTCGTCTCCACAGCGCTGCTGAAAATGACCAAACACAACAAGCGTCGGGTCGCGATCCGCGAGGGCGGGGTCTATGTCGGCGTGCTGGAGGATATCGACCTGCTCGCCTTCGTCGCCGGCGGCTCGCAGCTGGTTGGCGCCCGGATCGACCGCGCGCCCGATCTCGACGATCTCGCGCAGGCGGCGGGCGAGATCGAGCAGCAGACGCGCATGTTGCGTCGGCAGGGCGTCAGGATCGACGTCGTGTGCGAGATCGTGTCCGATCTCTACCGGCGCCTGCTCGCCCGCGCGTTTCGGCTCACCGCGCCGCGCTCGGTGGCGCAGAAGGGTTGCCTGATCGTGATGGGCAGCGAGGGCAGGGCCGAGCAGACGATACGCACCGATCAGGACAATGGGCTGATCCTGTCCGAGCCCGTTCCTCAGGCCGATCTCGACGCGTTTCGCGCCGATTTCACCGCGGCGCTGGAGCGGTTCGGCTTTCCGCCCTGTCCGGGCGAGGTGATGGTGCGCAATCCGCTATGGTCGAAAACGGTCGACCAATACCGCGCCGACATCCGAACCTGGAGCGCGGCGCCCTCGGAGGAATCGCACATGAACGTAGCGATCCTCTACGATGCGGAGGCGGTCGCGGGCGACGCCGACCTGTTGCAAACGGTGAAGGCGGAGCTGATCGGGGCGATGCGCGGCGAGCGCGTCCGGCTCGCCCATTTCGCACACGCGGTCGATCAGTTTCCCATTCCGATCGGGCTGTTCAATTCGCTGGCCGCGCGCGAGGGCGAGGCGATCGACCTGAAGAAGGGCGCCATCTTTCCCGTCGTGCATGGGGTGCGCTCGCTCGCGCTGGAGCGGGGTTTAGGCGAGACCAACACCGCCGAGCGGATCGCCAGACTCGCCGAACTCGGCGCGCTCGACAAGGATTTCGCGCGCGAGCTGACGCAGGCTTTATTCTGCGTGATGACGCTGCGGCTCGACGCGAAACTCGGGCTTGGGCCCGCGGGGGCGCGCGTGGAGCCGGGACGGCTGACCGGCATGGAGCGCGATCTGCTGCGCGACGCGCTGCGCATCGTCAAACAATTCCGCGACCTGATGCGGCGACATTTCAATCTGGCGATGTTCTGATGTGGTCGCGCTTCCTCGCCCGGCGCCGGTTGAAAGACCCGGCTTTCGCCTTCCTGTTCGAGCCGGGGCCACCTGACGAGGCGGTCTCGATCGATTGCGAGACGACCGGGCTCGACCGGTCCAGGGACGAGATCATCTCGGTCGCAGCCGTGCGGATAAAGGGCGCGCGCGTCCTGACCAGCGAGGCGTTTTGCGCGACCGTGCGCTGCGCGACGCCGATCAATCCGCAGGCGATCAAGGTGCATAAGCTGCGCGAGCGCGATGTCGCGGTGGGCCGCGCGATGGCGGAGGTGCTGCCGGCGCTGCTGCGCTTCATCGGCGGGCGGCCGCTGGTTGGTTATTATCTGGAGTTCGACGTCGCAATGTTGAACAGATACGTCCGGGCCTGGCTCGGCGTTGGCCTGCCGAACCCGCAGTTGGAGGTCTCCGGCCTCTATTACGACCGCAAATACGGCGATGCGCCGCCCGGCGCCCATGTCGATCTGAGCTTCTCCGAGATCGCGCGCGATCTGAAGATCGATCTCGTCGATCAGCACGACGCGCTCGCCGACGCGACCACGACGGCGCTGATGTATGTAATGCTGAGGGACATGCAGGCGCGGCGCGCGCGTATCCGCCGCGCGCCCTTCACGGGCGGCTAGCTGGCGACGCGGGACGCATCGGTAGCGCGCAAGCCGGCGAGAAACTCGTCGAGCGAGGCGAAATAGTCGCGCCAGTTGGGCGCGATGAAACCGGCGGCGCGCGCCTTCAGCGCGGCGCGGTAGGAATCGTCATAGGCGAGCCGATCGATCTCGTGGCGCCAGCCTTCGCCGTCGAGCGGCGAAAGCAGGCAGGCGCGACCTTGCGACGACTCGCGCAGCGCGGGCGTGTCGGAAGCGATCACCGGCGTGCCGATCGCCAGCGCCTCCACCACCGGCAGGCCGTAGCCTTCCTCGTAGGTCGGCGCCAGCACCGCGCGCGCGCCGGCGATGAGTTCGGCCAGCGCGGACGAGCCCAGCTGAGACACCTCCGTCACATGCGGCGCCAGCGTCTCGCAGCGGTCGAGCATGTCGATGACCTGCTCGTTTTCCCAGCCGCGCGCGCCGACGATCACAAGACGCGGCGGCGTCGCGGTGCGGCGCGCCAGGGCGCGCCAGATATTGAGCAGCAGGAGATGGTTCTTGCGCGGCTCGATCGTGCCGATGACGACGAAATAGGGATGCCGGGTGCGGCGAGGCGCCGCGGGAGTTGCGAAATCGGCGAGCGGCGAGGGAAACCGCTGCGCCCAGATCGGCCGCGGTTCAAGGCCGCGGGCGGCCATTTCCTGTTGCAGGCGGCGCCTGACGGCCTCGGTGGAGACCAGGAACGCCCGTCCATAGCGTAAGGCGGTCGCGATGCGGGTACGGAATTTCTGCGCCTCGCCGGGCTCGAAATATTCGGGGTAGTCGAGCGGCAGCAGGTCATGGATCATGAACACGCCGTCCACGTCGGGCCGCTTGTCCAGCCAGGAGAAGAACCTGGGATGCTCGAACCGGTGATAGCCGACGTTGATATAAACAGCGCCCTCGGGAACGCGGCGGCGCGGGCTGCCGACGAGATAGCCGGTCCAGGACAGGAGCCGGCGCCCCCAGGCAGGGGCGCTGCCGCGCGAGGGGCGCGAGAGTTGCGGCTTCCTGGCGGCCTCGCCCGGCGCGGACTCGAGCCAGGCCCATAAAGCTTCGGTCTGCGGATTATCGGCGCGGGTCCAGACGCGTTGCGCGGCGCGGGTGAACTTGGCCGCCCAGTCGCCTGCGATCAGGCGGGGCGGTCCGAATCCGTAACGCACCGCCTCGCATTGCGCCGACGTGGCGAAAAAATGCGAGGCGAAGGCGAGATCGATGCGGTCGATGCCGGTGCCAGTATCCGCGCGCAGTCGCGCGATCAGATGGCTCATGTCGTAAGCGACCGGGCGGCGCTCCTGGGGCGCGGGCGAGCTGACAAAGGCGGGTTCGCGACGTTCGCGCCAACCCCGGTCCGGAAGCAAAAACGCATTACTCAAGCTCGCCTCCCCTCAGCGCAATTCTTGGCAGTTCAAACCCGCCCGTCGCCCTGGCGCATCGACAACGGGCGCCGATGCGCCGCGCGGCGAGAAGGCTCACAGTCCGAGCTCTGAAAACGATGCCCAAATGCAAGATATTTCCGTTACTTATCATCTACCTACCACAGGCTTGCCCGCCCGCGGGTCGATCCGATATTGTGAACCGACCCAACACCGTGCCCAACACCTTGAACCGACCCGAAGTTGCAACAGCCCCCTCGGAGCCGAGGACCGGTCGCCGCAGAACTCCCGTCCAGCCGCCGCATATATGCGAATTGCGGCATTACAATAATGGGCTGGCGCCGCCCTGTCTATTAATTCATATTTAGACATCGGAAGTCTGTTTTAGACAAGTCCCCTCCATGCAAATTCGCTCTGCGACCGTCGGGATAGATTCAGCGCTGAAACGTTGGGATCAACCCGAAGGGTTGAAATCGTAAGGACATAAAAAATTAACCATAAGGTCAACCCTTACGATACTCGTTAACATATTGGATTCGCATAATATAGTTCATTTACTTTTGCAATAGGGAACAACGGTCAGCAATCAGTCGAATTTTTACGATGTAAACTTACAAGTCGATGTCGAGATGTGAATTTATCGACAATATTTAATTGGAAACGTGTAGAGTATTTGCAGAACTATTGGCAACGTTGCACAGAAAAGGAAAATATTCCTGTGACTGAATACAAAGCGGGCTGACAACTCGCTGCCGGCAGCCGTAACGTCGCGTCACGCTTTTGCAACGCTAACGCGCGAATGTCGTTATCGAAAGGGTGTTGGAAACCAGGGAAGTCGCGCTGGCTGCTGCATAAGCGCGCCCACGCGAGAGGTCTCGCCGCGAAGGCGGCCAAGACGCCGATTACGTGCGCTCGGCCACTTGACGAGCGGCGCCGGCGCGTTCCATCCGGGGAGGCAGCGGCATTTCGTGTGCGCCTGTCCCCTGCGGGCGTCGATCTCGCGGTATGACGCCCAGGCATGGAACGAAATTCGCATGGACGCAGGACAGGCCCAGAGTCACGGAACCATGATGGTTTTGTTAGAAGAAGCCCGGCTCGACGCGGAGGGGACGCTCCATGTCGGCGGCTGGGCCGCCGGCTCCGCGCCGGTGGCCTTCGTCGAGGTGAGGGTCGATGGCGTCAAACTGGGGCACGCCGAATATGGCCGGGCGCGCCCGGACGTCGCGCAGGATCATCCCGAGTTTAACGGCGTTGCCACTTGCGGGTTTGCGCTCGCGGCGACGCTGAGCCCCGACGTTCGCCGCGCGGCCGTCCAGGCGCAAGTCGTGGTCGTCGGCAGCGATGGCGCCATCGCGGCCGCCATTCGGGAAATCGCGCGCGGCGAGGGGCCGGAATTTTCCGATCCCGCGACCGACGAACTGCGATTCAACTGCGACTCGCTCGGGCTGTTCGACGATGGCGCGCTCGAAGTGGTGGGCTGGGCGGCGCACAGGGAAGGCGTCGAGCGGCTGGAGGTCAGCCTCGACGGCGCGTTCGTGGGAAGTTGCGAGGTCGGCCGGGACCGGACCGACGTTGGCAAATCCCACGCCGACATCCCCTCGGCGCGCTGGAGCGGGTTCGAATTGCGCGGTCAGGTGGACAATCTCGCCGCGGGCGAGCACGAAATCGACCTCGTCTTCCTGACGCGCAAGGGCGCCCGGTTGACGCGTAAGCTCAGCGCCGCCGTGCAGATCGCGGCCGAGCCCGGACACGTTCCGGATCGCGAGGACATGCGCCTGTTCATCGACACTCCCGAAGTCGTCAGGGGCGCGCTGGTGAAGCCGGTGCGGCGGATGCTTTCGATCGAAGGCTGGGCCCTTGCGCGCCACGGCGTGGCGGCGATCGAGGTCTTCCTCGACGGCGCGCCGGTGGGCTCGGTCGCGCGCGGAACGCGGCGGCTCGACATCGCCGCCGCCTACCCCGAATGGCCGGAGGCGTTGACGAGCGGCTATGCGATCCTGCTGCCGCGCAAACTGTTCGCAAGGGATAAGCACGTGCTGCGCATTTCGCTACGCGACAAGCGCGGCGAAACGCAGGATATCGAGGTGCAGGTCGCGGTCGAACCCGCCGATCTCGACGACGAGCAAACCCGGTTGCGCGCTCGGCCCTCGCAGGCGGAGAGCGACCTCAAGCTCGCCCTGATCGCCGCCGCGCCCGTGCGACCCGTTTTCGCGGTGCTGCTGACGGCGGAGCCAGGGGAGGCCGAGGGCGTCGCGCGCACGCTGGAGTCTCTGCGCGAGCAGAGCTTCGGCGATGTCTGTATCGCGCTGCTGGCCTCGTCGGCGCAGGAGGAAGAGGCCGCGCGGGCGGGCGTGACGCTCCCTATTCTAGGCGACGAGGGCGATCTTGCGAGCGCGCTCGAACGGCTGGCGCCGATGGGCGCCGATCACGCGCGCTATTTCCTGCGCTTGCGCGCGGGCGATACGCTCGGGCCGGACGCGCTGATGGAATTCGCGCTCGAAATCGTCACGCGGCCGGAGGAGGAATGGCTCTACGCCGACGACCGCCGTTTCGAGGTCGGGGCTGCCCGCGCGACGGCGTTCTTCAAGCCCGACTGGTCGCCCGATCTCATGCTGTCGATGAACTATGTCGGCCGCGCCTGGTGCGCCGCGCTGCCGCTGGCGGAGCGGGCAGGTTTGAGCCTGCGCGAACTTGGCCAGGCCAGCGACTACGACATCGCGCTGCGGCTGAGCGAGGCGGCGCACGGGATCGTGCGCGCGCCCCTCATTCTGATGCAGGCCGCGCCGGTTGGCGATGCGCCCGAACGCGAGAAGGCCGCGCTGCGCGACGCGATGACGCGGCGGGGCATTTCGGGCGGCGTCCGCGCCACCGCCGCGCCCGGCGTCTGGCGATTGCGGCGAAAGCTGGGTACGCGCGGGCTGGTGTCGATCATCATCCCCAGCATCGGCGCGCGCGGCCTGATCGAAATCTGCCTCGACTCGATTCGCGCCCGCACCGCGTACCGAAACTTCGAGATCGTCATCGTCGACAATATCCAGGATCCCGATTCGGTGTGGAAAAGCTGGTTCAAGCAACAGGCCGATTGCGTGGTCGAATATCCGGGCCCGTTCAACTGGTCGAAGCTCAACAATTTCGGCGCCGAGGCCGCGCTCGGCGACTATCTCCTGTTTCTCAACGACGATGTCGAGACGATCGAGCCGCGCTGGCTTCACGCGCTGCTGGAGCACGCGCAGCGCGAGGAGGTTGGCGTGGTGGGGCCGCGCCTGCTCTATCCCGACGGGCGCGTGCAGCACGCCGGCATGTTCCTGGCCGAATCGCAGGCGCGTCACGCCTTTCGCTTCGCGCAGGACGATGATTTTGGCGGGTTCGGTCTTGGCGCGGCGCAGCGCAACGTCGTCGCGGTGACGGGCGCCTGTCTGTTGGCGCGTCGCGACGCGTTCACGGCGGTCGGCGGTTTCGACGAGGGCCACGCGATCGTCAACAACGACATCGACCTGTGTCTGAAGATGTGGCGCGAGGGATGGCGCGTGGTCTATACGCCGCACGCCACGCTGATCCATCACGAAATGGCGAGTCGCGCCGAACTGCCCGACACGTTCGACGAAAGCGGCTTCGGCGCCGCCTGGCGCGACACGTTCGCGCTCGGCGACCCGTTCTTTCATCCGCGCCTGTCGCTCGAGGAAAACGACTACGCGCCCGAGCCCGAGCCGACCCGCGTCATCGTCGCCGGACGCCCCTTGATCGCGCGCGAGGACGTGCGCCGCATTCTGGTGCAGAAGCTCGATCACGTCGGCGATTTCATCACCGGGCTGCCGGCGATCCAGCGGCTAAGGCAGCGCTTTCCGCAAGCCGAGATTCACGTGCTGGCCTCCTCGGCCTCGGCCGCGCTGGCGCGGCTGGAGCCTGCGATCGACGGCGTGATCGAATTCAACTTCTTCCATCACGTTTCCAGCCAGGGGCGGATGAGCCACGTTGACGAAGCCTGGCTCGAACTCGAACAGCGGTTGAAACCCTATCGCTTCGATATCGCCATCGACCTGCGCAAACACACCGAGACGCGCGACGTGCTGAAGCGCAGCGGCGCGCGGCTGACCGCCGGCTATGACGTGCGCGGCGCCTATCCCTGGCTCGACATTGCGCTCGAATGGGACACCGATCAGCCCTATCTGCCCAAGCGCGCACAGGTGGCGGACGATTATGTGGCGCTGGTGGAGACGGTGTCGCTCGCCTGCGAGCGCGACCGTCGCGTGATCGCGGGCCCGCCGGTCGATCAGGCGCTGGCCGAACTGCGCGCGGCGCCCTGGTTGAGCGATCTGCGCGAGGGGCTGTTCGACCGGCCGGTGGTCGGCGTCCATCCCGCCGCCGGCAATGTGCTGCGGCAATGGCCGCCGGGCCATTTCGCGCAACTGATCGACCTGATCTGCGGCGCGTATGACGTGAATGTCGCGCTGCTCGGCGCGCCGGGCGAAACTGATATCGCCGAGGCGGTGCTGGCGCAAACGCGCGCGTCTGAGCGGGTCTGGTCGCTGGTGGGGCGCACCAAGCTCGCCGACACGCCGCCGCTGATGCGGGTGATGCGGCTGTTCGTGGGCAACAACAGCGGCCCGCATCATATCGCCGCGGCGATGGGAACGCCAACGGTCGGCGTGCATTCCGGGGTGGTGTCGGCGCGCGAATGGGGGCCGCTCGGGCCGATGGCGGTCGCCGTGCAGCGGGAAATGACCTGCGGGCCGTGCTATATCGACAAGCCCGCTTTGTGCCCGCGCGGCCTCGCCTGCCTGCAAGGCCTGCGCCCGGGCGATGTGTTTCGCATCTGCGAGCAGATGCTGGGCGCGTCCTTGCGTCGGGTTTGACGGGCGCGCCGTCGCGGAATTTGCCCCGGCTCCGGGGCGTGGTTGGAGGAGTAGCCATGCGCCAGGTCACGATGCGCTATATATTGCCGGAACTGAGCCCCCGCCGCACCAAGTTGGAGATTCCCGGCTGGGCCGGCGACCGCAGCCCACGCGCCAACGGGGCGCACGAGCAGGTCTGGCATTGCACGCCCTTCACCGAGGGCGCGCAATACGGGATCGAGATCTTCTATCCCTATGACAAGGAGTTGAAGGCCCACATGCGCGACGGCAAGCTCGAAATCGAGCACGATTTCGGGCCCCCGCCGGCGGAGGGCATGGAATGGCCGCCGTTCCGGACCTTCGGCAATATCTTCTTCACCTATCAGGTGCTGCTCGACATCAATCCGGGCGAGGGCTACGCGCTGCGCACCGAGCCGCATCCGCGCTTCTATTCCGACACGACGGGAACCTGTCCGATCGCCGTGCCCGCGCTGATCCGCAACTGGTGGCCGATGCTGTTCTTCATGGTGTTCAAGTCGCCGGGCGAGGGCCAGACGCACATTTTCCGCCCCGGCGAGCCGATGGCGCAAATTCTCATCATCCCCGAGACCGCCGAGTTCGAACTCGCTGTTATGAGCCCGGAGGAGCAGGCCGATCGGGAACTGCGCTCCCGCCGCATCCACGCCGCCCGCTCGAGCGTGACCGCCGACACCGTCTGGGCGTCGGCGACGAACACGGTGTTCGACGGCACCTACCGCCACATGGCGCGGGCCGCCAAGGCGCGCGCAATTAAGGCGCCGGAATAGGCCCCTGCGCCCAACTCAGTATTTGCGATTGGCGTTTTGGTCGGGCGCAACGAAAAATCGCTCCGGCGGGGCCGAAGCGATCGTTTACTCGGCGAGCGGGTCCGGCCCGGCTCAGAAGCAGAACGGCCCGTAGATGCCGCCTTGCCAGCACCAACCGTAGCGATAATGGTTGTGATGGTGGTGATGGTAATAGTAGTAGTGGTGATGATGGTGATGATGGTAAAAATGATGGTGGTGGTGGTGGTCGTGGTAAAAATGGTGATGGTGATGGTGATGGTGATCCCACGCCAACTGTACGCCCTTTGAGGCGTTGGCCTCAATCGCGGGCTGCGCGTCGAGTGTGGTCAGCACCGCCATGGCGTTGGGCGTAGGATCGAGCAGTTCCGCGACCGACGACACGCGCAGGGCGTTGGACGCTTCTTCCGGTGTGACCGCGGCATGCGCCGCGATCGGTGTTGCGGCGCCGATAGCCGCCAGTAGCCCGATTAAACTCTTATCCATGTCGTGTCCTCCACGAGCGCCCCCTCGCCGGTTTACGGTCTGGGGATCGACATTCGCCGCGACGCGGCCACCGCACCGACGCCATGCTATGCGCCGCTCGCAGGCGCGACAACCCGTACCCTCGCGCTAAACTGCCCGCCAATCGATGGGAACACGCGCTTGTGATCGTTCACGGCACCGTTTTCTTGGCGAAAGCCGTAACAAAATCGGCGAGTTCGGCCGCGTCGATGTCGGAAATGGCGATATAGGCGCGCTCGCCGTCGCGCCAGCGTTCGACGTGATAGCCCTCCAGCGTCGCCGCGCCGTGGCCGCCCTGCGCGAGGGACAATTCGCTGACCGAAATCAGATGTTCACGGCGGCGATAAACCAGCGTCGGGATCGGGCGCCGGTCGAGGATGTCGATGCGTCCGCCCAGCAGCGGAAAGCCGTCATCGGCCAGATCGGGGGCCAGCGCGCCGAACGGGGCGCGCGCGGCGAGCCAGGGTTTTACATTGTGGCGGTCGGAGGAGGCGATATCGACCGGCTGG
>JANLPL010000389.1:0-9768 GCA_031367195.1 Bradyrhizobium sp.
GCATACTTACTTTACAGATGTAATAATACGTCGCCATCTGAAGAGGCGGATGGTGTATTTTGCCCGAATTCTTTTGGATTGATAGTTTTGGACGCAAGTCCAGCGGGCGTCTTCATTGTTGCTTCAGTATTAGTTCTGTCGACATTCTTGCGTCGAAGCCGTGCCACTTAGCGATCAAAAACCGTGCCAATTACCGATCATGGCCACACAGATCGTCCCCGCCGACGCCGGCCTCTCAAAAACCTTCCTTTTTGAGAGAGACCGGCCGCAATGGGCGGAGAGCGGACCTTTTCTGCAGCTGCTTTGCGCGCGTTACATACTGCTGACCCCGCTGCGCGGCCCGAATTCATTTACGTCCCGTTACCGCAACCGGGCCTCATCCGGGTCCTTGAACCGTTGTTGAATATCAAGCGCTCCCCACATCTCAACTAGAACGCGCGGCAGTTTTCAATGCCCTTGCGTCGATTAAACTGATGTGATCAATTCTGTTTGCGCGATCTTGCCATCTAGTGGATGGGCGGAGTGGAGGAACGAATGATTGACGCGACGGACCTCATCGTTGGCGCGATGGCGTCGGGAGCCGCGGCCGGCCTTAAGGTTGCTGCGAAGGACACGATTAAGGTGGCATATGCCAAGCTCCGAAAGCTGATCACCAAGAACGAGCATATCGAGTCTACGGTGCGCCGCCTGGAAGCGAAACCGAGTGACGCCGACGCCAAGGCGGCCTTGCACAAGCAGGTTGCGGAACTTGGACTTGAAAAGCGGTCACCCGCGAGGAAGGCGGCGACCGATGTGATCAGGTCTGTCCAAGATCATGCACCGGAGGCCGGGGTCGAAGCTGCCGTCGATCTCGATGACCTGATCACTAAATTCATCAAGCTGTCGGACATCAGCTCTACTGGCGCAACTGCAGTTCGCGTCCGCAGAGCCAAGGTCGAGGAAGGGATCACTATTAGGAAGGTGAGAGCCGGTGGCGCGGTCAGCGAGTCCGTAAAAAAAAACTGACTGAGCGCCTTCTTCCTCTGATCGCTCTGCATGATAGTTCGGTTGGTGGCAATATCATTATCCAGCCGATCATCGAGCGGCTCGTGCTTGAGGAACAGGCCGCGAAGCGGAAAAAATGGGGGCATCTAGGGCAGTTCCGGCTGCCGACCAGCTATACCCCGCGAGCCTTCGCGGAAATGATCGCCGTTGGCTTGGTAGAGACCTTCAAGGGCAGGGAACCGGTCGAGTTCGTCAATCTCATCGATGTCACTCAGGCCCACGGGCTGACATTATACCGGCTCTCGAGCCACTACATAGAACTGACGGACAACATCGGAAACCGCACTCAGAGGATGATTAGGGAGATGCTCGAGCCAGGGTTCGATGCAGCCGAGGCAAAAGCAAGGCACAGCGCGGAAGTCGCCGCGGTGCTCGGAGATTTTCAGATCTCCGGCTTGGTTGAACTCGGTCAACCGTTCAATTGTCTCCGCCTACGGTGTGATCCGCGCAGCAAGACCGCCTCGATCGAACCGTTCTCGGCGAGATCAACGCGACCTCAGGACTATCCGGAACGCCTAGCGACTACGAGCGAGTTGTTGGAATACGTGGCGGCGATCCTTAACAGCGGTCCTATTGCGGATCTCGGCGATCCTTTTTCGGTTTTGACATATCCGTGGATCAAGTTCATCGCGAGATTTTTGGACAAGCGAGGCATCGATCTTGGGCGCATTCAGGTAAACAATGCCGATCCTGAGGAATGGAATTTCATCAACACGGAATTCGACTACGAGATCGAAGGCAACAAGTGAGCCGGCCGATGAGTTCGGTGCATAATTATTGCAAACTCCCGCGCTTGCCGCGCTGCCCATCGACCCGCTTCAAATTTCGCGGCCTGTCAGCCTTCGGGGCGCAGAAATTCGCGAAAGCTGGGCGTCTGGCCGACGAAATCACGCCGTTCGTCGAGTTTTCGTACAGTCTGATTGATTCTTGTCTGCTTCGGGTCGATTCCGGGCGTTCGTCATCCCGTGCTCGCCGCGCGTACATTTCTCAGAACTCGACCGTTTTTAAAATACGCAACCTCTTCGTATTTCTCTCAGAAGCAATTTCGAGAGAGCCTTTTGGGATGCCCCAGAATCCTTCGTTTTTGAGAGGCTGGCGTTCATCGAATTTAGTTGCAACCCCTACCCGCCCATCTCCGCGACAATCGCCTGCGCCGCCGCCGGCGGGTCGGGCGCGGCGGTGATCGGTCGGCCGACAACCAGATAATCCGCCCCATCCGCAATCGCCTGTCCCGGCGTCGCCACGCGCTTCTGGTCGCCGACCTCGCCGCCGGCCGGGCGGATGCCGGGGCAGACCAGCGTTAGCCGACGCCCCTCCGCCCGCAACCCCGCCACTTCCGCCGCGCTCGCCACCAATCCGGCCAGCCCGATCGCCTCCGCCTGCGCGGCGCGGCGCGACACCAGCGCGCGCGCCCCGAGGGCGTAACCCGCTTCCGCCAAGTCCGCGTCGTCGGCCGAGGTCAGCACGGAGACGCCGAGCACGCGCAGGCCCGAGCCGGCCGCGCCGGCCAACGCCGCGCGCATCGTCTGGGGATAGGCGTGCACGGTGAGGAACGTCGCCCCCAGCCGCGCGATCTGGGCGCAAGCACGCTCCACCGTATGGGGAATGTCGTGCAGTTTCAGGTCGATGAACACTTGGCCGCCCTCGCCAATCAGGCTTTGCGCCAGCGCCAGCCCGCCGCCACCGTAAATCAGCTCCATGCCGATCTTGTAGAACGTCACGCTGTCGCCGAGCCGCGCGACCAGCGCCCGCGCGTCCTCGACCGTGGGGACGTCGAGCGCGACGATCAAACGATCACGCGCGTTCATGGTCGGTTGTCCGGCAAGTTGAGCCGCTCCGCCGCTTCGCGCAAAAATTCCTTCATGCGGTCGCCGTGGCGGTTGATGAGCGTCTCGGTCGCCCTGCGCTGCGCGGCGAAGCGGGCGCCGAGGCGCTCGGCGTGGTCGATCAGTTTCGTGATTTTGGGCCCATGCGCGGGCGCCCAGCCCGGCCGGCGATAGGTCCATACGCTCGCGGGCGGCAGATTGCGCAGGATCGGCACGCCGCTGCGCCCGATATAGCGGCCGGCGCAAGCCTCGCGCGGAAACGGAGAGCGCAGCCCATATGTGAATTGCACGAACATGCCGTCCGGACCCATCAACTCGAACGCCTCGTCGAGCAATCGCAACCGGCGGGCGGGCGGTTCGTTCAGCAGCGGCAGGCTCGACACCACCGCCGCCACCGGCTGCGTCAGCCGCCCCGCCAGCGTGTCGCGCAAGGCATAGGCGTCGCCGCGCAGCACGCGGGTCAGCGCGAAACGCTCGGCCAGCAGCTTGCAGAAATAGGGATCGTATTCGACCAGCAGCAGCCGCTCGCGCCGCACCCCGCGCGCCAGCAGCGCCTTGGTCACGGGTCCGGTGCCGGGCCCCAGTTCGATCACGAGGCCGGACGCCAGCGGATCGACTGGGCGCGCCATTTCGCGCGCCAGGAACGGGCTCGACGGCGCGACCGCCCCGGTGCGCTTGGGGTCGCCGAGAAAACGACGCAGGAAAGTTTCCTCGTCGCTCGGCGGCTTTCGCTTCAGCCGACCCACCCTCAACCCCTCACCCAAGGTCTTCCGACCTTAACCCAAGCCTTCGAAGAATTCCTTCATCTTGGCCAGGAAACCCGTACTCTCGGGATGCGTCTTATTCGAGGATTCCGCGTCGAATTCCAGCAAAAGCTCGCGCTGCCGCCGCGTCAGGTTCTGCGGCGTCTCGACCACCGCCTGAATATAGAGATCGCCGAAATCGCGCGAGCGCAGGATCGGCATCCCCTTCAAACGCAACTTCAATTGCCGGCCCGATTGCGTGCCCTCGGGGATACGCACTTTCGCATCGCCGCCATCGAGTGTGCGGACGGCGAACTCGCCGCCAAGCGACGCCTGCACCATCGAGATCGGCACGCGGCAATAGAGATCGGCGCCGTCGCGCTGGAAGAACGGATGCGGCTTGATGGCGAGGAAAATATAGAGATCGCCCGGGCCGCCGCCACGCATCCCCGCCTCGCCCTCGCCGGTGAGGCGGATGCGGGTGCCGTCCTCGACGCCGGCCGGCACATTGACGCTCAGCGAGCGTTCGCGCGTGACGCGGCCGGCGCCGGCGCAGCGGTCGCACGGATTGTCGATGGTCTGGCCGCGTCCCTGACAGGTCGAGCAGGTGCGCTCAATGGCGAAGAAACCCTGTTGCGCCCGCACCCGTCCCTGGCCCGCGCAGGTGCGGCAGGTCACCGGCTTCGAACCGGGCTTGGCGCCGGAACCCTGACAGCCCTCGCAGGCGAGGCTGGTGGGAATCTTGATCGTGGCGTTCTTGCCCTTGAAGGCTTCCTCCAGCGAGATTTCGAGGTTGTAGCGCAGATCCGCGCCGCGCTCCTTGCCGGAGGCGTGGCGGGCGCCGCGTCGGCCCATGATGTCGCCGAACAGGTCGTCGAATATGTCGGACATCGAGGCGCCGAACCCGTCGCCCATCCCGCCGGCCCCGCCCTGCTCGAAGGCGGCGTGGCCGAATTTATCGTAGGCCGCGCGTTTCTGGGCGTCGGACAGATGCTGATAGGCCTCGTTGAGCTCCTTGAAGCGCGATTCCGCCTGTTTGTCGCCGGGATGGCGATCGGGATGGCAGGTCATCGCCGTCTTGCGGAACGCCGCCTTCATTTCGGCGTCGCTGGCGGTCTTGGCGACGCCGAGAATTTCGTAAAAGTCGCGTTTGGCCATTGCCCGCCGTAATCTCGCGCCAAAGGAGGCGAAAAGCGCCGGCGCGCCCGCCCCGATCAAAGTCTTGTGCAGATAGGGGGGATTGCCGGGGAGCGCAAGCGGGGGCAAGCTTGCAAGATTGCTTGGAGCTAAGGGGATTTTCGCGTTATACATAACGTTCAACGTTGGGGCCCCTCTGATGAGCGCACAATCCGAAGTCCCGCCGACCGGCGTGTTGCAGGTGCGCAAGCTCGGCAATTCCCTTGGGCTGCTCCTTCCAAGCGAACTCGCGGCGCGACTCGACCTGAAAGCGGGCGACAAGCTGCATGTCGTTGAAGCGGCCGACCGGGTGCTAAAACTCTCCCCTTACGATCCCGCGCACGCCGAGGCGATGGAGATCGCGCGCCGCTCCTTCCGCGACTACGCCAACACCTACAAGGCGCTGGCGAAGTGAAGGCGCCGCTCTGGCTGGCGCCGGAGACTGTCATCGACATCCACGGCGAACTCATCGCGCAATTCGGCGGCAGGCCGGGCCTGCGCGACCGCGGCGCGCTCGAAGCCGCGCTCGACCGGCCGCGCAACAAACACGCCTATGGGGAATCCCGGCTCGCGGACCTCGCGGCGGCCTACGCCTTCGGCCTCACGCGCGGACACGCGTTCGTGGACGGCAACAAGCGCATCGGCTTTGCCGCGATGCTTGTGTTTCTGGGTCTGAACGGGCGCGTGTTACACGCCCCAGAGCCGGACGCTACGGCGCTGATGTATGCGTTGGCCGAAGGGGAAGTAGGGGAGGAGCAGGCGGCGCGGTGGATCGAGCGGTATTTGTGAACGCTCGGCCGCACCGCCTGATCTCACAGATATTGGTACTGCGCCACGGCCATCGAGCGCCCCATGATTCCGCCGACGACGACACCCGCCAGGAGCGCAGTGACGATCAGGCGCCGACGCAGGCGCGGCCGCGCAGATGTGGATACATACAGCACCGTGAATAGCGAAACGAGCGATTGCGCTCCGAGCGCGGCGAGGTAACGCCAAGCCGTAATTCCGTGATGGTAAGGTTGCCAGTCGTCAGCCGGCACGTCGGGCTCGAAATGCGGCGTGAGGTAGTCGTACGAATACCACGTCAGCAACGCCGCCACGGGGAGCGTCAGCAGAGCGGCGATTTCGAGCCGCACCCGAAAGCGACGAACGAACGCCCCCAAAGCCATGGCCTGCAATAATTGAGACGCGCCGAAGACGAGGAAAACGCCGACGACGGCGACGATCGCGAAAATCGGGGTGAATATCAGGATCGTCTCAAGCGACTCCAACTGCGTCCTGCCCGGATTGCCGTGGACGAAATCGATGAGCCAAAAGCTAACTATCATCGTCGTTTCGGCGGCAATCATCGCGCATGCAGCGACCCACAACAGCGCGCGGCCGAAAAGTGCGCCTTTCGCGAACGCCTTCTCCACCAAATCCACCTCTCGACGAAATCCGCGGTGGCGAAGGCTCGCGCGAACCGACTTCCAGCACAGCCGAGCGAGCAAGGACAAAAAAAGACCCCCGGGTCTCCCCGAGGGTCGATTTGTTGGCGATACCGGCCCTTACGCAGACTTCTTCTTGTCGTCGTCGACTTCGCGGAACTCGGCATCGACCACATCGTCCTTCGGCCCTTGCGCGCCGGCGTCCGGACCGGCCGCCTGGCTCGCCTTGTACATCGACTCGCCCAGCTTCATCTGCGCCTGCATCAGGTCGTTGGTGCGCGCCTTGATCGCCTCGAGGTCGTCGCTTTCGAGCGAAGTCCGCAGCGCCGCGATCGCCGCCTCGATCGCGCTCTTGTCGGCCTGCGCGACCTTCTCGCCATATTCCTTCAGCGACTTCTCGGCGTCGTGGATCAGCGATTCGCCGTGGTTCTTGGCGTCCACCGATTCGCGGCGCTTCTTGTCTTCCGCCGCGTTGGCCTCCGCGTCTTTCACCATGCGGTTGATGTCGGCCTCGGAGAGGCCGCCCGACGCCTGGATGCGGATCTGCTGCTCCTTGTTGGTCGCCTTGTCCTTCGCCGTCACATTGACGATGCCGTTGGCGTCGATGTCGAAGGTGACTTCCACTTGCGGCACGCCGCGCGGAGCGGAGGGGATGCCGACGAGATCGAACTGGCCCAGCGCCTTGTTGTCGGCCGCCATTTCGCGCTCGCCCTGGAACACCCGGATCGTCACCGCGGTCTGATTATCCTCGGCCGTGGAGAACACCTGGCTCTTCTTGGTCGGGATCGTGGTGTTGCGGTCGATCAGGCGCGTGAACACGCCGCCGAGCGTCTCAATGCCCAGGGACAGCGGGGTCACGTCGAGCAGCAGCACGTCCTTCACGTCGCCCTGAAGCACGCCCGCCTGAACCGCCGCGCCGATGGCCACGACCTCGTCAGGGTTGACGCCCTTGTGCGGCTCCTTGCCGAAGAATTGCTTCACCACCTCCTGCACCTTGGGCATACGGGTCATGCCGCCGACGAGCACGACCTCGTCGATCTGCCCCGCCGCCAGTTGCGCGTCCTTCAGCGCCTTCTTGCACGGCTCGACGGTGCGCTGGATCAGATCGTCCACCAACGCCTCGAATTTCGCGCGGGTGAGCTTGAGGGCGAGATGCTTCGGACCCGAAGCGTCGGCGGTGATGTAGGGCAGGTTGATGTCGGTCTGCATCGCGGAGGACAATTCGATCTTGGCCTTCTCGGCCGCCTCCTTCAGACGCTGGAGCGCGAGCTTGTCCTTGGTCAGGTCGATGCCCTGCTCTTTCTTGAACTCGGCCGCGAAATATTCAACCAGGCGCATGTCGAAATCCTCGCCGCCGAGGAAGGTGTCGCCGTTGGTCGACTTCACCTCGAACACGCCGTCGCCGATTTCGAGGATCGAGATGTCGAACGTGCCGCCGCCGAGGTCATAGACCGCGATCGTGCCGGCCTTCTTCTTGTCGAGACCATAGGCGAGCGCGGCCGCCGTCGGCTCGTTGATGATGCGAAGCACTTCGAGGCCGGCGATCTTGCCGGCGTCCTTGGTCGCCTGACGCTGGGCGTCGTTGAAATAGGCGGGCACCGTGATGACGGCCTGCGTCACCGGCGTGCCGAGATAGGCCTCGGCCGTCTCCTTCATCTTCTGTAGCGTGAAGGCGGAGATCTGCGAGGGCGAATAGGGCTTGCCGTCCGAGTTCACCCAGGCGTCGCCATTGGGCGCCTTGACGATCTTGTAGGGCACCAGGCCCATGTCCTTCTTGGTCATCGGATCGTCGAACGAACGGCCGATAAGGCGCTTGATGGCGAAGAAGGTGCGCTCAGGATTGGTGACCGCCTGACGCTTGGCGGGCTGGCCGACGAGGCGCTCGCCGTCGTCCGTGAAGGCGACGATGGAGGGCGTGGTGCGCGCGCCTTCCGAATTCTCGATCACCTTGGGCGTCGCGCCTTCCATGACCGCCACGCAGGAATTGGTCGTCCCTAAATCTATGCCGATGACTTTAGCCATTTTAGATTCCCCATGTTTCGCGAGACCGCTAGGCCCCGAAGCGGCCAGGCGATGGATGCGCGTCAGCGGTGACTTTCCCGAAACGCGCTCTCCGGTCCCCGATGCTCGGTACAAATTCGGCGGGCGGGTTTTTCCATCCGTCGAAGTTGGCCGGTATATAGGAGGGGGTCCAAGGGCGCGCAAGGCGCGGCCGTAACGGCCGTTGCGGCGAATGCGCGGGTTTTTCGCTATATAGACCTTAACCGAATCCCCCTGTTCCCGCGCCGGCGATTCCGGCCCGTCACGGATGCGCCGAATGAAGAGAATGATCGTCCTGGCCGCATTTGTCTGTCTGGGCTCCAGGGTTGCACTGGGGCAACTCGCCCTGCCCGGCGCGACGCTTGGCGACGCTCCGCCCAGCGACGCGGTGGCTCCGGCGAAAATCGCCAGGCCGAAACACCATTTTCCCCGCGTCGCCGCCAAACCGGCGACGCTTGAACCGGCGTTCGGGCGTCTGCTGCGCCTTAACGGCCGCGGCGGCGACCTCAAATTCGAGCGCGGCGACGCCAAATCGCTACGAATCGTCAAATACACTTTGCTCGGCGAAGTCGTCTCCAACCCGTCGCAGCAGTGCCGCATCGACATCGTCGCCGACAGGCCGATCGAGGCGACCTTGCAAGGCGAGCCGGAGGGCGTGCCGCGCTACGCCGCCGAAATCGCGGCCTGCCCGCTCACGTTCGACATCGTCGGCGACGGCGCGCTCGTGCCCGCCCAGCCCAACGCCTGCGTGTTTGCGGGCGCCGATTGTCAGGCCAACCCCTCAGGGCTATGGGGGCCTCAGCTGAGCGAGCTGGAGAGAGACGCCAAATCGATTTCGCACGACCGCGCCGCCGCCGATCGCGCGATCCAGGACAATCTTCGAAAGTTGGCCGGGCGCGGCAGGCAAGCGCCGGCCGAACTGTCGCGCGAGTCCAGCGACTTCGCCGCCCGTCGCGACGAGCTCTGCCAGACTTACGCCGGCGAGACGCGGATCGGTTTCTGCGCCTCGCGGCTGGCGCAAGCCCGCGCAGCGCAACTCGCCAAACGCGTCGCCGAACCCGCCCCGCAGGCCGCCGCCGAGCCCAAGCGGCGGAAGAAAAAGGCGCCTTAGATCCGCGACTTCGCGAGAGATCCGCGACTTCGCGAGCCCGATGGGCGAGCCGACCGTCCCGTAAGCGTCCGAAGGGGCATCCTCAAATCGGGAGCTTGGCCATGGCGCCGGCGCGGCTGATGACGACGAACGGTTCGGGCGACTGGGTCACGCCCTACCCGCCCTTTCCCACGGCGATACGCCTCGTCCTGCGGACACGGATGTTCAGGAAAACGATGGTGGATACGGGCGTCGGCGACGACCCGGAATGGATCAAGCGGATGATGGAGGGCTGGGAAGCCGACGTCATTTCCCTGCTCGATACGCTTAACGGCGGAACCTGGACGGAAAGAACCGTCATGGCTGACATCAACCGGGAGTGCGCCCAAAGAGGACATACCGTATTTATCTACCCTCGCGAG
>JANLPL010000400.1:0-27476 GCA_031367195.1 Bradyrhizobium sp.
GCCTGCAAGGCACGCCGCCGTTGCGGTTCGTTCAGATCCGAGATCCAACCAAGCCACGTCTCAAATGCCGTCTGATCCACCGTGGCCCCCTGCCGAAAGGCCACGTTAGCCGATATCAACAAATACCGCTACAAGAGCCAAAGCTTTCCGCCGGGAACAATTTCACCTCGCACGACGCGAGAGCCTTCAGCGCGCTCGGAAATCAAATCCGTCTCGGCTTGCGCGACCTTGGTCTGAGGCCGGCGGCGAAGGCCAAGGCCGCAAGCCCGCTCGCGGCGCACTTCGCCATTCCGCCCACCCGCGAGGCGGGCGGCTGATGCTGCACAAGATCGTCCCGATGCGCGACGCGCTCGACGACCGCGCCTATTTCGGCGAGGTCTATGCGGGCGAGTCGCTGGCGACGTGGCGGGCGCTGTTGATTGCGGCGTTCGGCGAGGAACTGACGGAAGCCGAGCGCGACCTTTTCCAAGTCGTCACAGGCCGCGAGCGCGAGCCGCTGGAGCCTGTCGCCGAGTTTTGGGGCGTCATCGCCGTCGAGGCGGAAAGACGCGCTCTATGGGCGTCCTGACGGCTTACCTCGCCGGTTGCTGCGATCATCGCGACGTTTTGGGACCGAGCGAGCGTGGCAAGGTTCCGTTGCTCGCAGCTTCGACCCTTCAGGCCGATCAAGCCTTCAGCTTCGTCGCCGGCATCTTCCGCGCCTCGCGCAACTTGGCCGACCTTGTCGAAGGCTCGACGTCCGACACGCTTTCGCTGGCGACCGGCATTGACGTTGAGGTCCGCCCGGCGAGCTTCAGGACGGTTCGCGGCATAACCGCCGTTGGCGCGGTCTGCGACGAAATCGCCTTCTGGCGTTCCGACGACTCGGCGAATCCCGACCGTGAAATCTTGAAGGCGCTTCGCCCGGCGCTGGCGACGACGGGCGGCCCGCTGGCGTGCATATCGAGCCCGCACGCCAAGCGCGGCGAACTGTACGCGACCTTTCGGCGTCACTTCGGCTCACAAGGCGACCCGCGCATCCTGGTTGCGAAGGCGCCGTCGTGGACAATGAATCCGAGCCTGTCGGCGGCCGTCGTCGAGCGGGCCTATGCCGACGACCCGGAAGCGGCGAGCGCGGAATATGGCGTGGAATTCCGAGGCGATCTCGCCGTCTTCGTCAGTCGCGAAACGCTCGACGCCGCGATTGAGGTCGGCGTCACGGTTCGCGCGCCGCTCGACGGCGTAACCTATTTCGGACTTGTGGACCAGTCCGGCGGATCGTCGGACAGCATGACGCTGGCGATAGCGCACGCCGAGGGCGCGCGGATCGTGCTCGACTTCGTCGGCGAGCGGAAAGCGCCGTTCGCGCCGTCGAGCGTGGTTGAGGAATTCGCGGCTGTCCTGAAGCAATATCGCCTCTCGCGGGTCCAGGGCGACCGCTACGCGGGCGAGTGGCCTCGCGTGGCTTTCCAGGCGCAAGGCGTCACCTATGAGGTCGCGCCGCTCAATCGATCGGAACTCTATCTGGCGACTCTGCCGCTCTTGAACAGCGGGCGCGTGGCGCTGCTCGACAATTCCCGGATGACTTCGCAATTCCTTGCCCTGGAGCGCCGCACGGCGCGCAGCGGCAAAGACAGCGTCGATCATCCGCCCGGCGGACACGACGACGTCGCGAATGCGGTCGCTGGCGCCCTGACGATGGCTTGCGGGCAGGCGGAATCGGGCTTCCTCGGTTTCTATCGAACCCTGTCTCAATCCCTGGAGGACGCATGACCGCGACGATTCATCCCTTGCACGCCGAGCCGCCGGACCCCTTCGCCGACTTGCGCACGGATCGCGCGAAGATCGAAGCCGAGCTTCAGCGCTTCGCCGTAGTAGACGAACGGCGCAACGGCGCCGAGGCGAAGATCGCCGAGGTTGACAGGGCGCTGGCGCAACTTGACGCCGGGGAGCGGCGGGCTATCGAAACATGGGCGGAAAGCGCCGATGGCGAGCCGCCGGCGCCGCTGCTCGACGAACGCAAGGCGTTGCTCGCCCGCCGTCTCGACGCCGAAGCCGAACGGCAGGCGGCAGACATTGCCGTGGAGGCCGTGGCGGCGAAGCGAACTGGCTTGCTCGTCGAAATGAACCGGATCGGCGCGAGAATGCGCGAGCGGCAAGTCGCGGCTGCGCTTGAAGAAGGCCGGCGGTTGCACGTCGAGGCGGTGGCGCTGGCGGCCGACGTCGGCGTCCGGATGATGCGGTTGGAGGCGCTTCGCCAAGCGCTCACGGAAGCGCAAGCCGAGGCGGCCGGCCGTCGAGACGACGCGCTGGCGGCGATTTTCAATGCCGCTTGGGTCTAAGTCGAAAACAAGTTTCGCGCGCCGCATGTGCTGGCGGACGCTGCGGAGGTCGCGCGAATTGCCGCGCAATGGCGGGGGATGCTTCGATGAATTTCAACAAACTCGCGGGACCGTCGACCTTGAAAAAGGTCGCGCCGGCTGAAGACGATCCGCTCGCAAAGGCTATTGATCGCATCACTTCGAACTTGAGCGAAATGGTCAAGCCGTCCCGACTCGAAAAGGGCGCGATGGTCGAGCGCATCCGCGCCCTCGGGGACAAAATCCGGGAAGACATCGACGGGATCAAGCAAACCGTCGAATTGCAACTGCGCGACCTCGCCAAAAGAAAAGAGGAATATGGGCGCCAGATGTTCAAAGCTCGCTCCTTCGCCCTCGACGCCAACGATCCGCGAGCCGAGGGAATCATCGCCGACGCGCTGCGGCGCGATCCGTCGCTTCTCGACAAAATCAGCAAACCCCAGTGAGAGGACCAAATATGGCTAAATCGCCTTCCTACCCCGCGCCCGGATCGAATCCCATGCCGCGCAACCCCGCGCCCATGCCGGTGACGACCTCGCCCTATTCGAGGCCCAACCCTCAGCCGGTCACGCCGTTGCCAACGTCGCCGAGGGCGCCCATGCCGAGCGCGTCGCCACAGCCGTATGTCCGCCCGCTGAAATGACGCTCGACGAAGCCGAGGCCGCCGAGCGCGCCGCGTTCAAGGCCATCGGCGTCTTGGGCGCTTGCGAGCTAACCGCCGTCAAGGCGTGGATCAGTTCGAACTGCGAAGGCCCGCGCCCCCAGCCGGATCATGAAGCCCGTCGCGCGCTGACGGATCGCCTGATGGCGGCGGTGGCTACGCGGGAAGCCGCAGAGCGGGCCGCTGGCGGGCGCGGCGGCGCGGATGGCCCCAGATCCACCGGATGGCGAGATCGCCGCTACGGGCCGGCGCTGTGGCGCAGTGAGCAGCGGCGACGGCGGGCGTAGAAACGTCGCCGCGCTGGCAAGCCGACGACGACCAACTTGAGAAGATGGCCGTCCGCATCCGCGCCCGCGCCGTGCGCCGCTGCGGGGAATTGCTGAAGCAGTTCGACGCGCAAGGGGAGGAACCAGCACACTGAGGGTAAGGGGGGCACCCCCCTAAGCTCTCTCAGCGCGAAGTCGCCGAACGCGCAGGCCTGTCGCCCGATCAAACAAAACAGGCCGTCCGCGTCGCCAACGTCCCCGAGCCTGACTTCGCCCGTCAGGTCGAAAGCGACACCTCGCCGACGATCACGAAACTTGCGCAACAGGGCGTGAAGCCATTTGCGCCGAAAGCAATGGAAGCCGAGACGGCGAAGCCGGACTCATCGAAACGTCGATTTCGGGAGCCCGGATTGGCGGATCTTCGCCGCCAGCGTTCCGGGCTTGATGTCGTCGCCCATGCGATGCGCGGCGACGGTGACAAGCCGGACCTCGCCGCTGACCACGCCGCGATAGATCGCTTGGGAGCCGGACCCTTGCCGATGCAACACGAAGCCATTGGCCGAAAGCACGCCGATGAAGGTGGCGAACTTCACGTCGCAAACGCGACCGGAAAGGATGCGGCCGTGTCGTGGTCGCCGCCCCTTGGCCGCCGCCACGCCGACAGAAGAACGCGCAAGGTCCACAGCAACACGAGCCGGATCGGCGCGCGGCGGGAGAGGAGCCGGACCCTATCGGCTTCGCTTTCCTGACGCGCCGCCTCGACGTAATCGGCGACGGCCGCCTCCATTTCGCTTTGCACTTCGTGAAAGCTGCGGCCTTGAACCGCAATGTCGAAATCTGCGCAGAAAGCTTCCCAGTCGCCGGGGCGGCCGCGCGCGAAGCACAACAAATCGCGGTGGAGATCGGGAAATTCCGGCACGCGAACCTCCTGCGAGCGAAAGCGACAACGCCCCCATATACGCGAAGGGGAAAGGATCCGTTGATTTAGGGCCTGCAAATCGCAGCCGCAATCCATTCCCGCGACGCCGCGCTAAACGGTGGCCCGGCGCCACCCTATCCGCAGCCGACCGCTGCACTCCTATTGGTCATTGCTGGCGTTCAAATCCTCGGCGGGGATCGCCGCCGGCGCCGGCTTTTTCAGCCTGACGCCAGCCCCGCCGCCGTTCTCGGCGATGAACTCGACGCCTGCGGTTTCGAGGGCGGCGCGAACGTCGTCCAGGGTCCGCGGATATGGCTCGCGCTTTTCAAGCTCGAAATTCGCGATCGTCGCCTTGGCCACTTTGGCCGCCGCCGCAAGTTGCTCTTGCGACCATCCAATGAGGCCGCGAGCGGCGCGGCATTGCGCGGATGTTATTCTCACGTAACAACCTTACACTTTTAATGTTGACTTGGGTTTGGATAGACCATATACCAAAAGCGTAACCTTAGTTCAAGTGGAGCCTATCAAACGCCCAACACCACATTGCGGGCAAACGCCCGAGCCATGCCTATGAATCGCCGCGCCGCGCTCGGCGCTATCGCCTCCGCCGGAGCCATGTTCGCCGCCCCTTTCGCCGCCAAGGCCGCCGATCTCGACGCCGAACTGTTCGCGTTGCTGGAGCCGATAGAGGCCGCAGATCGCGCCCTTGACGCCACCATCGACGCGCTGGGGATCGCTGAAATCGAGAAAAAACGCCACGCCCCCGAAAAGCCCGCCGAGCCCGCGATGGATTCGGCGAGCCGGGAAGCCATCGACGCATTCGGCCGGCGCATGGCCGAAATTCGGTCGCGCGGACCGTCCGCAGAGCAAGCCGCCTATGACGAGGAACTACGGCAATGGGAATGTGCCATGGCCCGCGCACGGGCCGAATGTGGTCTGGACGCTGCCCATGCAGAGGCGGCGGCGCTCAGCACTTTCATGGAATTGCAGGCCCGCGTCGCTGAGACGCCCGCAAGAACCTTGGCGGGCTTGATATTCAAGGCAAGATACGCCGCCGCGAATGACCACGATCCGGAGGTGATGATCTCGATCGTGGATGACCTGCTCGCCATGGCCGTGGATGCGTGACGGCGGCGCCCGCGCTCCGCGAACGCTACAAGGTTGGCGGCTAAGCCATCTGCGGGGCGGCTTCGGCTTCCCCGAGCGTGTCGGCCCGGCGCGGATGTACCGCCGGGCCGATGGCGTTTTCAGGTCGCATTGGGTCGCAAAAATTCGCCGCCGTTCACGCCTGTATATTGGCCAAACGTTGGACATTTGCGGCGCGGAGATGTTCAAAAACCGCTCTAAGTGCTTGATAACAATGGCGCGCCCAAGGGGAATCGAACCCCTGTTTTCGCCGTGAAAGGGCGACGTCCTGGACCGCTAGACGATGGGCGCACGGGACAGGCTCAGCCCGTCGGCGCCCCCCTATAGAGAGGCCGCGGAAAAAGGGCAAGGGTTCCGCTTCCCCTCCCGACGGACTATATGCGGCGCCAAGGCCCATTCCAAAGCGCCCAAAACAGCCCAGCGAGGAACATTCATGCGCGCCATCCGCATCCACAAGACCGGCGGTCCCGAGGTTCTGCAACTCGAGGAGATCGACCTGCCGGCGCCCGGTCCCGGCCAGGCGAGCGTGCGCCACCACGCCATCGGGGTCAATTATCTCGACATCTACTTCCGCACCGGCCTCTATCCCATCCCCCTGCCCTTCACGCCGGGCGCGGAAGGGTCGGGCGAGGTGACGGCGGTGGGTCCGGGCGTCGAAGGCTTCAAGGTCGGTGAGCGCGTCGCCTATGTGACGACGCCGGGATCCTACGCGGAAGCGCGCAATGTTGATGTCAAGCATATCGTCAAGCTGCCCGACAACGTGAGCCACGAGCAGGCGGCGGCGATGATGCTCAAGGGTCTGACCGCACAATACCTTCTGCGCCAGACCTATCGCGTGCAGCCGGGCGACACGATCCTGGTCCATGCCGCGGCGGGCGGCGTCGGACAGATCCTTTGCCGCTGCGGGAGGCGCCTCGGCGCGACGGTGATCGGCACGGTCGGCTCGGCGGCCAAGGCCGAGATCGCCACGGCTTGCGGCGCGGATCACGTCATCAATTATTCGACCGAGGATTTCGCCGCGCGCGTCAGCGAAATCACCAAGGGCGCCAAATGCGCCGTCGTTTACGACGGCGTCGGCAAGACGACCGTCCCGGCCTCGCTCGACTGCCTGCGGCCGTTCGGTGTGTTTGCGAGCTACGGTTCGGCCTCCGGGCCGGTGGAGGCGTTCAATATCGGCCTGCTCGGCCAGAAAGGCTCGCTGTTCGCCACCCGTCCAACGCTGTTCACTTTCCTCGCCGACCGGACGCGGTTAGAGACTATGGCGCGGGAATTGTTCGAGGTCGTCGGCGCCGGGGTGGTCAAGATCGACATCTCGGAGCGGGCGCCGCTGGCGGAGGCGGCGCGGGTGCATCGCGACCTGGAAGGGCGCCGCACGACTGCCTCGATTGTATTGATACCCTGAAGGCGCCGCTTGGCGCGACGCCGGCCGCCCTATATAGGGGCGACCGGCCCCGCGCGAGGCGCCGAGCCCGGAAGAGCCAAGCCTGATGAAGTCCACCGCCAACACCGCCACTGCAAGCCAAGAAGAAGGATGGTGGGAAACCGTCAAAGTCATCGTCCAGGCGCTGTTAATCGCGCTGGTGGTGCGTACGGTGCTGTTCCAGCCGTTCAACATCCCCTCGGGCTCGCTGATCCCCTCGCTGCTGATCGGCGACTACCTGTTCGTGTCGAAATACAGCTATGGCTATTCGCATTATTCGCTGCCGAGCTTTCTCGACCTCGCCCCCAATTCCATGCCCGGCCGGCTGTTCTATTCGCCGCCCAAACGCGGCGACATCGCCGTGTTCCGCCCGCCGGGCGAACCGAACCAGGATTTCATCAAGCGCGTGATCGGCCTGCCCGGCGACAAGGTGCAGATGATCAAGGGCCGGCTCTACCTCAACGGAATCGTCGTGCCGCGCGAGGCGGCGCCGGCCTATAAGATGGACGACGGCTTCCGCAAGCCGAACGAAGTGACGGCCTATTTCGAGACGCTGCCCGACAGCCAGGGCCATCCCGGCGGCGCGCGGCATGAGATCATCCAGCTCGCCGGCGACGACGGCGGCGCCTCCAACACCGACGTGTTCACCGTGCCATCAGATCATTTCTTCATGATGGGCGACAACCGCGACAATTCCGAGGATTCGCGTTTTCCCTCCGGCCCGGTCGGCTATGTGCCGGCGGAGAATCTGGTCGGCCGCGCCGAGATCATATTCTTTTCCGTGGGCGGCGGCGCGGCGGCCTGGGAGTTCTGGCGCTGGCCGTGGACGATCCGCTGGGAGCGGCTCTTGAAGCGCGTCCACTAGGGGCATGACGAAGCGCGCCAAGCCGGAGATTGCCGAGCTTGAGGCTAGGCTCGGCCATATCTTCGCCGATGGCGCGCTCGCCGAGCGCGCGCTGACGCATCTTTCCGCGCCCTCGACGGCGCAATCGGGCCGGATGCAATCCTATCAGCGGCTGGAGTTTCTCGGCGACCGGGTGCTGGGGCTCGCGGTCTCGGAAATGTTGTACGAGGCGTTCCCCGACGCCCCCGAGGGCGACCTTTCGGTGCGGCTGGCGCGGCTGGTGCGGCGCGAGGCCTGCGCCGAGGTCGCGGAAGGCTGGGACGTCGGCCCCTATGTCGTGATGGGCGCGGGCGAGGCGCGTGGCGGCGGGCGCAAAAAGGCGGCGATCCTGGGCGACGTGTGCGAGGCGCTGATCGGCGCCGTGTTTCTCGATGGCGGTTTTGCCGCCGCGCGCGCGCTGGTGCGCCGGTTCTGGGACGGGCGGATGCGCCTCGACGCCGTGGCCGTGCAGGATTCCAAGACCGCGGTGCAGGAATGGGCGCAAGCGCGCGGCCTTCCCACGCCGCGCTACGCGGAAGTGGAGCGCAGCGGCCCGGCGCATCTGCCGCGCTTTGTCATGCAGGTCGAGCTTGAGGGTTTCGACCCCGAGCGCGGCGAAGCCACTTCCAAGCGGGCGGCGGAACAGGAAGCCGTGCGCGCGTTTCTCAATCGATGGGCGCCAACATGACCACATGCGGATTCGTCGCCCTGATCGGCGCTCCCAACGCCGGCAAATCGACGCTGATCAACAAACTGGTCGGCGCGAAAGTATCGATCGTCTCGCGCAAGGCGCAAACGACGCGCGGGACGGTGCGGGGCGTCGTGATCGAGGGCGAAACGCAGATCGTGTTCGTCGATACGCCCGGCCTGTTCCAGCCCAAACGTCGGCTCGACCGGGCGATGTCGGAGGCGGCCTGGGGCGCGGCAAGCGACGCGGACGCGCTGGCGCTGATCGTCGATGCGCGGACGGAGATCGCGGCGGGCGAAATCACCGACGAGGTGGGCCGCATCCTGGAAGGGCTCAAACTTCGCAAGGGGCGCAAGGCGCTGATCCTCAACAAGATTGATCTGGTGGAGGCGCCGAAGCTGCTCGCTCTGTCGGCGCGGCTCAACCAGGCTTTGCCGTTCGACGAGACATTTATGATCTCGGCCGAGAACGGGGCCGGACTGGATCGATTGAAACGCGATCTCGGCCGCATGATGCCACAAGGGCCGTGGCTCTATCCCGCCGACCAGATAGCGGATGCGCCGATGCGCGCGCTGGCCGCCGAAATCACGCGCGAAAAGATCTTCGAGCGTTTGCACGACGAGTTGCCCTATCAAATAACCGTCGAAACCGAATCCTGGAAGGATCTGCCCGATGGCTCGGCGCGGATCGAGCAGACGATCTATGTCACGCGCGAGGGCCACAAGAAGATCGTGATTGGCGAGGGCGGCCGCACGCTCAAGTCGATCGGTTCGGCGGCGCGCAAGGAGATCGCCGAGGCCAACGATTCCAAGGTGCATCTGTTCCTGTTCGTGAAAGTGCGCGAGAACTGGCTCGACGACCCCGAACGCTATCGCGCGATGGGGCTCAACTTCCCGAAGGGATAGTTCGGAAAATTGGCTGCCCCGCCCTCTTTCTTACTCATTCCCTCACGACCCGCGCGCCCATTTCCGCTCGAACGCCCACACATCCTCGAATCCAATCAACGACTGGAATTCGCGAAAGTTGAACAGCGGCAGGTTTGGCGAGTTGGACGTGCCCTCCGCCTTGAACACATGGAACGCGTTCTCGATCGCCGCGCTCGCCGCAAGGCCGGTGATCGAGGGATAGATCGCCAGCGCATAGCCGATTTCGGCCAACTCCTGCCTGGAGCGGATCGGCGTTTTGCCGCCGTCGGCCATGTTGGCCATCATCGGTTTCCTGATCCGCCGGCAGGCCTCGCGCATCTCGGCTTCACTCTCCAGAGCTTCGAGAAATACGATGTCGGCGCCCGCCTCGCCATAGGCCTCGCCCCGTCGCAACGCGCCCTCGAACCCTTCGGGCTGGCGCGCATCGGTGCGCGCGATCACCAACATGCCCTCGGGTGAACGGCGCGCGTCGCAGGCGACCTTGATCTTCTCAACCATGTCGATTGTCGGCACGACGCGTTTGAACGGCGTGTGGCCGCATTTCTTAGGGAATTCCTGATCCTCGATTTGGATCGCGACGACCCCCGCCTCCTCATAACCGCGCACGGTGTGATGCACGTTGAGGAGACCGCCGTATCCGGTGTCGGCGTCGGCGATCACGCCCGCGTTGACAAGCCGCGTCAGCGTTGCGACCCGGTCGATCATCTGGGTATAAGTCGCAATGCCGGCGTCGGGCAGGCCGTAACCGGAGGCGGTCAACCAGAAGCCGGAGGCATAGACGAAATCGAAGCCCACCTTGTTGGCGATCACAGCGGCGATCATATCGTGCAGGCCCGGCGCCGCGACGAACTCGCCCGCGCCGAGCGCGCTCCTTAGGTTGCGTTTGGTCATCTGATCTTTCCTCAGTCCATCGCCTGACGCTTACGCACGAGTTGCGAGATCGCCACCGCAATGACGAGGCCGCCGCCGTAGAACAGATTTTGCACGAACGAATCCGCGCCGAGAAAGTTGAGCCCGAGAATGCCGGTCGAGAGGAAATAGACCGCCACGAACGCCCCCCACGCATTGAAGCGGCCGGGACTGATCGCCGTCGAGCCCAGGAAAGCCGCGGCGAAGGCCGGCAGCAGGAACGAAAGGCCGGAACTCGGATCGGCCGAGCCGCGCATCCCGGTGTAAAGCACGCCCGCGAAGGCGGCGATCAGGCCGGAAACAATCAACGAGATCGCGCGCACGCGTTCGACCTTGACCCCCGACAACCGCGCGACCTCTCGCCCTCTCCCGACAAACAACAGACGACGGCCCGCGGCAGTGTATTCGAACACGTACCAGAGCACGATCGTCAGGATCAAGGCGTACCAGAATTGCAGCGCCACGCCGAGCAGCTTGGTCGAGAACACCAGCTTGATCAGCGGCGTCAGCGACACGCCAAACACCACGGCCGAGTTCGACACCCACAACACGACGCCGTTGAGAAAATAGCCGACGCCAAGCGTCACAATCAGCGAATGAATGCGGAAATAGAGAATGAAGAACGCATTGATCGCGCCAACCAACGCGCCGACGCCAAGCGCAATCAGCACCGCCGCCGCAATCGGCAATCCGGCCTTGACGTTGAGGATCGCCACCAGCATCGCCGAAAGCGTCAGCGTGCTGGCGACCGACAGATCGAAATCGCCCGCCGTCAGCGGCACGATGAGGGCGAGCGTCAGCACGACGATGATCGCATTGAGGCCAAACATCGCCGCATAGGGCGGCCAGGTGAGCATGGTGGGCGCAAACAGACCGAAGCCCAGAACGAGCAGCGCCCATGCGCCGAGGAGACCATATTCTTCAGCGATGTTCTTCAGATCGAACCGCCGCGCCGTCGCCGCGCGCACGCTCAAATTCGCTTCGAGTTCGCGCAGCTTCGCCTCCAGCGAGGCGATGCGCTGTTCGTAGGCGGCGAGATCGTCGGGTGCGCGCCTATTCATCCGGTCGCTCTCGATCTCACGCGATGCGGGTCATGGAATGATAGCAACACTCCGCGATCGTCTCCTTGGCGACCTGCGCCCCGGTCAGTTCCGCCACGATCTGGCCGCGCGCGAACACCAACACGCGGTGACAGATCTGCGCCAGTTGTTCGAAATCGGTCGAGGCGACCACGACGCCCGCGCCTGCAAGGCTCGCCGCGTCGAGCGCAGCAAACACTTGCTGCCGCGCGCCGACATCGACTCCCTGCGTCGGCTCGTCGAGCAGGATCAGCTTCGGCTTCGTCTGCAACCATTTGCCGATCAGCGCCTTCTGTTGATTGCCGCCAGAGAGCGCCGCGAGCGGCAGCGACGGCGCGTTCGGCTTGACGTCATAGGCGGCCCCAAGTTCATGCGCGGTCCTGGCCATGCGCGCCTTGTCGAGCCCGAGACCGCGCCGCATCGCGCCCAGCACCGGCAACAGCACGTTGTCGGCGACGGGAAGCGCGCCGACGCCGGCCGCGCGCAGGCGATCGGCCGGCAGATAAACCACGCCCGCCGCCAGCACGGCCGGCGGATCGAGCGCCGCCAGATCGAACGCGTCGGTCTGATCGACAATCAACCGACCCGCGCTCGCCCGCTCGGCGCCATAGAGCGCCGCGCACAGGCGGTCAAAGCCGGAACCAATCAGCCCCGTCAGCCCGAGGATCTCGCCCTTGCCCACCTCCAGCGAAACCGGCCCCAGCCGCGCGGCGAGCGCGCCTTCGACGCGCGCGGCGGGCTGTGGTCGACCGGAAGCCAGCCTATGCACATGGAACGGTTTGACCGCGCGCCCGACGATGCGTTCAACGAACTCGGACGCCGTGGCGCGCTTCGTCTCCAACACATCGACCAGCGCGCCGTCGCGCAATATCGTCGCGCGGTCAGTGATCTCCATCACCTCGTCGATGTCGTGGCTGACAAACACGACGCTCGCGCCCTCAGCGACGATCGCGCGCACGAGCTGAAACAATTGTTCGACGCCAACCGCCGGCAGAAACGGCGTCGGCTCGTCGAGGATCAACAACTTTCCCCGCGCGCTGTCGGCGCCGGCGAGATCCTCCACCGCGCGCACGATGGCGAACAAAGCCTGCTCGGCCGCCGAAAGGCTGGAGACGGGCGCGCGCGGGTCGAGGTCGAGGTTGTAACGTCGCAGCGCCTGCGCCACCGCCTCATGCTCGCGCCGCCAGGAAATGCGCCAGTTCGGCTCGGTCGCGAATCGCGTAAGGCGGAAATTCTCGGTCAGCGAAAGGCTCGGGATCAGCGCCAGATTTTGATGCACGAAGGCGAGCCCCATCGCCTTGGCGTTCTCGGCATGAACGGGCAGCGCAAGCTCGCGTCCAAACACACTTATGCGGCCGCCGGGTTCGGGCGTATGGAAGCCGGCGAGGATTTTTATCAGCGTCGACTTGCCTGACCCATTGCTGCCGAGCAACCCGTGGACCTCGCCGCGACGAACCGCGAAGTCCACGTTATGCAGCGCCAACGCCCCGCCAAAACGTTTGGAAAGTCTTTCGACAACCAGCGCGAGGGCGGGGCTTTCGCTCACTTCAGGCCCCACAGCGCCTTGAAGCCGGTGATATGGGCGTCGCCATAGCCATCATTGAAGGTCGCGGGCTTGCCGGCGCTGGCGACGTTCGACTTGTCGAAGATGAAGGCCGGCGTGTTGAGTTGAGTGACGGGCTTCATGCCGCACAGCAGGCGCATGTTGGCGTCCACGCCCGCCATGCCGACCCAACCCAGCGATTCGCCGACATCCATCTCCACCATGTCGCCGTCGCGCATCATGTCGAGCACGAACGGCGTGCCGTTATAGGAGACGATCTTCGCCTTCGACCCGGTGGCGATCATGGCCGGCGCGGCGAACTGCGCCATGGAATCGTAAATCGGCAGGACATAGTTGATGCTGGGATCGGCGAGCAGCGCGCCCTGCACCGCCGGCTGGATCTTGGTCGCCCATTCCGCCGCCGGCGTGTTGATGTACTTTGTTTTACAGTCGGGGCAGTTGGCCTTGAAATAATCGAGGATCGCGGTCTTCAGCGGGATCGTCGGCGTAATCTCGTCGGGGCCGAGCACCACCGCATTGACCTTGCCCCCGGTCTTGGCGATCGTCCAGGCGGCGATCAACTTGCCGACGGTGACATAATCGGTCTTGGCGGAGCCATCGAGGAAGGCCGGCGGCGTCTGCGTGAAGTCGTAATCATGCGTGGTGGTGACTTTGACGCCCTTCGCCTTCACCTCGGCGATCTGCGGCGCGATATATTCGGGCGGCAGGCCGCCGACGAGATCGACAAGGTTGAACTTCTCGTCCGCCGCCTTGTTGAGCCCTTGCGTCCACTGGTCCGGCGACAACTGCGTCTGCCAGTCGCGGAACTCGAACCCCACCATCTTGGCCGCCTGTGTCATGCCGCCGATGATCGCGACCTCGAACGGATTGTCGTCGGTCAGCGGAATGGCGAACAACTTCTTGCCTTTCATGCAGGCCTTCGCATCGAACGCCGGACCCGGCGGCTCGAAGGTGGGAAGCTGGGAATATTTGACGATCAACGCCTTGGCGTCGCTGACGCCGTCGGCGAGGGCCGGCCCGGCCAGCAACATCAACCCCGCGGCCAAACAACCTGAAACGACTCTGTTCATGACTCGGCTCCCTTCGCTGCTATTCCTCATCCGGCGCGGCCGCGCCAGTTCGCGTTCTCGCGCAAATAGGCCGCCGTTCGCTCCTCCGAGACGACGTCGGCGTATTTGGCGCTCATGTCGTAGAGATTGGCCTCATGCGGCCGCGGGTCGCGGTCGCCGACCCCTTCGCGCACGACGAGCGTGACAAAGCCATGGCTCATGCTGTCGACGCAGGTCGCACGCACGCAGCCCGACGTCGTGACCCCGGTGAGGATCAGCGTGTCGACGGCGGCGCTTGTCAGCGAAGCCGACAGACTCGTGCCGAAAAAGGCGCTCGGGTATTGTTTGGTGACGATGAACTCGTCCTCGCGCGGCGTCAACCCGCTGGCGAAAGCCTGCGTCGGTTCACCTTCGACAAAACAGGTTAGCGGCGGCGCCTTGCGGAAAAATACGCCGCCGTCCGCCCCGCCCTTGCGATATTTGACCTCGCTCAGCACGACGGGAACGCCGCAGGCATGGGCGATCTCGCGCAGCCGCAGAGCGGATTCGAGCGCGCTGCGACATCCCTCGCTGCCAAACAACGGCGAGGCGGAATCGTAATAGGCTTGCGCGAAATCGATCAGGATCAGCGCCGGCCTGCGGCCCCAGTCCTGGGCGGCGTGATAGCCGGCGCGGGCGTAGTTGGTGTCCAGTGTTTCGCCCGCCATGCCGCCCTCCCGCTCAGGTCACAAACTATTCCGCCGCCGTGCGATAGGCGCGCACGAACTTCGGCTCCTTCGGCGGATCGAAACCAGTTTCGGCGCGACAGCGACTACGCAATTCCGCAATCGATTTGAAGCCACGATCAAACAGCGCCGTCTCGCCGCGCGCGCCGGCGATTTCTCGCCGCAGCCGCTCGGTGGCGGCGCTGTCGAGCCGCCCGTCGGCCGCAACCACGACGCCGTAGCGCCGGGCGCCGTCCGCGCTCACCAGCTTGCGCGCGACGTCGGCGGCGACTTTCTCCGCCGGGCGTTTCAGCGGATCGCCCCAACCGCCGCCGCCCCAGGTGTTGAAGTGCAGGACGTCGCCGGGCTCGACGCGGACGCGGTCGCATTTGGACGGGATGTTCTCGACGCTGCCGTTCTTGCGCACGAGCTTCTTGGTTGAACGCAGGCCCGGCTCGCCGCCGTTGACGCCCCAGGGATAGGTGAACCAGCGGTCGTCGTGGATCGAGATCTCGCCCGCCTCCAGCATCTCATAGGCGATCGTGATGCCGTTGCCGCCGCGATGCAGGCCCGCGCCGCCGGAATCGGGAATGGTTGCGTATTCGAGGATGCGGAGCGGGAAATAGGCTTCCAGGAATTCGTTGGGCACGTTGGTGAAGGCCGGCCACAGCGAATGTCCGTCCGGCCCGTCGCCGGCGGGGCGGCCGGGTATGCCGCCGAAGCCGATCTGGAACAGTTGATACCACTCGCCCTTGGCCGAGAACCCGGAATACATGAAATGCGGGCTGTCGGAGAAACCAGCGGCGTTGAGCGCTTCCGGCGCGCCCTGCCCCAGCAAGCCGCCCATCAGATCGAAGATGCGGCCGAGCATATGGGTGCGGCAGGAGAGTGCTGCGGGCTTTCTCGGTTTGAGGATGCAGCCCTCGGGGATTCGCACTTCGAGCAGATCATAGAATCCGTCGTTGAACAGGATCTGCGGGTCGAACAGATTGATGGTGAACGCGCCGAAGAACATCTTGAACATTTCTTCGTTCAACAGAAAGTTGATCGAGGACGAGGATTGCGGGTCGCAGCCGTCGAAATCGAAGATCGCCTTGTCGCCCTCGCGCCACAGCGTGCAGGCGATTCTGTAGGGTCCGTTGCCCATGCCGTCGTCGTCGATCCAATCCTCGAACCTGGCGCGATGGTCGCCCTCGGGAATGATCATGCGGATGATGGCCGACATCGCGCGCTTGTTGCGCTCCAACATCTCCCACATCGCCGAAATATAGGTGTCGACGCCGAAGCGGGCGATGTTCTCCCGCACGCGCCGCTCGGCCAGACGCAGCGCGGCGACGATGGCGAAGAAGTCGGAGCGGTTCCAGTGCGGCATCCGGCTGTTGCCGAGCAGGATACGCAAAATGTCGTCGTTGAGTTCGCCTTTGCGGAAGATTTTCACTGGCGGGACGATCGTGCCTTCCTCGTAGATCATTTTCGCGTCGGTCGGCAGCGAGCCCGGCACTTTGCCGCCGACGTCGGTCATGTGGCCGAACATCGCGGCCCAGGAGACGAGCCTTCCGTCAAGAAAGATCGGCATCATCAGCAACCAATCGTTGAGATGGCTGATGGCGCCGCCGCAGGAATACGGATCGTTGGTGAGGAAGATGTCGCCGTCCTCGATCGTGCCCTCGTAGCCGCTGATGAAGCCCCACAGGAACGAACCGAACTGGCCGACCACCATCTTGCCTTCCTGATTGGCGATCAGCGGGAACGCGTCGTGCTGCTCGCGTATGCCGGGGCTCATGGCGGTGCGAAACAGCACCGCGTCCATTTCGACGCGCGCGTTGCGCAGCGCGTTCTCGACGATGTCGAGCGTGATCGGATCGACGGCGACCCGTTTGAACGGCGCCGGATGAGTTTCAATGATCTTGGCGGGCATGATGGCCTCAGGCGCTTGGGCGGATCAGGATATTGCCGTAGTCGTCGACGATTCCGGCGCAATCGGGCAGGATCAGCGTCGTTGCGTCCATTTCGACGACGATGGCCGGGCCGACGATGCGATTGCCGGCCTCGAGCCTGGCGCGGTCGTAGATCGTCGCCTCGCGGAATCCGTCGCCGACGAACACGCGCGTGCGTTGCACCGCCGCCGCGCTTGGGTCGACGCCGCCGCGCTTCGTCGCGCCACCAACGAAAGGCTTCTGCGGACCCAGCGCCACCGCGCGCAGACCCACCAACTCGTGGCCCGCGTCGAGCGCGAAGGTGAATAATTGCTCATGCATTCTGTCGAAACGCTTGGCGACGCCGGCCAGGCCCATGGCGCGGAAATCGGCGGGCGATATATCGACTGTCAGCTTCATGCCCTGGCCGGCGTAGCGCATGTCGATCTGATAGAGCGTGTCCTGGCCGGCGACCTCGGCCCCCTCGGAGGCGAGCGCCTTGTGCGCTTCCGCTTCGAGATCGTCGAGGATGGCGCGCGCCTGGGCCTCTGACAGCGTGTCGAACCGTTGCACCAGCGTGCGCGAGGCCTCGTTGCGCAGCCGCGTCGTCGCATCGCCATAGGCGCATAACACGCCCGGCCCCGGCGGCACGATCACGGGCCAGGAGTTGATCAGCTTGGCCAGCGCATTGGCGTGCAAAGGCCCCGCTCCGCCAAACGCGATCAGCGCGAAATCGCGCGGATCGTATCCCTGTTCGACCGAGACCAGCCGCAGCGCGCCGCACATGTTTTCGTTGACGATGTGGATAATTCCCTCGGCCGCCTTTTCGAGCCCGAGGCCGAGCGCGTCAGCGATTTTTCGCACCGCCTTTTCCGCCAGCGCGCGGTCGATCTTCATGTCGCCGCCGAGCTTGGAGTCGGCCGGGAGATAGCCGAGCACGACATTGGCGTCCGTCACGGTCGGCGCTTCGCCGCCCTTGGCGTAGGCTGCCGGACCCGGCACGGCGCCGGCCGATTGCGGGCCGACCCGCAGCGATTTGGTCAGTTCCGGCGAATAGGCGATCGAGCCGCCGCCCGCGCCGACGGTGCGCACGTCGATCGAGGGCGCGCGCACGGTCACGTCGCCGACGCGCGTCTCGCGCCGCGTCTGCGCCACGCCGTTTTCAATCAAGGCGACGTCGGTCGAGGTGCCGCCCATGTCGAAGGTCAGCAGTTTCGAAAAGCCAGCGCGATTGGCGATGCCGAGCGCGCCGGCGACGCCGCCCGCCGGGCCCGACATCAAGAGGTTTACCGGGTTGTCCATCGCCGCGCGCGCCGAGGCGAGGCCCCCGTCCGAGCGCAGAATATGCAGCTTCACGCCCTTCATCCGGGAGGAAAGTTCGCGCTCCAGATTCTGCACATATTTGGAGACGACGGGCTTGATGTAGGAATTGACCACCGTGGTCTCGGCGCGCTCGTATTCATACATCTCCGGTATCACGTCGGAGGAAATCGAGACCGGAATCGTGGGCATGACTTCGCGCGCGATCTCGGCGACGCGGCGCTCGACCCGGCCGTCGACATAGGCATTGAACAGGCAAACCGTCAGCGCCTCGATTCCCTTGCGCGCGAGTTCGGCCAGATCGCGCCGCAGGGCCGCTTCGTCGAGCGGGATCAGCACCGAGCCGTCGGCGGCGATGCGTTCCTTGGCTTCAATCGTCAGTTCGAGCGGGGCGAGCGGCGGCGGCTTGTTGTAGATCACCCAACCGCCCAGCCCGCCGGGGACGTAGGAGCGCGCGATCTGCAACACGTCGCGAAAGCCCTTGGTCGTCACCAACCCGACGCGGGCGCCCGATTTTGTCAGCACCGTGTTGGTCGCCACCGTCGTGCCGTGCATCACCTCGTCGATCTCGGTCGCGTCGATGCCGGCCTCGCGACAGATCTTCTCGATGCCGCTCAGCACGCCGATCGAGGAATCCTGCGGTGTCGAGGGCACCTTGGCGGTGAAGGCGCGCGAACGTTTCTCATCGAGCAGCAATAGATCCGTGAAGGTGCCGCCGACATCGACGCCGAGCCGGTAGCCTCTGGCGGCGCGCGCCCGCTCCGGCGTCGCGAGCGCGGGCAGAGCCGTCCGGTCGCGCTCGATGGCGCCGAGACGGGCTTCAAATTCGGCGAGGCGTCGTTCGTAGACCCGGATCAGATCGTCCGTCGACGGCATCTTTCACGCCCTCTCCTACTCGATTGCATACAATAGATCGTCGCTTCCGCAGGGAGTCAACGGCTTTCTGAGATCGCAGGCGCCCAACAACCGTTCATATCGCCGCCGTTGCGCGCGCATGCGCTAATCCTTGCGCCCCCGGCCGCGCAGCCGGCCGAACCATCCCCCGCGCGGCGCCTCGCCGGCGATCCGGTCGAGGCTGGCGCGCGCGAGTTCAAATACCCGGTCCAGCAGCGCGCGCTGCCTCTGCGCCGTTTCGCGCCCGCGCGACACTTCCGCGTCGAGCCCCGCAACCGTGTCCAGCGCGCGATCCATCAGGCCGGTCATCTGCTGCAACGCCCCGTCGCGCTGCTCCAGCGACGCGAGCGTGCGTTCGACCAGCGCCTGGCTACGCTCGTTGAGCGCGGCAAGACGCACGACATCCGCCGGCGCCCCGGGCGATTCCGCCAGCGCCAGAGCGCGTTCGAGCAGCGCCTGGCTCCGCGCCGTCACCGCGCCGAGCCGCTCGTTCTCCGCCCGCCGCTCATCCAGCGCGCCCGTCAACTCCTCGATTTCGTCAAACAAGGTTTCGACCAGTTGTTCGGGCGCGGCCTGGACCGACGCCAGATCGCGCGCGTCGTAGCCGTCCTCGACCAGCACGCGCCAGAGCCCGCGATTGTCGCGCTGCGCGCGCAGGGCGCCGGCCGCGATCGCCTCGCGCAACCGCAGGCGGGAGACCCTCAAGCGCGCCGCCGCCTCGTCCAACGAGAGCCAGGCGTCGCGCGGGCTTTCCTGCATTTCGGTCTCCGGATTGGCGGCTTCCCCATTAATGTATACAATCGAAAGCGAGTAAAGGCCGGAGCGCTGAGAATGCAGGAGTTTTGCCACGCTTGAAAGAGCGTCGGGGAAAACAAGGCGTGACCGCTGACAAGAGAGGCCGCAACTTGGCGCAAGAACTGTTAAAGCCGCTGCAAAACCCCGCGTCGCATTCGGCGGCCGAGCGCGCCCATGGCGAGCTCAGGCAGCGCATTCTCGACGGTCGCCTGGCGCCCGGACTGAGGCTCAAGGAGGCCGAACTCGCCGCCGAACTCGGCCTCAGCCGCACGCCGGTGCGCGACGCGCTGAGCCGGCTGACGGTCGAGGGGCTGCTCGATTTCCGCGCCAATGTCGGGGCGACGGTCGCGGTCTGGTCGGAGCCGCAGATCGAGCTGATGTTCAGGATTCGCGCGATGCTCGAACCCTTCGCCGCCGAGATCGCCGCGCCCGAGATCACCGACGCGGAGGTGCACGAGTTGCGACAACTCTGCGCCGTGATGGAGGACGCGGCGCGGCGCGAAACGCCAAATGATCTCGCGCGGCTGGCCGAGGCGAACGGCCGGCTGCATCGCCTGATCATCGACGCCACCCGCTCCGACCAATTCATCAAGCTCGCCACGCTGGCGCTCGACGCGCCGCTGTCGCTGCGGATCTTCGGCCGCTACACGAGCGCGGAGATCGAACGCAGCATGAGGCATCATCGCGAGATCGTTGATGCGCTGAGCCATCGCGATCCCGCCTGGGCCGCCAGCGCGATGCGAACCCATATCCTGGCCTCCGTCGGCGTCGCGCGCGGCTCCAAGATAGCAACCAACGCCGACTTCGCGCCGTAGGCGTTCCGTCCACGCGGGGTCGCTATGATTGTTCCCCCGCCAAGATCGTTGATGAAAGGTTGGCGCCGCGCGTAAACGCCGCCCAGCATTTGAGGAGCGGCCTGAGGCGGGCTAAAACAGCTCGGTCTGCCGGTCTTGCTTTTCGCGGGGCGCCTTCTTGAGGCTTTCCGTATGCCCGAACGGCACGCGCGGCCGTTGGCCCTCGATCACTTGCCCCGCGGTCAGAATCTGCACGCGCGGGATTTTCTGACCGCCGCTTTCGTAAAACCCTGTTGAAGCGGCCTCCCGCTCCATTTCCCGGGTCGCCTCTTTGAGCGTCAAATACACGCCGAGCGGCGCGCCTTCGCGCTCCATCGTGCCTTTCAGGTCGCGGATGTCGCCCGATTTTATGCCGCCGCCCTTGACGGAGAGAATCGCGAATTGCGGCCGGTTGGCATCGTCGCGGAAATGCAGATAGCCGTCGATTCCGCGATCCATGCCTTTCTTGCCGCTCTTGTACGGCTGCCCGCCGATGGTGGCGACGATCCATTTCTGGAACTCGTGCTTGTCGCGCTCGGCGAGATCGCGCGCCGCCTCCGCATCCCTGGGGACGCCGTGCACCGCGAAGGCGATGCCGGGAAACGCGTCCTTGAGCCGGCGCTCGATCAGCGCGACGGCGAGATGGGTGATGTCGATGCCGATCCACTGCCGGTTGAGCTTTTGCGCCGCATGGACCGTTGTGCCGCAGCCGCAGAAGGGGTCGAGTACGACGTCGTTTTCGTTGGAGGAGGCAGAGAGGATGCGTTCGAGAAGGGCGACTGGTTTTTGTGTCTGGTAGCCAAGCTTTTCGCTGCTTGTGTTCCCTATGCGATCAATGTCGGTCCAAATCGTGCCGACCGCTTTTCCGGGCATCTTGTCGAGGTAGACTTTGAGTCCATCCATGCGCGGGGAGCCATCGGCGCGTAAAAGGATGCGGCCCTCGGCATGCCAAGCCTCGAGTTGCTCTAGTGATGCACCCCATGAACGGTGTGGTGGAGGTTGAGTGCCACGCCAGTTAAAATTGCGTTTGGGACTGCGGGTCGAAAAAGTTAGATTTTCGGCCTTAAACGGGCGCCCGTCTTGATCTAATTTGTAGCGGCTCAATTGCCTGTCGCTATATTTCTCATATTGAGTGTTGAAGAAGAATTTTTTAGATTTTGAATAAAATAGAATTATATCTTGAACGTGTGACCATCCTTTGCTTTTCATGTTGTGCGAATTGGTTCGTTTCCAACAAATTTCCGCCCTAAAGTTACCAACATCAAATATTGAGTCAAGAATTGTCTTCAAATAATGACTCGCCGTTGGGTCGCAATGCAAATACAGCGACCCGGTCGGCTTCAACACGCGATGCAGTTCGATCAGCCGCACCGCCATCATGGAGAGATAGGCCATCATGTCGTTCTCGCCGAGCGCCGAGCGCATCGCCCGCAGCATGATCGCCGCTTCCGAATGGCCGCCCGTCATCACTTCGTCGAAAGCCCGCGCCGCCGATTCGTTCCAATGCCAGGTGTCGTCGAACGCCTCGATCTGCGCTTGGCTCCGCGCCCCGCCCGGCGCCTTGAACAGCACATTGTAGGAGGCGTTGGAATTGAACGGCGGATCGAGATAGATCAGGTCCACGCTTTCATCGGCAATGCTGTTTCGCAACACATGGAGATTGTCGCCGTAATACAACCTGTTCGGCATGACGCGTCCCGTTCCCCAATTATACCTGTGGCCACTCCAACTCACTCGTCATGGCCGGGCTTGTCCCGGCCATCCACGCCGCGCCGCTTCCGGCGAAGTTGGTCGTTCTAACCTATCGGCGCCGCGTCCTTATGGGTTCAACATCTCGTAGAGATCCACCCCACCAGGATTGCTCTCGACAATCATCTGTGCCTTCCAAGCGCGCGACCAATGTTTAATATTGGATTCGCGTTGAATCGCCGAACGGATGTCGTCATGATGTAAACCCAGCCCCCCGACACCGGCATGGACTCCTGCGATAGGGGTCATAATGGCGCCGCGTGGATGGCCGTGACAAGCACGGCCATGACGGCGTTCCCGAAGCTGGCGCCATCAAGCCGCGTTAGCGCTTTTGGCGGAAGGCGCGAGCCTAACGAACGAGTAGGTTTTGCCGTCGTCAAATTACAACATTTCTATTTTTCAGAATTTGTGCTACCTTGCTTCGGATTGCCCGCAGGATTCCGATGCCGCCCGTTCCCAAATCCCGCCGTCACCAACGCCTTGCCCGACAGCGCGAGACCCGCGCCGCCCGCGCCGAGCGGCGGCAGGCGCTCCTTGACCTCACGGTCAGCGGCTTCGATCGCGCCGAAATCGCCCGCCGCTTCGGCGTCAGCCTCCGCACTGCGCAGCGCGAAGTCGATCGCGCGCTCGACGGTCGGAAATTCGACGCGCCCGACCGCTATTTGCGCTTGCAAATCCAGCGCCTGGAGAAGGCGCTCCGCACCGTCGACCTCGCCATCGAGGAAGGCAATGTTAACGCCGTAAGCACGCTCATCGCTTTGCTCGGCCAGCTCGACCGCTACCACGGCCTCGCCGCCCGCGAAGCCGCCGCGACCGCGGCGGCGCAGACGCCGCCCGCGCTCATCGACGCGCGGACACAGAAGACCACTTAAAGCCCTGATAGGCTTAGTGCCGCGTCTGTCGCGGCCATCAATGATTGTCCCTCGGCACGCCCGCATTCTGCGCCAGCCGCTGGAACCCGATCGCCGGCTTCAGCACCATGCCCTCGTCGAACTGCGCCACCATACTGCGCTGGATCTCCTGCCAGGGCGTCTGGCTCTTGGGAAAAGCGAACGGCTGCTGCTCCAGCGCCGCGCGACGCTCGGCCAACTCCGCCGCGCTGATGAGAATATCGGCGCTGCGCTTTTTCAGATCGATCCGCACCCGGTCGCCCGACTTCAACAACGCCAGCCCCCCGCCCGCCGCCGCTTCCGGCGAGGCGTTAAGGATCGAGGGCGAGGCCGAGGTGCCGGACTGGCGCCCGTCGCCGATGCAGGGCAGCGCGGTGATACCTCGTTTGAGGAGATAGGCCGGTGGCTGCATGTTCACCACTTCCGCGCCGCCGGGATAGCCGATCGGCCCGGTGCCGCGAATGAACAACATGCAATGCTCGTCGATGTTGAGCGCGGGATCGTCGATGCGGTGGTGGTAATCCTCCGGCCCCTCGAACACGACCGCCCGGCCCTCGAACGCGTCGGGGTCTTTGGGGTTTGAGAGATAGCGCTTGCGGAATTCCTCGCCGATCACGCTGGTCTTCATCACCGCATTGTTGAACAGGTTGCCCCTCAGCACGATGAAGCCAGCGTCCTCCTTCATCGGTTTCTCCACGGGGAAGATCACATCCGCGTCGTCGCTCACGGTCTTGCGGCAATTGTCGCCGATCGTGCGGCCGTTGACGGTCAGCGCGTCCTCATGCACCAGCTTGCGCTTCATCAGCTCGTGCACGACGGCGGGCACGCCGCCGGCGCGATGGAACTCCTCGCCCAGATATTTGCCGGCCGGCTGCATGTTGACCAGCAGCGGCACCTTGTGGCCGACCGTCTCCCAATCCTGGATGTCGAGCTGGACGCCGACATGGCGGGCGATCGCGTTGATGTGGATCGTCGCATTGGTCGAGCCGCCGATGGCGGAATTGACGACGATGGAATTCTCCAACGCTTGACGCGTGATGATGTCGGAGGGTTTCAAATCCTCCCACACCATCTCGACGATCCGCTTGCCGGTCTCGTAGGCGATCTGGCCGCGCTCGCGATGCGGCGCGGGAATCGCGGCGCAGCCGGGCAGGCTCATGCCGAGCGCCTCCGCCAGCGCGTTCATGGTCGAGGCCGTGCCCATCGTGTTGCAATGACCGACGGACGGCGCCGAGGAGGTCACGATCGCCATGAACTCCTCGTAGTCGATTCTGCCGGCCGAAAGCTCCTCGCGCGCTTTCCAAACCACGGTGCCCGAGCCGGTGCGCTCGCCATGATGCCAGCCATTGTTCATCGGCCCGCCCGACAGCACGATCGCCGGCAGGTTCACCGTCGCCGCCGCCATGATGCAGGCCGGGGTCGTCTTGTCGCAGCCGGTCGTCAGCACGACGCCGTCGATGAAATAGCCGTACAGCGTCTCGACCAGACCGAGATAGGCCAGATTGCGGTCGAGCGCGGCGGTCGGGCGCTTGCCCGTCTCCTGGATCGGATGGACGGGAAACTCGAACGGCACGCCGCCGGCCGCCAGAATGCCGTCGCGCACCCGCTTGGCGAGTTCGATATGGTGCCGGTTGCAGGGCGACAGGTCGGAGCCGGTCTGGGCGATGCCGATGATCGGCTTGCCCGAGCGCAGCTCGCCGGGCGTCAGGCCGAAATTGAGATAGCGCTCGATATAGAGCGCGGTCATGCCTGGGTTCTCGGGATTGTCGAACCAGAGTTTGGAGCGCAGTTTGCGAGACTTGTCCTGGGTCGCTCCGCCCTTCGTGCTCATGGCTTATCCTCCGCTCGCGCCCCTCGGGGGCTTATCGCCACGGAATAGGCGCGCGATCCGGCGGGCGCAAGAGCGGCGCGCGCTGTTCAGCCCGCGAGCGCGACGGCTTCGGCGACGGCCATATTTGTGGCCAAGCCGAAATCGCACGTTTCATTGGGCGCCCAGCGGCGGCAGTTTGAGATGCTGTTCGAGGCGACGAACGCGGTCTTACAGTTCGCTGATCTGAATGCCGTGCCCGACGACAGAGGAATGATATTCGATCAAGGCGCGGCGAACGCCCGCGATCTGCTCGCGAGTTTCCTTCCTGTGCTCGGCGATTTCCTTGCCCACGTTCAGCAGGTCAGAGGCGACGTCGGCCCGAAGTGAATTCACATCGGACTTCACGTCCGCGATATCGGCCCGCAGGCCGCGCAATATCTCCAAAACGAGACTATCCGGTTGTTCAGCCACGCTCGCTCGTCCCTGTTGCGCCCCCGACAAAAACCTGCGGCGGCCAGTATCGTTCAATACGTTACGACGCCGATACTTTCAATCGTGGACGTACCGGCCACCCGCCGCGCCGGGCGACGCCTTGACCTCGGGGGCCGCAGCGCCCCACGCACCGACGCCGCGAGCCGCCCGCCTCGTCCTCGGCCGTCAGCTTTGAATGGCCGACGACGGCGACGGCCAGGATCGTGGGCCAAGGCAGCGAGTCGCGGAAGTCACTCGGGTACGCCGACCTTGCGCAGGGCGTCGAGAAGGCGCGCGAGATGCGCCAAATTCTTCGGATCGTCGCTCGACGCGCTCCAGATGGCGCTGCCTCGGGAGAGGGTGAAACTCGGGTTGAGCGCGAACCCGGCCTTGGCCGCCGCGCGCGCCTCATCCAGTTGACCGAGTTGGACGAGGTCCGCGGCCACCCCAAAATGGCCCAGCCAAAAATTTCGGTTGGCCTCGATACACCGACGCCGCCATACGAGCCCCTCCTCGTAAAATCCCAGGATCTCCTTCGCCCAAGCCATGGTGTTCATCCAAACGTACGCCAACGTATCTTGCGGACTGAGGCGCAGCGCTTCGGCGATGTGGGCTTCCGTCTCTTCGGCGCGTCCGATATAGATTTTTCCCTGGCCGATTTGTCCATGTGCGCCAGCGAGGTTTCGATCCAGCGCCAACGCATGTTCGCATTCGGCGATGCCCTGCGAGGCGCGCCTATTCCATATGTAAAGCGATCCCAGGGCAAAGTGACCCCGCGCATGGTCCGGGACCAACGAAAGCGCTTTCGTGATTTTGGCTTCGGCGGACAGCAATGTCGTAGCCGGATCGGCGACGAGGGCTAGGAGAACCGCGTGACCGTCCGCACGCGCCGAGGAGACGAGCGCCTCCACGTTGTCGCTATCGGCGAAAAGCGCGCGATCGAAATAGCCGCGGGCTTGCGCGAGGTTCTCGGGGCTGACCCCCTTGTTGTACCAGACCTGCCCCTGGAAATAGAGGTCCATGGAGTCCGGGTTCGCCACCCGTTCCGCCCGTCGGGCTTCGGCCTCGATGAGTTGCGTATTCAGCGCGCCCGCCAGCCGCGCGACGATCTCGTCCTGCATGTCGAACAGGTCGGCAAGCGGCTTGTCGAACCGCTCCGCCCAGAGATGGTTTCCGCTCTCGGCGTCAATAAGCTGCACGTTTATGCGCATGCGGTTTCCGCCGCGCTGAACGCTGCCCTCCAGCACGTAGCGCACATTTAGCTCGCGGCCAATCTGCTTCAGGTCGACCGCCTTGACCTTGTAGGTGAAGGCCGTGTTGCGGCCGATCACGAACGCGCCGCGAATGCGCGAGAGATCGGTCGTCAGGCTCTCCGTGACGCCGTCGACAAAATGCTCCTGCTCCGCGTCGCCGCCGATGTTGGCGAAGGGGAGGACAACCATCGACAGGCGCGGCGGACCTTGCCGGCTCGGCGCGGGGGCGGCGGGCGCGGGCGAGGCGCCGATCTTCACCCTATACGCCCGCACCGGCCGCGCGATATTCTTCAAAACCGTCTCGCCGAGATCGGTGAATTCCGCCTCGATCTTGCCGCGCACCTGATCGTAGGCGGAACTGGAGACGAGCACGCCGCCCGGCTCGCAAATCCCCTCCAACCGCGCGGCGATATTGACGCCCTCGCCAAGAATATCGTCGCCCTCGATCAACACATCGCCGAGGTTGACGCCGATGCGGTAGACGATACGCTTGGCCTCGGGAATGTCCGCGTTGCGCTCGGCCATCAACTTCTGGATCGCGATGGCGCAGTCGATGGCGGCGACGACGGAGGGAAACTCCAACAGCAGCCCGTCGCCCATCGTCTTGACGATCCGGCCCCCGTGACCGGCCACGATCGGCCGCGCCGCTTCGCGATGATCGCGCACCGCAAACGCCGTCCCTGCCTCGTCCTCGCCCATAAGTCGCGAGTAGCCGACGACATCGACGGCCATGATCGCGGCGAGTCTGCGGGAGTCAGCCATTGCGCCCTCATGCGACAACTACCCTAACTGGATCTTATTTCTTCCGTATGCATTAAGATATTTACATTTATCTGGTTTATGTTTTAATTAGCGCGATTTGTAGCCATGTAAATCAGATGTTTTTGTTGAATTCATGCGGTCTTGTGCTATCATCCGTCCATGTACATCGAATCCTCCCCAATCGCGCGTCGCCGCCCGCGATTTTGCTGCGCGAGAGCTATCGGGACGGC
>JANLPL010000408.1:0-3505 GCA_031367195.1 Bradyrhizobium sp.
GCCCATGTTCGACAAAATCCTGATCGCCAATCGCGGCGAAATCGCCTGCCGGGTGATCAAGACCGCCAAACGGCTCGGGATAAAGACGGTCGCGGTCTATTCCGACGCCGACGCCGACGCGCTGCATGTCGAAATGGCGGATGAGGCGGTGCATATCGGGCCGGCGCCGGCGGCGGAATCCTATCTCGTGATCGAGAAGATCATCGACGCCTGCCGCCAGACGGGGGCTGAAGCCGTGCATCCCGGCTATGGCTTTCTGTCCGAGCGGGCGGCGTTCGCGGAGGCGCTGGCCAAAGTGGGCGTCGTGTTCATCGGGCCGAACCAGCGCGCTATCGAGGCGATGGGCGACAAGATCGAATCGAAGAAATTCGCCAATGCGGCGAATGTCTCGACAGTGCCCGGCTACCTCGGCGTGATCGAGAGCCCGGAGCACGCGGCGGAAATAGCCGACGAGATCGGCTATCCCGTGATGATCAAGGCGAGCGCCGGCGGCGGCGGCAAGGGGATTCGGATCGCCCATTCGCGCAAGGAAGTCGCCGAGGGGTTCGCGCGCGCGAAATCGGAGGCGAAGTCGAGCTTTGGCGACGACCGGGTGTTCGTCGAGAAATTCATTGTCAACCCGCGCCACATCGAAATTCAGGTGCTGGGCGACAAGCACGGCAATGTGATTTATCTGGGCGAGCGCGAATGCTCGATCCAGCGCCGCAACCAGAAGGTGATCGAGGAGGCGCCCTCGCCGCTGCTGGACGAGGCGACGCGGGCAAAAATGGGCGAGCAGGCGGTCGCGCTGGCCAAGGCGGTGGGCTACGATTCGGCCGGCACGGTGGAGTTCGTCGCCGGGCAGGACCGCAGCTTCTTCTTTCTCGAGATGAACACGCGGTTGCAGGTCGAGCATCCCGTCACCGAACTCATTACGGGCGTCGATCTGGTCGAGGAGATGATCCGCGTCGCGGCGGGCGAAAAGCTTCGCATGACGCAGGCGCAAGTGAAGCTGAACGGCTGGGCGGTCGAGTCCCGCGTCTATGCCGAGGACCCGACGCGCGGGTTCCTGCCCTCGACCGGGCGGCTGGTGCGCTATCGCCCGCCGGCGGAAGGAGTGAGCGACGGCGTGACGGTGCGCAACGACACCGGCGTCTATGAGGGCGGCGAAATCTCGATCTATTACGATCCGATGATCGCCAAGCTCGTCACCCACGCCCCGACGCGCCTGGAGGCGATCGAGGCGCAGGCCCATGCGCTGGACGCGTTCTATGTCGAGGGCATCCGCCACAACATCGCGTTCCTGTCGGCGCTGATGCGGCATCAGCGCTGGCGCGACGGGCGGCTCTCGACCGGGTTCATCGCGGAGGAGTTTCCCGACGGCTTTTCCGCGCAGGCGCCGAGCGGCGGGGCGGAGCGCGAGATCGCGGCGGTCGCGACCCATGTCGATCACGTCATGAATATGCGAAAGCGCGAGATTTCCGGGCAGTTGCGGGCGCCGGGGCGGCTGACCTTCGATCTCGCGCGCGTCGTCGCCTTCGGCAAGACGCGGATCGCGCTCACCGTGGAGCCGCGCGGCGACGGGCTCGATCTGGCCTTCGCTCAAAGCGGCGCGCGGCTGAGCGTCGCCTCGGCCTGGACGCCGGGCGAGCCGGTGTGGCGCGGCGAGATCGACGGGCGCGCCGTCTGCGCGCAACTGCGGCCGCTGCTTAACGGTTTCGAGATCGCCCACGGCGGGGCGCAGGTGCAGGCGCGGGTGTTCACGCCGATAGAGGCCGAGTTGGCGGAGCTGATGCTGGAGCGCAAGGGCGCCGATACGTCAAAGACGCTGCTGTGCCCGATGCCGGGGCTGGTCAAGAGCGTGGCGGTGAAAGAAGGGCAGGAGGTCAAGGCCGGTGAGGCGCTCTGCATGGTCGAGGCGATGAAGATGGAGAACGTGCTGCTGGCCGAGCGCGACGTGACGGTGAAGAAGATTCTCGCCAAGCCGGGGGATTCGCTGGCGGTGGATGCGGTGATCATGGAGTTTGTCTGAAATCGGCGGGTCGGCGGCGCCGCAACAAACGTAAACATCGCGCGAAGGAAGCTTCCGCACATTTACGCAACCTAACGGGACTTTCATCTTGCCGCGTTGGGTAATGTGGCGTAGCTTCAAAGTTGCTTTCAGCACGTTACCTTTCCGATCGGCTCTCCCGAACGAAATGTTTTCAATCGTGCTGGGAGAGTCGATGCATTGTTGAGTCAAACTATAGTAATTGTGCAATTTGCGCTTGTTGCGCGCATTTTTTTCGAAATCAAGCTTTGTCATAGAGCTTAACTTTGCCGAATTCATCTGTTGAGCGCCTGAACGCGGGTTCATTTAAATTGAGCACTTGGACCCAAGTATTCCGAGTTGGGAGCTAGTCATGAAAACGATAGCTCAGTTTGTGGCCACGGGAATCCATTCCCAAGCCGAGTTGCAGGACGCCCTGTACACGGCCATGCGGTTGGAGTTCTCAACCTTGCCGCCCTATCTCACCGCGCAATGGTCGATCACCGGCGGCGATACCGGCGGCTTTGTCGATAAAATGTTCAAGATGATCGTCAAGCAGGAAATGTATCATTTCGCACTGGCCGGCAACATGCTCGCCGCGCTGGGCAAGATTCCGCTGATCGACGACCCCGGCTTTCCCGTCGCCTATCCCGCCGCGTTCTTGCCGGGCGACATCGCGATCGACCCGCCGGTCGAACTTAAGGCGCTGTCGCGCGAACAGGTGCAAGTGTTCATGAAAATCGAGAACCCGCAATTTCCGCCCGTGCCGAACTTGCTGGCCGCGCCGGGTCCGGCGACGATCGGCGATTTCTACGACACAATTGAAAATGCGTTCAATGCGATGAGCGGCACGCTGGTTTTCGACCCCAACGCAAAATTCGTCACCGGATTTGGCGGCGAGACGTTCGCAGTCAAGAACCCTGGCGACGCCGTCAAGGCGATCGAGCAGATCAAAGCCGAAGGCGAGGGGACCGACCATAGCGCGCTGCAACGCATCGGCGGTCAACTCGCCCATTTCTACCGGTTCCAGGAGCTGTTCGACGGCAAGCGGCGGTCGGACGATCCGACGGACCCCGGCAAGAAGATCGATTTCCCGACCGCGAAGTTGTTTGCCCGCTCGACGAAGACGCCGAGTGAATCGACGGCGTTTAACCAGGCCTTCACCACGCTCATCATCGGACTGAAGGCGGTGTGGTCGAATGGCGACGATCCTGATCTTGACGCCATGCGCGGCTTGCAGGAACTCGGCGTCAAACTGATCATGGATCTCGGCGTCGAGCCGGAATTCGTCTGGGCGCCAACGTAAAGCGCGCGATTCAGCCGATCGAAAGAAAAGCCTGCTTGACTGCCGCCTGACGCGCATGATGCGCGGGGCCGGGAGCCAGGCATGAGTTTGCAAGCGTCCGCGTGGGAAACGCCGTCCGAGCGCAAGCCGTCGGGCTGGCGGTTTCGCCCGCTCGACATCACCCTGTCGTGCAAGGCGGTCGAGCTGACGGC
>JANLPL010000407.1:0-2857 GCA_031367195.1 Bradyrhizobium sp.
CCTCGATCTCCTAGCCGTCGCCGCAGCATCGACGGCTCGAAGAACCGGCGCCTTCGCCTGCCACGGGAAAACGGTGAAAACTCAAAAGCGTGAAAAAGCATTCTATCTGCGAGATTGCAGTTTCCCGCTGGGGCAATCTCACTCCCAGCGCGGCGCTGTACTTAAATGCCGTATCATCGATTTTCACTGACGGAAAAGATATTGCAATCTAATTCAGACGATTGACTAGGGCGTGTCCTCATTTGAGCCAGGCCAGGGCGCAGACCAAATGGAGACCGGCGCGGAAATTTTGGGCGGTCTTCTCGTAGCGCGTGGCGATGCCTCTGAACTGTTTGATAAATTGGAAGAAGCGTTCGACGAGATTGCGCTCTCGATACAGGGCGAAATCGCATTTTCGTTTGGTTTTGCGATTGGCCTTGGGAGGAATAACCACTTCGATCTCGCGCCTTTCGAGGCTGGCGATGAAGCCATCAGAGTCGTAGCCTTTGTCAGCCAGGACGGCCTCCGGCTCCCCCTGGGCGATAAGCGTCTCGGCTTGAGTGATGTCGTGAACTTGCCCGCCGGTCAGGCTCAGCGTCAAAGGATTGCCCAAGGCGTCGACGACGACATGAATTTTGGTCGACAAGCCGCCGCGCGAGCGGCCTATGGCTTGGTCGAGACCCCCTTTTTTCGAGCCCCGGCGCTATGCTGATGGGCTCTGACGATGGTGGCGTCGATCATGGCGTATTCGTTGTCGGGGTCATCGGCCAAGGTCTTGAAAAGACGCTCCCAAACCCCTGTCTTCGCCCAACGGGAGAACCGGGTGTGATTATTCTTCCAGGAGCCGAAGCGCTCCGGCAAATCGCGCCAGGGCGCTCCCGAACGAAACTTCCAAATCAGAGCTTCAACAAAAACACGGTTGCCCCGCTCGCTATCGCGCCCAACGTGGCCGGGGCGACCCGGCAGCAAAGGTTCGATCCGCGCAAACTGATCGTCCCGCAATCCGTAACGTTCCATCCAAAAGCCCTCCGTCGGAAGGCTCCTCATGAATCTAAAGGGTTCTGTGTGGTCGCGCGTCGCACAACGACGGGTTCGGTCGCCTCGTTGCGCGACCACATTGAAGCCTGATTGAACTACACCGCGGGGTGGCGGGCGCCCTATGGGGATTTAGGCGCCGTCGGTTTGTCCGAGGTCGCCGTCGGCGGCGTTGTTGTTCGGTTCCCGCCGGTTTGAACGCCCCTGAAAGATATGAAAAGGCGTCGAGCAGCGCTTCTTCGCGGCGCGGCGGCTTCGCGATGCTTTCTATCGTCGGATTCGGGGACATTGGGCACAACGGTCCTCGGGCGCTCCCGAGATGCGCGGAGGAAAATCGCGATTGAGCCGGCGGCGGGCGATCGCATCATGAGGTGTCCTGACAAGCGGGACGCACGGGCGGGATCGCGCCGAGGTTTTTCATGAGGCCGGCGCAGCAGGGGCAGACATCGAGGGAGTGGCCGGTGAGGCGTAGGTATTTCTCGCGATAGTCGGCGGCGGGTGGGATGGGCTGTGGCGTCGGCGCGGGCCAAGCAGACGTCGGCAGAGGGCGAGCTTGCCGGCGCGATGGCCATTGGCGAGGAAGCCGTAGTGGCGAATGCGATGAAATCCGTCGGGCAGAGTGTGCAACAGGAAGCGGCGGATGAACTCGTCGGCCGCCAGGGTCATGACCTTGGCCTTGTCGTGATGGCGATAGTCTTTCCAGCGAAAGGCGACCTGATCGTCGTCGGTGTCGACGAGGCGGCTGTTGGCGATGGCGACGCGATGGGTGTAGCGGCCCAGATAGGCCAGGACTTGGCTCGGGCCGCCGAAGGGCGGCTTGGCATAGACGACCCATTCGATCTGACGCGTTTGGGCGAGGAGGCGAGCGAACGCGGCCGGTTGGGCGAGATGGGCGAGTGCGCCGAAGAAGCCGAGCGCGCCGGTGTCGAAGGCGACTTGCAGGTTTTCGAGGAACAAACGTCGGTAAAACCGCGAGAGCACGCGCACGGGCAGGAAGAAGCCAGTCCGGCAGGAGACCCAACGTGTTCCGTCCAGCGAAGGCCCGCCGCCGGGCACGACGCAGTGGACGTGTGGATGATGATGCAGGTTCTGGCCCCAGGTATGGAGCACGGCCAGGAGACCGACCTGGGCGCCCAGATGCCTGGGATCGGCGGCGATCGTGCGCAGAGCTTCGGCCGCCGCCTTGAAGAGAACGCCGTAGACGATCGCCTTATTCTGGAAGGCGATCTCGGCGACGGCTGGGGGCATGGTGAAGACGACGTGGAAATATTGGGTCGGCAACAACTCGGTCTGCCGCTCGGCGAGCCACTCGGCGCGGGCCAGGCCCTGGCACTTCGGACAATGCCGGTTGCGACAGGAATTGTAGGCATGCCGGGTGAAGCCGCAGTCCGCGCATTGTTCGACATGGCCGCCCAAGGCCGCCGTCCGGCAGGCCTCGATCGCGCGCATCACCTTATGCTCGACGCGTCCGATATGGCCGTCGTGCGCTTGGCGATAGGCGGCGCCGTGGCGGCGGAACACGTCCGCCACCTCCAGGGGCGTGCGCATCGCAGCTTCGGATCAGCCGGGCGGCGCGATCCCCAATTGCGTGCGGTCGAGCGGGCTGATCGTGTTGGCGATGGTGGTGGTCGCCACTTGGGCATAGCGCGTCGTGGTCGTCAGATCGCTGTGCCCGAGCAGGACCTGGATGATACGGATGTCGGTGCAGAGCGACAATTACGGTGGCCGCTTATCGACAATTAAGCTGGCCAAATCGGGCGAGCGTCGAGTAGCGAGGAGAAAGCTACGCGCATAGGTGTCGTTTGGCAATAGGGTGACGTGGCGACAACTACTTTAATTGCCG
>JANLPL010000419.1:0-7719 GCA_031367195.1 Bradyrhizobium sp.
GGCGGCGGCGGCGGCGGCGCGGCGGCGGGGGCGCCGACAAGGCCCGCGAGCGCCGCGGGAACGCCGGCCATGATCGACGCCTTCTGGCTCAGCAGGAATTTCTTCAGCGAATCGCCGTCCGACCACAGCGAGGGGTCCATCTGGCCGATCACGGCGACGACCGCCTGCTCGACCGCGCCCAAAGCCGGCATCGCCGCCTCGATCGGCGTTTCGATGAAATCGGCCAGGCTATTGGCGAGCCGGTCGCGCGGCCCCTGCCCCAGCACCGGGGTCAGCGCATTGGCGCCTTCGTTGAGCGGCTGGAAATCATGCGCGGCCAGCGCGCGACGCAGCCGCTCCATTGCATTGGGATCGGAATTGGAGATCGCGTCGCTCAGCGCCCGCGCCCCGTCGCCATGATCCAGCGAGCTGAGGAAGGTCGCGAGCAGCGCGGGAACGGCGGCGGCGACAAAGGTCTTGCCCTGTCCGTCGTCCATGCCGACGGTGGCGGCGAGTTGCCGCGCTACATCGGGCGACAAGACCTGCGCGATCTGATCCTTGAGATCAACGTCCATTTACATTCCCCTCCCCACCGTGGCGCCGCCGCGCCTCGCACGCCGCCGCCAAATCATAGCGGTGACGCGCGACAATGCAATGCAAGCCTTACGTCAGGCCTGAGTATAGGCCGTCTTGACGATGGTGTAGAACTCCGCGGCGTATCGCCCCTGTTCGCGCGAGCCGTAGCTCGACCCCTTCCGGCCGCCAAACGGCGCGTGATAATCGACGCCGGCGGTCGGCAGGTTGACCATGGTCATGCCGGCCTCGATATTGCGCTTGAAATGGGTCGCGTGCTTGAGGCTCGTGGTGCAGATGCCCGCGCAAAGACCGAATTGCGTGTCGTTGGCGAGTTCCAACGCGTGTTCGTAGGATTTGGCCGGGATCATCGCCGCCACGGGGCCAAAAATCTCCTCGCGCGAAATCCGCATGTCGTTCGAGGCATCGACGAACAAGGCCGGCGCCATGTAGAACCCCGGCTTTTCGCGATTCAGCCGCTCGCCGCCGAGCTTCAACTTCGCGCCTTCCTGCTTGCCGATGTCGACATAGCTCAAATCCTGATCGAGCTGGTTCTGGTCCACCACCGGGCCAATGTGTACGCCCGACTGCACCGCATCGCCGATGACGAGCCCCTGCATCCGTTCAGCCAACGCATCGGCGAAACGGCCGTAGATTCCCTCGGTGACGATCAACCGCGAGGAGGCCGTGCAGCGCTGGCCGGTCGAGAAAAACGCGCCATTGACGGCGCTCTCGACCGCCACTTTCAGGTCCGCGTCGTCGAGCACCACGAGCGGGTTCTTGCCGCCCATCTCCAGTTGGAACTTCCGCATATGCGACACGCAAGCCGCCGCCACGCGCTTGCCGGTCGAAACCGAGCCGGTAAACGAAATCGCATCGACCTTGGGGTGATCGAGCATCGCCTGCCCCACTGACGAACCGCGCCCCATCACGAGGTTGAACACGCCCTTGGGCGCGCCCGCGCGCACGATGATCTCCGCCAGCGCGTGGGCCGAACCCGGCACGAGATCGGCCGGCTTGAACACGACCGTATTGCCATAGGCGAGCGCCGGGGCGATCTTCCAGGCGGGAATGGCGATCGGGACATTCCATGGCGCGATGACGCCCACCACGCCGACCGGCTCGCGCGTCACTTCGATGTCGACGCCAGGTCGCACGGAAGCGAATTTCTCGCCGGGTATGCGAAGCACTTCGCCGGCGAAGAAATCGAAGATCTGCCCCGCCCGCGCAACCTCGCCGATGGCCTCCGGGAGCGTCTTGCCCTCCTCGCGCGCCAGCAGCCGGCCAAGCTCCTCCTTGCGCGCGGCGATCTCCAGCGAAACCTTCAAGAGCACGTCATGCCGCTCCTGCACCGTCGAGCGCGCCCAAGCCGGCAGCGCCGCGCGGGCGGCGTTGACGGCGGTATCGAGCTGCGCGGCGCTCGCCTGTGCGAATTCGCCGATCACGTCGTCGGTGTTGGACGGGTTGACGTTGCGGGTGACGGAGGCGCCCTCCACCCATTCGCCGGCGATGTAGTTGTTGCGCAGATCGGTCATGGCGTTCCCCTAGGCTATATGGCGGCGGTATAGAGGGTTGTGGGCGCCGCGTCTAAGCGTTCCCGGCCTCAGCGGAAATCCTCGGGCCCGTCGATGTCCTTCGTCACCCCCGCGCCCACGACCTCGACCGAGACGACCCGCCCGGCCGGCAACGCCTGCAACAGTGCGCGCGCCCCTTCGTCGCCCTGCAACCGTGCGATCTCGGCGAACAGCGCGCGCCCGAGCAGGACCGGATTGCCGCGCCGGCCCCCCGCAACGGGAACCGCCGCAAGCGCGTCCGGGGCGCCGCGAAACGCTTCCATCAGCGCATCGACCACCGCGCTCGAAGCCTCCGGCATGTCGCCGAGCAACACCACCGCCCCGGCGGCGACGGCCGGCAGCGCCGCGACGCCTGCCTTCAGCGAGGACGACAGCCCCTCGGCGAAATCGGGATTATGCGTGAAGCGCACGTCGAGCCCGGCCAGCGCCGCCCGCACCTCGTCACGCGCATGGCCCGTCACCACCACCACGGGTCGCGCCCGCGAAGCCAGCGCCGCCATCACCGCCCAGCGCACCAGCGGTTCGCCGCGCCAATCGGCGATCAGCTTGGTCGGCTCGGCGCCGCCCGCCGCGCGATAGCGCGACGCCTGGCCCGCCGCGAGCACGAGGGCGGCGATTTCAGCCATCGCCCTGTCTCGGCTGCGGCCGGCTCTCGATCTCCATCAGCAGCCCGCCGACCCCCATCGCCTGAATGTCCGCGCGCGTTACCGGCACATCCGCCAGCACGCGGCCAAGAATCCAGTCGAACCCGTTTTCCTTGGGCGAGCGGGCGCAACCCGGCGCGCCGATCACCGGCTTGGCCCCGAGTTCCCCGTAAAGCAAGAGATTGCCGGGATCGACCGGCATCCCGAAATGCTCGATGCGGCCTCCCGCCTGCTCCAGCGCCGCCGGGATCACGTCGCGCCGGTCGGTGATGGCAGAGGCGCCGAACACCACGATGAGGTCGCAGCGCGCATTCATCTGCGTCAGCATGTCAGCCAGCGCCGCCGTCTCGTGACCAACGCGCAGATCCTCCACGATACGCGCGCGCGCCGGGGTGAGCCGCGCCTCCAACACGCCTAGCGTCTTGGCGATCACGCTCGGCTTCAATCCCGGCAGCAGGGTCGAGACGACGCCGACCCGCAGCGGCCGATAGGGCGCGACGCCGACCGCCGCCTCCCCCGCCGCCGCGCAGGCCGCCGCCAGCGCCGTCGCGTCCGCCGCGAACGGGATTATTTTCACCGTCGCCGCCATGTCGCCGGCGACCACGGGGGCGTATTCGGCCAGCGTCGCCACGGTGATCGCGTCGTCGATCCGGTTGATCGCGTCGATGCGGGGGCGCAAAACTCTAAGCAGACCGTTCGCGGTCGCGAACAGATTGACCCGGCCGGTGAAGGGCGGATCGAGCCGGAGATGCGGCCCGGCGATGGCGCTCGCCAGCGCCTGCGCCGCCGCGTCCTCGCCGATGTCGGCCGGCTCCAGTTGCGCGACGATGACGGTGGCGACGCCCGCCGCGCGCAGCGCCGCCTGTTGCTCCGGCCCGATGCGTTGGCCCTTCTTCAGCCGCGTCTCGCCGGCGCGAACGGCATGGGCGGAAATCGCGCCGAGCGCTTCGGCGACATCAGCGGGACCGAATTTCATGGCCCGTCCGAGCGCAGCGGCTTCTTGCGTAAGGCGGCGACGATCTCGCCGGCGATGGAGACGGCGATTTCGGCAGGGCTGACCGCGCCGATGTCGAGCCCGATCGGCGCGTGGATACGCGCCAACGCGGCCTCGTCGAACCCCTCGGCCTGCATCCGCTCAATCCGCTTGGCGTGCGTCTTCCGCGAGCCGAGCGCGCCGATATAGAAACATTCCGCCCGCAGGGCGCGCGTCAGCGCCCGGTCGTCGATCTTGGGATCGTGCGTCAGCAGGCAGATCGCGGTGTAGCGGTCGAGTGGGCGCGCCGCCAACGCCTCGTCGGGCCATTGCGCCAGCACCGGCGTATCGGGAAAACGCTCGGCGCTCGCGAAAGCCGTGCGCGGGTCGATCACGATCGGATCGAGCCCTGATATACGGGCGATCGGACCAAGCGCCTGCGAAATATGCACCGCCCCGATCATCACCAGCCGCACCGGGGGAACCTGCACGGTGAGGAAATAGCTGACGCCTTCGCGCTCGACCGTCCCGCTCTTGCCTGCGCGCAAGGCCGCCTCTATCTCCTCGCGGAGCGGATCGTCCGCTGTCACCTCGGCCGCGACAAAGCGCTGCGCCCCGTTGGCGACATCGGTCACCAGCACGCAGGCGCGACGCTCGCGCCTTGCGGCGTTCAACTGCTTGAGATGTTCGAGCCTCATCCCTCGACCCGCTCGACATAGACCTTGATCCGGCCGCCGCAGGACAAGCCGACCTTCCAAGCCGTCTCGTCGGCGACGCCGAACTCCAGCGTTTTCGGTTTGCCGGAGGCGATCACATCGAGCGCCTCCTCTACGACAGCGCCCTCGACGCAGCCGCCCGAGACCGAGCCCAAGAACCGGCCGTCAGAATCGATGGCGAGATGCGAGCCGACCGGGCGCGGCGCCGAGCCCCAGGTCTCGATCACGGTGGCGATCGCCACCTCGCGGCCCTCCGCGCGCCATCTTTCCGCTGCGTTGAGAATATCGTCGTCGGCGCCGATCATGGGCTTCCCCGCCAAGCGTTGTGCATGACGCAATATAGGGGCTCGGGGCCCGAAAGCGCAACAGCGGCGCGGGTTGACCCCATTGCCGCTCGCTGCCATCACATGGGGCTGCGGAGCCCTGCCATGAACGCGCCCATCAAGAACTCCATCGCCGCCCTCGTGCCGGAACTTACGGAGTGGCGGCGCGACTTTCATCGCCATCCGGAATTGCTCTACGCCTGCCATCGCACCGCCAAGGTGGTGGCGAGCCGCCTGCGCGAATTCGGCTTCGACGAGGTGCATGAGGGAATCGGCAAGACCGGCGTCGTCGGCCTCTTGCACGGCGCGAACGGCGCGGCGATGAGCGCCGACAAGCGGGTTCTGCTGCGCGCCGACATGGACGCGCTGCCGATCCTTGAGGCGACCGGCGCCGACCACGGCTCGCAGACGCACGGCGTCATGCACGCCTGCGGCCACGACGGCCACACCACGCTGCTGCTCGGCGCCGCCAAGCATCTGGCGGAAGCGCGCGATTTCGACGGCACGCTGGTGTTCTGCTTCCAGCCCGCGGAGGAAGGCGGCGCGGGCGCGGAGGCGATGATCGAGGACGGCCTGTTCGAGCGCTTCCCCGTCAAGGGCGTCTATGGCCTGCACAATTGGCCGGGCCTGCCCATCGGCCAGTTCGCCGTCGCGCGCGGACCGGCGATGGCCTCGGCCGACCGGCTCGAAATCGTCGTGCAGGGCAAGGGCGGCCACGGGGCGATGCCGCATCTGGCGCGCGACCCGATCGTCGCGGCGGCCGAAATCGTGCTGAGCCTTCAGACCATTGTCTCGCGCGTGATCGATCCGCTGGAGCCTGCCGTGCTGTCGATCACCTCGATTCACGCCGGCGAGGCCTTCAACGTGATCCCCGACAAGGTCGAAATGCGGGGCACCTTCCGAACCTTGTCGGATGCGACGGCGGACCTGATCAAGACAGAGATCCGCCGCATCTGCGACGGGGTCGCGGCGGCGCATGGCATGACGGTCGAGGTCAAACCTTCGCGGACGAAACCCTATCCCACCACCGTCAACCATCCGCGCGAGACCGACATCGCGGTGGCGGCGATGCGCGCGGTGGTCGGCGCGGAAAACGTGCACGACGGCATCAAGCCGGTGATGGGCGCGGAGGATTTCGCCTTCATGCTGAACCGCGTGCCCGGCGCCTACATTTTCATGGGCAACGGCGACTCGGCGCCGGTGCATCATCCCGCTTACGATTTCAACGACGAGGCGCTGCCCTATGGCGTCGCCTACTGGAGCGAACTGGCGCGGCGCGCGCTCGAAGCGCGGTAAGAGAATTTCCGTTGGGGTATCGCGGTGGTTGCGACGACAATGACCGGCGCGTTCGCGCCGCCGGAAACGCTCGGGCGCAAAATCGACTGATCCGCCTTTCGCGCCGCCGCGCGGTGCTTTAGGCGAGGCGACGAAAGGATCCGCTCTTGCCAACCGACCGCATCCTGATCGCCCTCGCGCTCGCGCTGGTCGTCGTCGGCCTAGTGTTCGGCCTGTGGCCCCAGATCGATCTCGCGGCGTCCCGCTTCGTTCACGATCACGGCGGCTTCTGGGGTGCGAACCGCTATGCCGGCGTGGCGCGCGATGGGCTGCGGCTGGCGCCGTTCTGGCTGCTGGGAGCACTCGCTGCGCTGTGGGCCGCCCGCAGTTTCGGCTGGAGCGGCCCGGCTCCTTCGACGCGGGCGATGATCTTTCTCGTCGCCAGCCTGACGCTGGGCTCCGGCCTGATCGTCAATCTCGGCCTGAAAGATCACTCGCACCGTCCGCGCCCGGTGCATGTCGTGGAGTTTGGCGGCGATCAGGCGTTCCGGCCCTGGTGGCGTTTCGACGGCGCCTGCGTGAAGAACTGCGCCTTCGCCTCCGGCGAGGCGGCGTCCGGCCTCTGGATGCTCGCCCCGGCGCTGCTGGCGCCGCCGCCGTTGCGCGCCGCCGCCGTCGCCGCCGCGCTCGCCTTTGGCGTCACGACGAGCCTGTTGCGCGTCGCCTTCGGCGGCCATTTCCTGTCCGACGTGCTGTTTGGCGGGCTGATCTCGGCCCTTGTCGTGATAGCGCTGCTGCGCTGGCTGCTGCGGCGCTAGACGCGCGCGCGCCGGCGCAACCGCAAGGCGGCGGCCAGCGCGGCCGGGTCTTGCTGCGGAAGCTCGCAGGTCTGCCCGCGACAGACCATCGCGGCCGGCGTATGCGGCGGCCTGGGGCGTCCGCCGAGGGAGCCATCAGGCCAGCGCGCGCGGTCGAGCGGGAACACGGCCAGCGCGGGATCGGGCGCGCGCCGCGCAACCGCGAGTAGCCCCCCATCGCCTTCGACGACAACGCAACCGCCCCTCGCGAGCATGTCCCAGGCGACCAGCAGCAGCGGGGATTGCGTCGTCTCGCGCGGATCGCCGCCGGCGAAGGCGCCGATCACTCGCTCCGCCGCCGCGCGCCATTCCAGCGCATCGGTGAGATGATAGAGCCGCGCCAGAACCTCCGCCATCAGCCCGACGCCGCTCGGGCTCGCGCCGTCATGGGCGAGACGCGGCCGCACGGCCGGCGCATCTTCCGCATCCGCCGCCGTCAGATAGAGCCCGCCATCCTCGGCGCCGAAAAGCGCCAGCGCCGCGCGCGTCTCGCGCTCGGCAAGCTGGAGATAGCCCGGCTCGCCGGTCGCCTCGAACAAAGCCAGCGCGGCGCGGGCGAAGCTGGCGCTGTCGTCGAGCATTCCCGCCGCGCCGATCCGCCCGGCCCGCCAGGCATGGGCAAGCCGCCCCTTCGCATCGCGCAGGGACGCATCGAGAAAGTCGAACGCCGCGCGCGCGGCGGCCAACATCTCCGGCGCCTCGAACACGGCCGCCGCGCGCGCGAGCGCCGCGATGGCGAGCCCGGTCCAGTCGGTCAGGATCTTGTCGTCCAGCGCGGGGCGCGCTCGGAGCGCCCGAACCGCGA
>JANLPL010000424.1:0-1954 GCA_031367195.1 Bradyrhizobium sp.
GAGAAGAGGTGGGCCATGAAAGACACAGTTTCCGTTACGTTAGAGAGCGCGGAGGATGCCAGCGATTCTGAAAGTGGTCCGCGTCTGAGCGGGCATTTGACCGTCGCGCTTTCATCGCGTGGCGCTTCAAACGCTATATTCGCGGCGCACGCTCGACCTCAGGCCGTCGTAGATCGCATCAGGCGCGATATCGATCTGGCCGGGCCAACCGGGAGCGCCGGTCTCGACTCGGACCTGGGCGAACAGCGCTTCGTCGCGCAAGGCCGCGAAAACGCCTGCGAGTGGCGAGAAGATCAGGCTCTTCATATCGACGACGCCTTCCAGCCCATCGCGAAAGGTTAGCGCCAAGCGAAAGTTCGGCAGCGCCTCGACTTCCACGACCCGCCAGGGAGAACGAGGCGCCGGCTGGATTTCTAGATCAGCGGCGGAATCCGGGATCGAGTCTGAATTCGCGAGCATAGGTCCCAATTCCCGAGAAGGTCTTCTCGATGTTCTCGAGCCCACTCCCATACCTGGGCTTGCGCGCGGCGGGGCAGGCTCCCTCGTATGATAGCGAGCGTGGCGATTTCGATCAACGCTTCGTGCTCGCCATAGAGCGCGTGGAAATGCGCAGGCGCATGATCGCCCCAGTACATGGCGATGACAATGCCATAGAACGTGGCCATAGAACGTGCTGATCGTCGGCAAAGCGCCCCCGCAGACGGTAGTGTCCAACTAATTAAGAGCGTGCCTATTGGGCGCCTCGACGCGAACCTTACCATTTTATCTTGACATGCATCGTCAATAGCAATGGCGTGCCCACGTTCAGACCCAGAAACAGAAGGATCACCAGCAAAATCCACTTCCGCCGGGACCAAAAAGGGTTGTTCGTTGTCGTCAAGAACATCAGCTCGCCCCAATCACTTTATCCGCCAATCAATGACGCGCGCCTCATCCCAAATTCTCCGGCCCGAAGGATTGCGGCAGCAGTTCCGCCAAAGTGAAGCTCGCCCGCACCCCCTCCGGCCCCGCGACGTGGATCGTCACATCCGGCCCGGCGAATTCGCGCAACCGCTGCCGGCACCCGCCGCACGGCGTGCAAAGCCCCGTCCCGCCGCCGATCACCAGAACCTCGGCGATGCGCCGCCTGCCGGCGAGCGCCATTGCCGCGATCGCGCCGGCCTCGGCGCAGGCCCCTTGCGGATAGGCGGCGTTCTCGACGTTGCAGCCGGAAAAAATCTCGCCCTCCGCCGTCAGTAAGGCCGCGCCGACGGGGAAGTTCGAATAGGGCGCATAGGCGTTGTCGTACGCCTTCTTCGCCGCCGAAAACAGCGCCTCAACGTTCCTTGACATAGGGCACACCGGAAGCCCTGGGCGGGATCGCCTTGCCGATGAAGCCGGCGAGCAGCACGACCGTCATCACATAGGGCAGAGCCTGGATCGCCTGCACCGGAACCTCGCCGAGGCCCGGGATCACCGCGCCCTGCAACCGGATCGACAGCGCGTCGAGAAAGCCGAACAGCAGGCAGGTCGCCAGAGCCGGCCACGGCCGCCATTTCGCGAACACCAGCGCGGCGAGTGCGATGAAGCCCTTGCCCGCGCTCATATGCGGCTGGAAATAGGCAGCCTGGGCAAGCGAGAGATAGACGCCTGATAGCCCCACCAGCACGCCGCAGATCATCACCGAGGCGTAACGCAATCCCCGCACCGTCAGGCCCGCCGTGTCCACCGCCGCCGGATTTTCGCCGACCGCGCGCACGCGCAGGCCGAACCTTGTGGAGTAAAGCGCCCAATAGGTCAGCGGCGCCAAGGCGAAGGCGAAATAGGTGATGAGATCGTGATGCGAGATCAGGTGAGAATAGATCGGCCCCAGGATCGGCAGCGGCGCGAGCGCGCCCTCGAAGGGAAGCGAGATCGGCTGAAACAGCGCGCTGTTGGGCAGTTGCGGCGTGCGGCCGCCCTGGCTCCAGATCGC
>JANLPL010000011.1:0-1822 GCA_031367195.1 Bradyrhizobium sp.
TTGCGGGCGCGGCCGATGAACCGGAGCTCGTGCACCTCCTGCGCGCCATAGTCGCGGTAGCTGTTGTCGCGCCGGACGAGCGGCGGCAACAGACCGATCGCCTCGTAATGGCGGATCATTTTCGCGCTGACGCCCGAGACCTCGGAAGCGGTTCCGATATTCATGGCGCAATGGTCCTTGACCTTCCTACGATGGGAAGGTCTAGTCTCCTTCGCGACATTCGACAAGCCTCGGCTTCGCTGGCCGCAGAGGAGTTTCGCCTGTGACCGACCACGCTTCGCACAAGCACGCTACGCCGCACGCGGTGATGAACCTGTTCGAGCCGCCGCTCAAAGAGGGACAGGCGCGCGATCCCATCTGCGGCATGGCTGTCGACAGGGCGACGGCGAAGCACGTCGCCGAGCACGCCGGCGCGACGCATTATTTCTGCTGCGACGGCTGTCGGCGGAAATTTCTCGGCGATCCCGACAAGTTCCTGAACAGCGCCGCTCGCGCGACCGATCCGGTCTGCGGCATGAAAGTCGATCCGGCGACCGCCAAACATCGGGCCGAGCACGCGGGCAAGACCTTCTATTTCTGCTCGGGGCGCTGCCGCGAGAAATTCGCGGCCGAACCGGCGCGCTATCTCGCCCCAGCGCCGGCGACTCCCGCCGCCGCGCCGCCGCCGGGAACGATCTACACCGGCCCGATGCATCCTGAAATACGTCAGGTCGGGCCGGGCGCTTGCCCGATCTGCGGCATGGCGCTGGAGCCCGAGGTGGCGTCGCTCGATTCCGGGCCGAACGTCGAGCTTGTCGATATGACGCGGCGCTTCTGGATCGCGCTCGCGCTGTCGGTCCCGGTCCTTGTGCTTGAAATGGGCGGCCATCTCACGGGCGCGCATTGGCTGATGGGCTCTGGCGCGACCTGGGTGCAGTTCGCGCTCGCGACGCCGGTCGTGCTTTGGGCGGGCTGGCCGTTTTTCGTGCGCGGCTGGGCGTCGCTGAAAACGCGCAACCTCAACAAGTTCACGCTGATCGCGATGGGCGTCGGCGTCGCCTACGTCTATAGCGTCGTCGCTACGCTCGCGCCGGGCTTGTTCCCCGCGGCGTTTCGCGACGCGCGAGGCGCCGTCGCGGTCTATTTCGAGGCGGCGGCCGTCATCACCGTGCTGGTGTTGCTGGGCCAGGTGCTGGAGCTGCGCGCGCGCGACCAGACCGGCGGCGCGATCCGCGCGCTGCTCGATCTCGCGCCGAAAACCGCGCGCCGCATTCGTGCGGACGGCGGCGACGAGGACGTCGCCCTGGAGGCCGTCCAGGCCGGCGATCGGCTGCGCGTAAGACCGGGCGAGAAAATCCCCGTCGATGGCGCGATTGTCGAGGGCCGCAGCGCGGTCGACGAATCCCTGGTCACGGGCGAATCCATGCCGGCGAGCAAGAGCGTCGGCGACAAAGTGATCGGCGGCACGCTGAACCAGTCAGGCGCTTTCCTGATGCGCGCCGACAAGGTCGGGCGCGACACCATGCTGGCGCAGATCGTCCAGATGGTGGCGCAAGCGCAGCGAAGCCGCGCGCCGATCCAGCGGCTTGCCGACCGGGTCGCCGGGTGGTTCGTGCCCTTGGTGATTGCGGTCGCGGCAGTCGCGTTCCTTGCCTGGGCGACGTTCGGCCCAGAGCCGCGCTACGCCTTCGGCCTCGTCGCGGCGGTGTCGGTGCTCATCATCGCCTGTCCCTGTGCGCTCGGCCTCGCCACGCCGATGTCGATCATGGTCGGCGTCGGACGCGGCGCCAGCTTAGGCGTCCTGATCAAGAACGCGGAGGCGCTCGAACGGTTCGAGAAGATC
>JANLPL010000031.1:0-1926 GCA_031367195.1 Bradyrhizobium sp.
ACATTCACCGGTCGTCGGCGGATCATGGCGGTCAGCCACGGCGGGGGCGCCACTTCCTTGCGTAACGTGGTGCCCACGACAGCGCGCGCACCGTGGATCAGAAGGGTGCGCAGGTAGCGATCGCGACCCTTGCTGATCCGACCGATGCGCTCCTTGCCGCCACTCGCCTGGATGCGTGGCGTCAGCCCCAGCCAGGCGGCGAAGTGCCGGGCCGACAGGAACTGCCTGCCGTCCCCCACCGCGGCGACAAGGGCCGTTGCCGTCATGGGACCCACGCCCGGCGCGGACGCAAGTCTCTGGCTGATCTCGCTGGATTTGTGCCAGGCGATGACGCGGGCTTCGACGGCGCCGATGCGCTCGCCCAGCCCGTCGATGTGGTCGAACAGGCAGCCGATCGCCGCTCGCGTCTCGTCGGGCAGCTGGTCGGGCTCCAACTTGTCCATGCGTCGCCGCAGCTCGTCCACCTTCCGGATGCCCTTGCCGACGACAAGACCGAACTCGCCCCGCGACGAGGATATTGCGGCGCTCGGCCACAGCCCGCCGGAGCACCGTCGCTTGCGCCGGCGTCATGATTCCAGCGGTCGCGTAATCATCGAGCGTGAAGACAGCGACCGCGGGCTTGCGGATCGCGAACGCCGGCGCCGCCACGACGGGCGGCAGAAGACCCTCGAACCGATCTTCCGTGTCGGGCAATTCGGCCGATACGCGCGGCGCGCCGGCGTGAACCTCGGCGCCGACATGGTGGGCGACGAGGCGGACGATGCGCTCGCCGTCGGCGGCCGAGAGGCGCTCTCCCGTGTCGGCCAATCCGGTCGACAATCTGTCGATCCAGAGCCTGCCGTCGGGGTTCAGCATTACTTCGACGATTGCCGGGTCTTCGAGAAAGGCGGCGATCGCGGGGCCGAGCGCGGTGCGCAGCATGCGCGCGCCTCGTGAAACCGCCTCGGACTGGAAGGACTGGACCGCCACGTTCGACCCCGCTTCGAGCCGACCGCACATCGCGATCGGTGATGGGGACGATTAGAAAGGGCAGGAATTGGGGCGGTTCAACAAGCGTCTTGGGGGCGTAGGGCTATGGCGTGCAGAGACAGGTAAATGGTGACGCGAACCTCGACTTCCCATCATTCAAAAAATCGTCCGAGGTTTCCGCAACGTCGATCGTGACGATATATCGCTGCTCTATCGGAATTGACTTTTGCGCCAAGGCCGTCCTCATCGGCGCCCGCGCGTAAGCGGCGTTGCCTTCGGTGGACTGTAAAACAGCGTGCAAAACTTTCCAGATTCCGGGGGTAAACAGCGTCCAAAAGTTTCCACCCTGGTCCGTGCGATGATCCGGTTTTCTGCTGGAGAATCTGGGGTGTTGCTCATGGACATGATTGCCGAAATCCGCCGCCGTCATTTGGTCAGCCGGGAGAGCATCAGCGCGATCGCGCGGGACCTGAAGCTATCGCGCCCCACCGTCCGCAAGCACTGCCGGACCCAGACTGACCCTGTCTACCGGCGGGACAAACAACCCACGCCCAGACTCGGCGCGTTCGAGGCGACGCTGGAGAGGTGGCTGCGAACCGAGCGTCTGCTCCCGAAACCCCAACGCCGCACCGCGCGTCGGTTGTTCGAGGGGCTGCAGGCCGAGGGGTATCGCGGCGCCTACGACAGCGTTCAGCGTTTTGTCCAACGCTGGAAGGCCGCCAAATCCGGCCCGTCGCTGGCGCATGCGTTCGTCCCGCTGGCCTTCGCGCCCGGCGAGGTCTGCCAGTTCGACTGGAGCCACGAACATGTCGAACGCAACGGCGTCATGCAGACGATCAAGCTCGCGCACTTCCGCCTGACGTTCAGCCGCCAGATGTTCGTCGTGGCCTATCCACGCGAGACCCAGGAGATGGTGTTCGACGCCCACAACCGGGCCTTTGCGTTCTTCGGCGGTGT
>JANLPL010000036.1:0-4467 GCA_031367195.1 Bradyrhizobium sp.
GGGTGGGACACCCAGACCGTCACCCACATCCTGGGCGTGCGCGCGTTCGGCACCCAGCTTCTGTGCAAGCAGGTGGTCGGGCGCGGCTTGCGGCGCCAGTCCTACGATCTCAATCCCGAAACCGGGCTGTTCGATGTCGAATACGCCGACATTATGGGCTTCCCGTTCGACTTCACCGCCTCGCCGCAAGTCGCCAAGCCGACCAAGCCCCAGCCGGTCACGCGCGTTCACGCGATCAAGGAGCGCGCGGCGCTGAAGATCGTCTTCCCGCGCGTGAGCGGCTACCGCCGCGATCTGCCATCCGAAAAGCTCGAAGCCGCATTCACCGAGGACAGCCGGCTGGAGATCACGCCCGCGGACGTCGGCCCCACCTCGGTCGTCATGGAGGGCATCGTCGGCGCCGGCGTCACCATCACGCCCCAGGTGCTGGAGCGCCTGTGCCCTTCCGAGATCAGCTTCAACCTAGCAAAACACCTGCTCTACACGAGTTTCCGCGACGAGGACGGTTTTCCCAAACAGCACCTGTTCCCGCAGATTCAGCGTCTCGCCCGGCGCTGGCTCGACGAGGGTTATCTGGTCACGAAGGGGGGTTCCGGTCGGGGCGATCCTCTAGCAGAACCAGCTCGTGCGCGCGACGTAGAAAATCGAAATCGCCTGCACGCGCACCAGCGAAGGCGAAATCGTCGCGACGCTCGATCCCTATAACCCCAGGGGATCGACGCGGCACGTCAATTTCATCACCTCGAAGCCGTGCTGGAAGACCGATCGCTACGGTGTTTCGGTGGGGCTTTGCTAACGGTCAACTCTGGGAGGCGGAGAGAGCATGAACGAGCTCTATGTCGCCAACACCGACAATGACTGGTTTGACTTTCTCCGGACCAACGGACCATTTGAGGAAGTGAATTTTTGGAAGCCTTCTCAACAGTTACTCAGAGCTATCGAAGAGGGAGGGTTTTTTGTCTTTCGTCTTAAGTCGCCAAGAAATCTGATTGGTGTTTACGGTCGGCTTGTGAGCAGCATTAGCGCTCCAATTCGCCTTGCTTGGGATTCCCTGGGTATCGCAAATGGTGTTGCGACCAGTGACGCCCTCATAAGGGCGATATCAAAATATCGCGAAGCTGTAGCCGCACATATTGATTCGATGATTGGTTGCCGTCTCTTGTCTGACCCGGTTTTCTTCGATGAAAGAGATTGGTTTCCGGTTCCAAATGATTGGTCCTCGAATATCGTCACGGGCAAAGTTTATTCAACGCTCAGCGAACAGGGAACTAAATTATACATGCGACTGCAAGAAAGAACGAGCCGGACGTTGTCGTTCAAGCAGGGCCAGCGCGACTTTGAGGGCTTCGGCGAGGATCCGCAGGCGCGCTATGGGCCCCCGCGATGGTCCTGCCCAGACTGGGACAAGGGGCGTTCAGGATGCGAATTGCTGAAATATACAATTTCAAATGTGCGGTATCTGACACGAAAGTGCTGCCGGCGCTGGAATCTGCGCATATAGTGCCGTTTGCAAGGGGTGGCGACCACTCGCCAACCAACGGAATGTTGCTGCGTAAGGACATTCACGCCGTTTTCGATGAGGGATTCGCAACGATCGACTCTGAAGGGAAATTCGTCGTAAGCAATCGCGTGCGAACAGTTTTCAACAATGGACACGAATATTTGCGTTTGGCCGGGAAGCCCATTTCTATCCCAATTATTGCCGAACTGCGCCCTTCACCGGCGACGCTTGAGTGGCACCGACAGAATATTTTTCTCGGGGACTAATTTCCGACATTTGCATCGGGTAAACCCGAAGGGACAAGACCTAATCCGGGCAACGCCCGCGTCCGCGTAGCTGGTCCGTTCAAGGTCGAAAGCCCGTCGCCGCATCGCGTGGCGCTAGCCAGCGCGGAAGAACTGATCGACGACATCGCCGCCGCAAAGGGCCTCCGCCCGGCGGCGCAAGCCGATCTCGCGGTGCAGGATTTCGCGGCCATCGTCATCGACTATCTCAAGGCGGAAGGCGTCAAACAACAGGCGAAAGGAGACCGCATCGTCTTTGAGAGCCTGACACCCTGGCCCGGCCAGTTCGTCGGCGCCTGCGGAACCTTCGTCGAGAGCGAGTATGGCCCCGAGCGCCGCGCCGCAATCCTGATCGGTCCGGAATTCGGCGCCGTTGGCCGGCAGGACATCGTCGCCGCCGCGCGCGAGCCGGTGGACGCCCGCTTCGACATCCTGATCGCCTGCGCCTTCAACTTCGACGCCCATTCGACCGAACTCGGGGCGCTGGGCAGCCTCAAGAGTCTCAAGGCGCGCATCAACCCCGACACGCACATGTCGGACGAACTGAAGACCACCGGGCGCGGCAATGTGTTTGTCGTGTTTGGCGAGCCCGATGTCGAAATCCTTGATGACGGCGGCCCTGATATCCGCGTCAAGGTCAACGGCATCGACGTGTTCGATCCCAACACCGGCGACATCCGCTCGAACGACGTGGCGGACATCGCCGCCTGGTTCATCGACACCGAATACAACGAGGAAAGTTTCTTCGTCCGCCACGCCTATTTCCTCGGCGTCAACGATCCCTACAAGAGCCTTAAAGCGGCCCTTCAGGCCGACATCGACGAGGACGCCTGGGCGACGCTCTATTCCGACACGTCGCGCGAGTTTCGACGCCCGGCCGGCCGCCGCATCGCGGTGAAGGTGATCAACCATTTTGGAGATCAGGTTATGAAAGTGTTTAGAGTGTAGCGCCGTGAACTTCCTGGTTGCGGACACCCACATCATCATCATTCAACCGACTGTCCGGCGCGGACCAGAAGGCGGTGAAGGCGAGTGTCTTTGACTTGCAGATGGACCCGACCGGCAACGGGCTTCAGTTGCATCGCATCGACAAGAGCAAGGTCTCCAACTTCTGATCGGCGCGCGTCAATCGCGACGTCCGCCTGATCGTCCACAAGACGGGCGACAGCCTGCTGGTCGCCTATGTCGGCCATCACGACGACGCCTATGCCTGGGCCGAGCGCCGCCGGATCGAGGCGCATCAGCGCACGGGCGCCGTACAGATCGTCGAGGTGCGAGAGCGCGTCGAGGAGATCGCTGCGCCGGCGACGTTCGATTTCGTCTTCCCCGAGCCCGCCAAGGGCAAGGAAAGGAATATGGCGCCGCCAGCGCTGTTTTCTTCGCTCGATGATGATGCGCTGCTCTCCATCGGCGTACCCCCCGACTGGCTTGCCGATGTCCGCTCAGCTTCTGAAGACGGCTTCTTCACGCTGGCGGCCCACCTGCCGGCCGAGGCCTCGGAAGCGCCGCTCGAATGCGCCGCCACCGGCAGGTTCGGCGTGCCCGCGCCGCCGCCTGTCGCCGATCCGTTCGCGCACCCCGACGCCTTGCGACGCATCCGGTTGATCGTCGATCAGGAGGAACTGGAACAGGTGCTTGCCTACCCTTGGGAAAAGTGGGGCGTCTTTCTTCATCCCTCACAGCGTGCGCTGGTCGACCGTTTCTACTCGGGGCCGGCGCGCGGTCGGTTCTGCGGGCGCCGGCAAGACCATCGTGGCGATTTATCGCGCCGTGACCCTCGCCCCGCCGATCGCTTCGATCCGGGACTCGTCTCAGTGAGTGACCAGATTACTGGCCTCCGCAGAGAACGAAGGTCCAAAGACGTCCAAGACAAGCCAGAATTTGGTGTTGGCGACAACTAAGCTGACAGAGTCGCAGATGGTGTTGCTCAACGCGGCGTCTCGACGCGAAGATCGTTGCCTTACGCCGATGTCGTCGCTGCGTGGCGCGCAACTCGTGAAGACCAGAGAGAAGCTGATCGCAGCAGGTTTGGTTCGGGAGATTTAAGCCAGGGGGGCGATCCCCGTGTGGCGTCACGATGGCGCGACGGGAAAGGCCTTCGCGCTTAAGCTGACAGCCGCTGTCGCGAAGGCGATCGTGGTGGAAGGTGAGGCGTCCTCCAACGCGCCGACCGCTACCGAGGAAGGCGCCGCGCCGGTTCCTATGCCGACCGCATCCTCGGCGGCGCTTGCGAACATCACTCAAGAGACCGCCGGTCCTGGATCCATCGAACGGCGCGGGCGCGGCGAGCCGCGTCCGAACAGCAAAATCGCGGCGGTGATCGGATTGCTATCACGACCGGGCGGAGCAACGCTCGCGGATCTCATCGCCGTAACCGGGTGGCTTCCGCATACGACGCGAGCCGCCCTGACCGGGCTACGCAAGCGCGGGTATGTCGTGGCGCTCGCTCAATCGGATCGCAATCGCGGCTCAGCCTATTCCATTGCATCGAAGCCGGGGGAGGGCGCGGGGGCGACGACGAAGCGCGCCGCCGAGGCCGAATGATGGCGAGGCGGGGGAAAAACTCTGAGATTGGCGCGCTCCCTACGAGCGGGCTGAACTCGGCCTCTGGTCGAAACGTCATCGCAGCTCTCGTCTCGGAACTGCCCGATCTCGATCAAGCGCAGCTTTGCCTGCGCTGGC
>JANLPL010000055.1:0-11524 GCA_031367195.1 Bradyrhizobium sp.
GCCCGGCGCGGACGGTTCGGCCCGATGATCCGATCCAGGCCAATGGCGCGAGCCGCGCCCAGCGCCGCGGCGACATGGCCGTGCGGCAGCGAGCGCTCGATGGCGAAGGGTTGCTCGCCCGGGGGCAAGACGACCCCGCCCTGGAGCACGCCGCGCAGACCCTCGACATGATCGGCCGGCCAGTGGCTGAGGTTGAGCAGGGTGCGTTTGCGCACGGTCTTGCCGTCCCGATAGCTCTCGCACAGCAAAATCGCGGGCGGCGACGCGCGATTGGGGAAGATTCGATGTACATGGGCGGATGATAGCACAAGACCGCATGAATTCAACAAAAACATCTGATTTACATGGCTACAAATCGCGCTTATAAAAACATAAACAATATAAATATCAATATCTTAATGCATACGGAAGAAATAAGATCCGGCTAACGACCAACCCCGGCGGAACGCCACTTATCATTCGCGGGAAACTGTTCAGACAACCGGGGCCAGCGCTGTATCTGGCCGCCGTCATCAATCTGTTCAGCCGGCAGGTGGTCGGTTTCGCCATGGGTGACCGCATGGGCGCGCAACTGGTCGTGGATGCGTTGCGAATGGCTTGGTTCCGTCGCAGGCCGGCGCCGGGACTGATCTTCCACTCCGACCGGGGAAGCCAGTATGCCAGCAAGGCCTTCGCCAACCAGCTCAGGGCCTTCGCGATGCGCGCCTCTATGAGCCGGAAGGGCGATTGCTGGGACAACGCGGTCGCCGAGAGCCTGTTCGGCTCGCTCAAGACCGAAAGCATTCATCGCCATGATTTCGGAACGCGCCGCGCGGCGCGCGACGAAATCATGGCGTGGATCACAAGATACAATCACACCCGCCTGCACTCGACCCTGGGCTACCTCAGCCCCATGGCCTACGAAAAGAAATGGCTTGCCCGAAAGCTCGCCGAAGCTGCATAATTCAACAACCTTGGGAGACACTTTTCGGGGGCAAGGTCAGTCGTCGAGACCGATCGCCGAAGATCCATCGACGCCATCCGACTGACCCTCGATCGCCGACCGCTACCCGTCGCAGTTTGAGCCCCGCTCAAGCGGCGTGAGCGGCTACGATTGCAAATTGCGCCGGCGGTCCGGTTTTCCGCGGCCGCTCAACAATTCCTCATGCGACACAATGCATGAGATCAGAACAACATACTTTGCTTAGCATCAGGTTTGGACCCTGCTCGCTTTCTTGTGAGTCGCAACGACTGGGCGGCGACATCGCCATCTCCCAATCTGATTGTAAACGTTTGGGCCGACCTAACGTCTTGCGCGGTTCTCAGCACTCGATTTTGGTCCGTCAGCACCAACGCATATCCGCGAGAGAGAACCGATTGATAATTCACGGCCCCCAACAGTCGGGCCGCCTTTATCGAAGCGAATTGACGCCGCTCCCATCCCACCCTTGATGCGCGCGCGAGAGACTGTCCGAATTGTTCAATCTTGCGCAGCAAAATGGAGGAAAGGCGCGAACCCTCGGTGCGTTTCATCTCCCAATGCCTAAGGACGGATCGCGATCGATCCGCATTGCGCTCACAATACCGAATCGAAGAGGTGGACAAAGCCTTGCCCGTTCGGGCTACCAGAATAGCCATATCCTCACGGAGTCTCAGCCCACCGGATTTCAACCTCGAGGCTAAAACCTTTGTCGCCTCGCGTCTCGCGGCAATTTTGATGTCAGGCGACATTCTTCTGAGACGAGCGTCCAAACGCACCAACTTGAGCAAATTATTGTTCGCTTTGGTCTCCAAAAGAGAGCGGGAGCGATCGGTCAACGCATCAAGTCTTTGAGAGTTCAGAGCGATCACATCGCCCAGATTCGGAAGCGCGCGCGAGGTCGCGCGCAAATTCGCCGAAAGCTGGCGCTGGTTGCGTGTGTTGGAAGCGATCGCCCGCGCATCCAGTTGCACAACCCGAGCGACCAGGTCGGCGCGAACGGGAACAGCCATCTCCGCCGCCGCCGTTGGTGTAGGTGCGCGCAAATCTGCGGCATGGTCGATCAAGGTCCAATCGGTTTCGTGGCCCACGGCTGAAATGATTGGGATGGCGGAGCTGGCGACGGCGCGCACCAACCCCTCGTTATTGAAGCTCCAGAGATCTTCCAGCGCCCCACCGCCCCGCGCGACGATGATGAGATCGGGGCGGGCCACGGGAGAGGCCTCCGAAAGCGCGTTAAAACCCGTGACCGCGGCGGTCAGCTCTTCTGCGGCGCCCTCGCCCTGGACTCGCACTGGCCAAATGACGACATGAACCGGGAAACGGTCGGAGAGTCGGTGCAGGATATCGCGAATCACCGCTCCGTTTGGGGATGTGATGACGCCGATGACGCGAGGCAAGAACGGCGTCTTACGCTTACGCTCTGCGTCGAACAAACCCTCCGCCGACAGTTGTTTTCGTCTATTTTCCAGTAAAATCATGAGAGCTCCGACTCCAGCGGGCTCCAGCATTTCAATTATTATTTGATAGGATGACTTTCCGGCAAATGTTGTTATTTTACCTGATGCAATAACTTCCATCCCTTCCACGGGTTTTATTTTCATTCGCGATAGTGTGGTTCGCCATACGACCGCGTCAAGGCGCGCTGCGTCGTCTTTCAGCGCGAAATAGGCATGTCCGGATGAATGTGGCCCACGATAACCTGAAATCTCGCCGCGAACGCGAACATACGTGAAACAGTCCTCTAGTGTTCGCTTCAATGCGGTCGAGAGTTCCGACACAGACATCTGCGATATATTGGAGGTCGTCAGATCGATTTGCGTCATAAGTGGCTTGCGCCCTATGTTGATTGGATATCAGAAGGGCTCGATCGCGACGCCTTTTTAACGCCGCCTTGGTTCGTCAGTTACGGCGAATCAGGGGTGAAGGATATCTTCGCGGACCCGGAGGTCTAGTGAAAGAGAGTACTCGTATGCCGGCCAAATTTGGCGCGGTTGGGACGCTGTTAGCAGTGGCTATGCCGCTATTCCTGTCATTCGCCTCGCTGGCGGATGCGGTCAATGCCGATTGTGAGAGATTGCGCAGAGCGATCGCCGATGCCTCGCGTTCAGGCCAAAATGTGCAGTACCAGGCGGCCGCAGAGAGGCAGCGAGGCGAGATCGGTCGAACGGAAGCCTACGCCGAACAAATCGGCTGCAACAACAAAAAGTTCCTGTTTTTTGGATCTGACCCACCGCCGCAGTGTGGTCAGATCCGCGCGCAGATTGGGAGGATGCGGGCAAACCTGGAGGATCTGCAATCCAGATCAGGAGGCGGTCAATCCGGCCGCGGCGAATTGATCGCGCGCTACAACGCGCAATGTTCGGGCCAGCCTCCGCGATCCCCAGGCCTGATTGACGCGCTTTTTGGACAACCGAAACCCGGTGATCTGGAGCAGCAACCCCTTTTGCCCGACGGGAGCGATCCGAATAGGCCAGTTGAAAAATCTGTTGCGCCGACAGGCGAGGCGCGCGCGGGAGGAAAGGCGGTTTGCGTGCGGTCCTGCGACGGCGCATTTTTCCCCCTTTCTTATTCCGCCAGCAGCGGCCGATTGGATTCATTGGCCGAAATGTGCCGTGCGCTTTGTCCAAACGCGGAGGTCACGCTTTACACCTATCCGGTGAGCGGCGAAATTGAACAGGCGGTTTCTATCAACGGCGTGCGATATATGGATAGTCCAACGGCGCTGCGATACCGAAAAACGTTTGATCCGTCTTGTTCCTGTCGTCGTCGCGGTCAAACCTGGGCCAGCGTTTTGGCCCCGGCTGAATCCCTGTTAGGCAAAGAGGACAAGTCAGATATCATTGTCACGCCGGAAAAGGCCGCTGAACTTTCGCGGCCGAAGTCGGAGGGCAATTTGGATCCGAAATCCAAGTCGGCAAAAGCCGCCAAAACGGCAATTGTCGCGCCGCCGCCTACGCCGACAGCCTCACCGGCAGCGACGGCCGACGTTGGCAAGACCGACGCGAACGGCGTCGATATGGCGCTACGGGACGCGGCAGCCACACTCAGTCGCGAAGGTTCGGGAATCGCGGGCGGCGCGGACGCGTCGAAGTCCGGGACGGTAGGTGAAGATCAAGGAAAGACATTCGACGAGTTGGGTCTGGACGGAATCAAGCGAAAGGTGCGGGTGGTCGGGAATTGAGCGCCTGAAGCGGCCCGAAAAATGGGACCGTTGGTTAAGTTGGAAACAATCTGCTCCGATATAGCAGGAGCGGAAATCACGAAGATGAGTCGTAAGATAGACGAGGCGTTGAAAGCTGAGATTGCGCTGGAGGCGTGCGCGAGCAGGCGACGTTTAGCCATCTGGCGCGGCGCCATCAGGTTCATCCCAATCAGAGTCCTGATTGCGCGGTTGCGTCGGCCAGTTTCAGGAGGTGGTAAGGCATTGGAGCGGTCCGCAGCGCGACAATGGCGAGGCGCGGGATGATTGGTCCAAGATCGTATCGGCGGTTGAACCGATCTTCGAATTCCGCGAGATCGCGCGGCACATGCTTTTCCTGCTCGGCGCTAATGTTCCTACCAATGTGCAAGAACTTCTTCGCCAGTCTCGAATGCGTGCTTCTCGACCGACATCGCTTCCGGTTGCACAACGAGGCCCCCATGTCCGTCTTCCACTTTATTGAGAGCCTTCGCCGCCTCGACATTGCGCTGCCCGTACGCCCGGCGCTCTGAACTAACTAATGCGAGTTCTGGTTGTCCCGTGCTCACACATTTAGCTAAACGCGGGCAATCCCGTGATCGCGCGGCCCAGGATCAGCGCATGTACGTCATGCGTGCCCTCATAGGTGTTGACCACCTCCAAATTCACGAGATGCCGTGCGACGCCGTATTCGTCCGAGATACCGTTGCCGCCGAGCATGTCGCGCGCGGCGCGGGCGATTTCGAGCGCCTTGCCGCAGGAATTGCGCTTCAGCAGCGAGGTAAGCTCCACCGGGGGATGGCCCTCCTCCTTCATGCGGCCGAGCCGCAGGCAGCCCTGTAGCCCGAGCGCGATGTCGGTCGCCATGTCCGCGAGCTTTTTCTGGATCAGCTGGTTGGCCGCCAAGGGCCGCCCGAACTGCTTGCGGTCCATCACATATTGCCTGGCGGTGGCGTAGCAGGCTTCCGCCGCGCCGAGCGCGCCCCAGGCGATGCCGAAGCGGGCCGAGTTGAGGCAGGTGAACGGGCCTTTCAGGCCGGAGACGCCCGGCAGCAGATTCTCCTCCGGGACGAAGGCGTCGGCCAGCAGAATCTGCCCGGTGATCGAGGCGCGCAGGCCGACCTTGCCGTGGATCGCCGGCGCCTCCAGCCCCTTGTTCCCCTTCTCAGCCAAGAAGCCGCGTATGGCCCCGTCCTCGGTCTTGGCCCAGACGAGGAAGAGGTCGGCGATCGGGGCGTTGGAAATCCAGGTTTTCGCGCCCGACAGGCTGTAGCCGCCGGGAACTTTTTTCGCCCGCGTGATCATCGAGCCGGGATCGGAGCCGTGGTCGGGCTCGGTCAGGCCGAAGCAGCCGATCCACTGGCCGCTGGCGAGCTTGGGCAGGTACTTCTCCTTCTGCCCGGCAGAGCCGAATTGCTCGATCGGCAGCATCACCAGCGAGGATTGCACCGACATCATGGAGCGATAGCCGGAATCGATTCGCTCCACCTCGCGCGCGATCAGGCCATAGGAGACATAGTCGAGCCCCGCCCCGCCGTATTCGGGCGAAATCGTCGGCCCGAGAAAGCCAAGCTCGCCCATTTCGCGGAAGATGGCGGGATCGGTCTTCTCGTGACGGAACGCCTCCAGCACGCGCGGACGCAATCGGTCGCTGGCGTAGGCGAAGGCGGTTTTCTGCACCAACCGCTCGTCTTCGGTGAGTTGGGATTCGAGTTCGAACGGATCGGCCCAGTTGAACGTGCTCATATCCGCCCCCTCATCTCGCCCGCGCGGCGACGAAACGCGCCGCCACTCGCAGGATATCGCCTTGCGCCTGAAAACCGGCCTCGTCGAGCGCGGCCAGCGCCTGTTCGACAAAGGCGTCGCGCAGGCGCTTGGCGCCGTCGAGGCCGTGGGCCGAAACGAACGTGCCTTTGTTGCGGTCTGCGTCCTTGCCGGCGCGTTTGCCCAGTTGTTCCGAGGTCGCCTCGGCATCGAGAATGTCGTCGGCGACCTGGAACGCCGAGCCGAGCGCCTCGCCATAGCGAACGAGCGCGGCGCGGCGGGCGGCGGGCGCGCCGGCGACGATGGCGCCGGCCTCAACTGCGAAACGCAGCAGCGCGCCGGTCTTCATCGCTTGCAGGCGGCGGATTGCGGTTTCGTCTAGCGGCGTCGCCGCCGTTTCGGCCTCGATGTCGAGCATCTGGCCGCCGACCATGCCGCCGAGTCCGCTGGCGCGGGCGAGGCCGAGGCAGAGCGCGACGCGGATTTCGGCGTCCTTATGCGTCGCGGGGTCGGCGAGAAGGTCGAAGGCGAACGTCAAGAGACCGTCGCCGACGAGGATCGCGGTCGCCTCGTCGAACGCCTTGTGCGTCGTCGGCCGGCCCCGTCGCAGGTCGTCGTCGTCCATCGCCGGCAGATCGTCGTGCACGAGGCTGTAGCAATGCACGCATTCGATCGCCAACCCCGCGCGAAGCGGCGCCTCGCCCTCGACGCCAAGCGCCCGCGCGGTTTCGATCGTCAGGAACGGCCGCAGCCGCTTGCCGCCGCCCAGCGCCCCATAACGCATCGCCTCCATCAGCCGTTTCGGCCGCGCGATTTCACCGGGCAGGCCCGCGTCGGCGAGAACGGCGGCGAGACCCGTCTCGACCTGCGCGGCGACGTCGTTCAGGCGCGCGGAAAAGGCGTCAGCGCTCATTTCGGGTAGTCCTGCGGGTCAAAGATGCGTTTAACCGAACAAAACTCGCAGGTGACGCCGATCATGCCGTCGTCGCCGATCATCGCGACGCGCTCGGCCGGCGAGAAGCTTTGCAGCATGGAGTCGATGCGATCGGCCGAACAACGGCAGACGTCCGACAGCCGGCTTGGCTCGAACACCCGCACGCCGCGTTCGTGGAACAGGCGATAGAGCAGCCGCTCGCTCGACAGGGTCGGATCAAGCAACTCGTGATCCTCCGTGGTCGCGGCGAGCGATCTCGCCTCGGTCCAGGCCTCATCCTCGGGAACCTCAGCCGCGACATGGCCTTCCGGCGCATCGCCGGGATCGAGATCGGCGCGGCGACGGCGTTCTTCGGAAGCGGGCAGGAACTGCGCGATCAGACCGCCGGCGCGCCAGCTCGTGCCTTTCGCCGTCATCGTCTGCCCGACCGCGATCCGCACCAGCGTCGGGATCTGTTCGGAACGGTCGAAATAGCCGGCCGCCGCCGCCTGCAAGCCGCGCACGTCGAGTTCGACTACGCCCTGATAGCGTGACGAAAGGCCGTCCGGCTCGATGGTGAAGGCGAGATAGCCCTTGCCGAGGAGATCGCCGCCCACGGCGAGCCGCGCCTCGACCGCCTTTTCGTCGAACCGCGCCAGAGCGCGCAGGTTCGAGGGCGCGTCGAAATCGACCAGCACCATGCTGACCGGCCCGTCGCTCTGGGTCAGCAACTGGAAGCGGCCCTGCTCCTTCAGGGCAGAGCCGAGCAGCACGGCGATAACAGCGGCCTCCGCGACGAGGCGACCGACCGCAGGGGGATAATCGTGGCGCTTGAGGATCGCGTCGAGCGCCGATCCGAGCCGTGCGACGCGACCGCGCGTGGACAGTCCCTCGACGGTGTAGGAAGTAATGATATCGTCGCGGGCGACGTCGGAGACGTCGCGGATGTCCTCGCTCATGCCGGCAAGGCTCCCAGGCACCAGGCGAGCACGCCCTTTTGCGCGTGCAGCCGGTTCTCCGCCTCGTCGAACACCACCGACGCCGGCCCGTCGATCACTTCATCGGTCACTTCTTCGCCGCGATGGGCGGGCAGGCAATGCAGGAAGATCGCGTCTTTGGCGGCGTGGCGCATCAGCTTGGAATTGACCTGAAAGGGCGCCAGCAAGTTGTGCCGACGCCCCGCATCCTCGTCGCCCATCGACACCCAGCAATCCGAAATGACAGCGCTGGCGTCGCTGACAGCGCGATCGGGATCGTCGCTGACAACGATGCGCGCGCCGGCGGCCCGCGCCCGCGCGACGCGGCTGGCGGAGGGTTGCAATCCCTCGGGACAGGCGATCGCCAGATCGAAGTTGAAGCGAGCCGAGGCGTCGATCCACGACGACAGCACATTGTTGTAGTCGCCGCTCCAGGCGATCTTCTTGCCGACGATCGGGCCGCGATGCTCCTCGAAGGTGAGAATATCGGCCATCACCTGACAGGGATGCGACTGCTTTGTCAGACCATTGATGACGGGCACGGTCGCGTTGGCGGCGAGTTCGTTGAGATCGTTGGGATCGAGAATGCGGATCATGATGGCGTCGACGTAGCGCGACAAAACGCGCGCGGTGTCGGCGATGGTCTCGCCGCGGCCGAGCTGCATTTCCGCGCCGGTCAGCATGATCGTCTCGCCGCCGAGCTCGCGCATCCCTACGTCAAATGATACGCGGGTGCGCGTGGAGGGGCGCTCGAAGATCATCGCCAGCGTCTTGCCTTCGAGCGGCCGCGGCGCCGCGCGACGATCTCTTGCGCGTACGGCCTTCATCTTGGACGACGCGGTCAGGATTGCGCGCAGCGTCTCGCCGGAATGGTCGAGCAGATCGAGGAAATGCTTGGGGGCAGCGACGCTCATGCCGCCGCCTTCGCCGCATCGAGCGCCTTTTCCGCATCCACGCAAGCGCCTTCGAGCCGGGCCACGGCTTCGTCGAGTTCGGCATCTGATATGGTGAGCGGCGGCAGCAGTCGCAACGTACTGTCGCCGGCGGGGATCGTCAGAAGCCGACGGTTGCGCGCGAGCGCGGCGAAATCGGCGGGCGACATGCGCAATTTGAGGCCAATCATCAGACCCTCGCCGCGCACTTCCTCGATGATGCGGGGATGGGCGTCGGCGAGCCCGGCGAGTTTCTGCCGGGCGAGAATGCCGAGCCGGGTGACGTTATCGAGGAAGCCCGGCGCCAGCACCACATCGAGCACCGCATTGGCGATCGCCATTGCGAGCGGATTGCCGCCAAAGGTGGTGCCGTGCACGCCGGCGGAAAGGCCACGCGCGGCGTCGGCCGTCGCAAGACAAGCGGCGACCGGGAAGCCGCCGCCCAGACCCTTGGCGGAGGTGAGAATGTCCGGCGCGACGCCGACATGCTCGTAAGCGAAAAACTTGCCAGTGCGCCCGAGCCCCGTCTGTATCTCGTCGAAGATCAGCAACAGGCCGAGCCGGTCGCAAATCTCGCGCAGGCCGCGCAGGAAGGCCGGCGGCACGGCGCGCACGCCGCCCTCGCCCTGGATCGGCTCGATCAGGATCGCGGCCGTGTCCGGCGTAACCGCCGCTTCGACCGACTTGAGATCGGTGATCGGGATCTGGTCGAAGCCATCGACCTTGGGGCCGAAACCTTCGAGATATTTGGCCTGACCGCCAGCGGCGATGGTGGCCAGCGTCCGGCCGTGAAACGCGCCCTCGAAGGTGAGGATGCGATAGCGCTCGGGATGGCCGTCAACATACTGGCGCCGACGCGCCATCTTGATCGCCGCCTCGTTGGCCTCGGCGCCGGAGTTTGCGAAAAACACAAGATCGGCGAAGGTCGCATCGGCAAGCCGCTTCGCCAGCCGCTCGCCCTCCGGCATATGGAACAGGTTGGAGGTGTGCCACAACTTGGCGCCCTGCCGCGTCAGCGTCTCGACGAGATGGGGATGCGAATGGCCCAGCGACACCACGGCGATGCCGGCGCCGAAATCGAGATAGCGCTCGCCCTCGACCGTCGTCAGCCAGGATCCCTCGCCGCGCTCGAAAGTCAGGTCGGCGCGCGCGTAAGTCGGCACAATAGCAGATGACAAGGGCTGACCTCCTTGCGGGCGCGTGGGCTTAAGCACCCCGCGAAAACAAAAAACGCCGCCCTTGAGGGGGACGGCCGCTAGGCCAAAACTATAGCGAAACAGCGCCTGACCGTCAAATCGCGAGCCCTGGAGATAAAAAAGTTTCGGATTCGCAATTCCCGCAAGCTTTGTGCAAGTTGGCCCGCAAAGCCTTGTTTGGATTCAAGCAATTCGCGGTTCTGCCGCGTTTTGCGCACGGGGCCGCGAATCAGGCTGGGGAAAACTGCGATTTGCGCAAGGGGCCGACTCTTGCGCGCGATTCAACGACTAGTGTAGCGTTTTGACCAGTCGCCACGAGATGTCGTGGCCAGTCTCACACGAGAGCGTCTTGCGTTGCGCCCGTCGGCGAAGGCCGATTGGGCGCAGGCGAGGGATTCCGCCTCGTGCGCGCGAAACGAGTTCTTCGCGGAGGCGGCGGGTCCGCCGCGAAGCACTGTGAAAACGAGGCCGATATATGTCCTGGACGGATGAACGAATTGATCAGCTAAGCCGCCTTTGGCTGGAGGGCCGGTCGGCCAGTCAGATCGCAACGGCGCTCGGCGGCGGCTTGACCCGCAACGCCGTGATTGGAAAAGTTCATCGACTCGGACTGGCGGGCCGCGTCAAGTCGATGGCCGCGGCGCCGTGCGGCTCGGATAACGCCAACGGCCAGCGGTCGACCGCCGGCGACGGGGCGAGCGTCGAGGTCGCCGCCGCGCCGCGCCGCGCCGCGTCGCGGCAGAGCGCCGCCGCACCGTCCGGCGCCCCCGTATCCGCTGTAGCGAGCGTGCGGATTCAGGGCAATACGGCGCTGGCGATGGCGGAGGCTCCCGCGGAGGCGGCCAAGCCCGCGCGTTCGCCCGAGGATGTCGTGGTGCCCATGTCGCTTAAGGTGACGATCGTCGAATTGCGCGAGTCCATGTGCAAGTGGCCGATCGGCGATCCCTCCTCGGCGGAATTCCGCTATTGCGGTTCGCCCGCGCATACCGGCACGCCCTATTGCCAATATCACGGCAAGCTCGCCTATCAGCCGGCGCAGGACCGTCGCCGCGAGCGCGACCGGCGGCCGTTGCTGGCACGGTGAAATCGCGCCCCAGCAATCAACGGCGAATCACCTGCGGGATTTGGCGACGAGACATGCGACGAGTCTGAGCCGGTTTTCGTCGTCCAACTCGTCCAGATCCCGCATTGCGACTTCGGCCGAGTCGATCAGCTTTTTGGTAGGCCGTAAGCTCAGCGCTCTGCACTATAGCCGACGTTGTGCATGGGTTAGCGCTGGGCGGATTACGTATATCGCTAAAGATAGACTCTTGAGTCGTGTAACTATACTCGGCCTACGTCACGACCCGAAATTGCTTTGGGTTGATGACGCGGAAATTGTCTGTGACGGCGCTGGTGAATTCGCGCCATCTTTTGGGGACGTCTTCGCGCAGGAAGCCGAGGGTTGCGTCGGCGAAATCCGCGGCCTTATGTAGCAGCCACCACTGGCTGATGCTTCGTGCGCGGCGGCCGAGCCATTATTCTGCCATCTGATTGATGCTGGCAATAGGGGGTGGCGATGAGCGATCCGTCGGTTGTCTCGTCGTTGCGCGAGAAGCGATTG
>JANLPL010000186.1:0-6029 GCA_031367195.1 Bradyrhizobium sp.
CGCCCAAAATTTCGGCGTGGACCAGCCCCACAAACCACCGGGTGTTTGGCGGGGGGGGGGGGGGGGGGGGGCGCCGCCGCCTCCCCTCCACATATTCGTAAACGCCGGGATCGACCACGATGCGTTCGCCAGCCAGTGAAAGCTCAAACGACAGCACATCGCCGTGCGCGTGGGCAGGCAACGCGTCGGGGCCGATTCGGCCACAATCGGCGATAAAATAGTCGCCCCCCTCGCGGCGGCCGAAATAGCCCGCGTCGGGATAGGCGAACACCGGCGCCGGCGCGACGCTTTGATTGAACAGCGTCCGATACGCGGCCAGACATTCCCTGGGCGAATAGGCCATCGTCAATCCCGCGTCGTTGAATTGCGCCGCAAGACCGTCGGGATGGGCGAGATCGGCGGTCGGCTGCGCCATCGCCTTGCAGATCTCGTCGAGCGCGGCCGGCGCCGCATCGCCCAAAGCGTGACGGCACTCCAGCAGGTCGGCGTAAACCTGCGCGTGATACGAGGGCGAGCGTTCAAAATGCACGCCGTCGGGCAATATCTGCTCATCGAGCGCCACGCGCAGCAGCCGCAGCCCCGTCGCGCGCCAGCGCTTCGCCGGCCGCCCTGCAAAGAACGCCGATGCCCAGATCAGCGCCTTGATGTTCTTGATCAGATGATTGCCGCCGAGATCGATCTCCAGATTCTGTTCGAGAAACCGCATCTGATCGGCGAGGTTTGCCGCTATCCTCGCCCGCGCCGCTTCGGCTAAGGTCCGGCGCGCGAGTTGCTGCATCCAAACCACCACGCGCAGCGAAAGCGCATAGGAATTGTGGCTGTCCTTCCAGGCGCCGGGACGGCCCGCCGGATTGGCCACGATCCATTGCTCGATCAGCGCCAGAAACCGCGCGTCGTCGGCCTCCTCCAGATATTCCATGTAATGCAGGTTCATGCGCCAGAGCTGATCCTGCGGCGCCAACCAATCGACGCGGGCGCTCATGGGGATGGCGCGGCCGAGGAAGGTGAACACATCGCCTTCAACCATGCCCGTACGCGGCGCAGACAACGGAAGCGGCGGGGAGACGCTGAGCGGGGGCGAGGGCGCTTGCGAGACGCGCAACCCGACACGGTCGCGGATCGCGCGGCGAAGGTTCAGCGTCAGGCGGCGCAGCGCGCGGCGCGGCGGGATATGGCGCGCGAAGGCCAGGGATTGGCGCAGGCGGTCGAACAAGACTCAGCGCGCCGCGGCAGTTTCGCGGATCGGCTTGCGCGCCGCGACCTGGGTCAGCAGCGCGAGGAAGCGCGCGGCCACTTTCGCGCGGTCGAGGTTCTGGTCGGCATAGGCGCGGCCCGCGCGGCCAAAGCCGGCGGCAAGTTCGGGCTCGTCGGCCAGCCGCCGCATCGCGGCGGCAAGCTCCTGAGCGCTCTCCGGCGTGATGGCGATGCCGGCTCCGGCCGCCTCCAACACCTCCTTCGCCTCGCCCTCGACGCCCAGAATGACGGGACATTGCATCGCCATCGCTTCCGACATTTTCGAGGGGTAAACGGTCTTGAAGGTGTCGGAGCGCCTGAGCAGGATCAGGCTGGCGTCGGTGGCGCTCCACAAAGCCGGCATCTCGGCTTTCGGGCGCTGGCCCAGCATCACGACATTGTCGAGCTTTCGCGCATCGCGCTCGGCCCGCAGCCGCCCCTCCTCCGCGCCCCCGCCCGCCATCAGGAAAGCGAAGCGCGGTTCGTCTTTCAGCAATTCCGCCGCATCGAGGATCGTGCCGAGCCCATGCGCCATGCCATGCGTGCCGACATAGGCCGCGACGAACTTGCCCTCCAGCCCGAGCTTGCGTTTGACCTCATCGCCATCGCCGCTCTTGCTGAAGGCCGAGAGATCGGCCCCGTTCATGAAAACGGCGATCTTGGAAGCGTCGCCGCAGCGGGCGGCGATATGGGGCACGAACCCGCGCGTCAGCGAAATGATCGCGTCCGCTTGGTCGTAGGCGAAGCCTTCGAGCCATTCGAGAAAACGGATCGCAAAACCCTTCTTCATCGCCCCGACGGCGACGATGCTTTCGGGCCAGAGGTCGCGGATCTCCAGCACCCAGGGCGCGCGCTTGAGACCCCGCGCGAACAGCCCCACCAGCCCGCAGAAGAATTGCGGCGAGGTCGTCACGATCACATCCGCCTTGGGCAGAAACGGCAGCGCGAGGATGGCGGCGAGCATGTAGCTGACGTAATTGAGGATGCGGGGCAGGAACCCCTCGTTGGCGGCGAGCCAGGTCCACAGCCGCACGATCCTCACCCCGTCGCGGGTCTCGCTCTGCCAGAGCTTGTTGCGATAGCCGGGATAGACCTTGCCATGGGGGTGGTTGGGCGCGCAGGTGACGACGGTCACGTCCGCTCCCGCCTGCGCCCAGGCGCGGCAATGTTCCGAGGTGCGCGAGGCGGGCGCGTTGACCTCTGGCGGGTAATAATGCGTAAAAAACAGGATTCGCATCGTCGAATACGCCTCTTTCGCCTTTTTTCCGGCGCTTCGCCTCGTCAGACAGCCGCCGCCTTTGACCCAACCGCCACAGCGAGATCAAGATGACCCCGCCCTTCCGCGTCGACCTCATCGTCGGCGCACGTCCCAATTTCGTGAAAATCGCCCCGATCGTGCGCGCGCTGCGGGCGAAGGGAATTTTCGCGCCGCGGCTGATCCATACAGGCCAGCATTATGACTTTCTCATGGATCGCGTGTTTTTCGAGGAACTGCGTATTCCCGCCCCCGACGTCAACCTCAAGATCGGCTCCGGCCCCGCCTCCGAGCAGGTGGCGAAGATCATGCTGGCGCTGCATCCCCTGTTCGTCGCCGACCGGCCGCACCTGCTGGTCGTCGTCGGCGACGTCAATTCAACGGTGGCGGCGGCGCTGACGGCCTCCTACCTGCGCATCCCCATCGCCCATGTCGAGGCGGGCCTGCGCTCGTTCGACCGCGAAATGCCGGAGGAGTTGAACCGGCTGGTGGTGGACCAGCTCTCCGACCTGCATTTCGTCACCGAAAAGCAAGGCGAAACGAACCTCCTCGCCGAGCGGGTCGCGCCGGAGCGGATCAAATTCGTCGGCAATGTGATGATCGACACCGCCTTTGACGCGCTGGAGCGCGCCGTGCCCGCGCAAGACACGTTTGCGACGCTGGGCGCCCCGGCGGCGTTCCGCGAGCGGGCGGCCAACGGCTTCGGCTTCGCCACCTTGCACCGGCCCTCCAACGTGGATGATCCTGTCAAACTCAAGGAACTGATCGAGGCGCTGGCAAAAGTCTCCGAGCGGCTGCCGCTGGTGTTCGCCGTGCATCCGCGCACACGCGGCAATATCGAGAAGGCGGGACTCGCCGAGACGCTGAAGGCGCCCGGCCTGCTCGCCTGCGAACCGCTCGCCTATCTCGCCTCGCTCGGCCTGATGCGCGACGCCAAAGTCGTCGTCACTGATTCCGGGGGGATGCAGGAGGAAACCACCGCGCTGGGCGTGCCCTGCATCACCGTGCGCGACAATACCGAGCGCCCGATCACCATCGAGGAGGGCACGAATACGCTGATCGGCGCCGATCCCGCCCGCATCGGCCCGATCGTCGAGGACATTTTGCGCACGGGCGGCAAGCGTGGGCGCAAGCCGGCTTTGTGGGATGGGAAGGCGGCGGAGAGAATTGCGGCGGAGGCGGAGACGTTTTTGCGGGCGCGTTAAAACACTCACAACGCAGGGAATTTCGTCATTGCGAGCGAAGCGAAGCAATCCAGCGGTTCCGTCTGGCCGTCCCTATTCGGGCCACCGACGATCTCGGCGCGGCTGGATCGCGTCGCTTCGCTCGCGAAGACGAAGCGCCCTCAAATGGGCGGAACCTAACGAGCGGGCTTGAACATGCCGAAGAAGATTTTGCCGCGCATCGCGGCGGTCAGCGCCGAAATGAAGCCCATGACCCTTCGCATCCGCTGGGACAAGGCGGACGAAAGCTCAGTCGATGTGTCCGGTCTTGTCGAGACTTTTCGTGTTTGCGAGCCGTTGCGTTCCCCGGAAATGTTCGCCCGCGTTAGGGTCGGCGAACATGGAACGGATGTTGTCTGGTCGGACGAAATCGAAATGGCGGCGGCTGCCTTGTGGCAATTGGCGCTGGAGCAGACGGGCGTCACGATGTCGCCGGAGGCGTTCAAACATTGGCGGGAGGGTAAAGCCTATACGTTCGATACGGCGGCGCGCGCTCTGGGCTTGAGCCGCCGCATGATCGCCTATTAAAAGCAGGGCGCCAAACCGATCCCGCGTGTCGTCGCGCTGGCGACCCGCGCGCTTGAACGCGATTGATTTGCGGCGTCTTGGACAAAGGCGCAAGCGCACAGCTGGCGCCGACACCGCCCCATGGGCCGGGCCCGAGATTCTGACGACGGGGGGCTAGGGCGGGCGCAAGCCGGTGCTGTGGGACGGCAAGGCGGCGAATGCAGAGGCGTTCTTGCGAGGGAGTTAGTCGGCAGGCGTCGGCAGCATCTTGCTATTCGCTATCAGCGTGATACGAATAGAAAATTAGAAAGCATATCGTTGTTTTGAACGGTCATGTGTTTGTTGCTAAGGTGGGGGGTGTAAATGAGGAAATTACTTGCTAAAGCAGGGGCTTACGTTGCGATATTGCCGCTACTGACGATCATGCCGGGAATCGTTGAAGCTCAGTCGCCTTGCGCTAGCACCGGGGGTGCGATGTCCGCGCCTGGCCTGTATCTCGCCCCTGTCGGCTGCGACGCTTCCAATTGCTTCAAACGCGTCGACAATATGGGCGGTCAAACAGCTTGCGAGTCAGGAGGGCCATGTGTGCTCAATAGCGCCTACGACCACTATAATTTCGTCGTGAGGACGTCGCCGGCACCCGTCAATCTGAACAGTGTCGTGGTCGTACAGCAGTACTTCTCTTCGAAGGAGGAAAAACGGGGAAACAAACTCGGCCGTGTAGTCGTTTCGCGCGACCGGACTCCGTTCGCTTGCCACTTTGCCATAGACTATCGGGTGGAGTATCCAGGCTCCGGGAAATATAGTAGCGTCCCGTTTGACAAGTATGAGAATTATCACAGGTATGGCGCGACGCCGCCAGATGCATTGCTCCTTCCAAACGAATTTCATATTAGATACAATATACATCCCGAGACGGAATGTCACTCGCCTGGGGCCGTTGAGGTACGAACGGACGACCCTGCAAGAAGTCGATATTTTTTGCTCGCAGATCGTTCGGACTATTCGGAGAGTCGGTTTTCGTTCGTTGGTCGGATTGGATCGGCCTTATGGGTAGGCCCCGGTTCAGCTAATGCTGCTGAATCGGAAACGGGCGCTATGAGCCAGTATGCTCAATTCGCGGTTCAAATGACAAATTACAAGTCATCTGTGGGCGAGGCCGCTTGCTACACGTTCTCCGTACCAACACACATCAGGGCTACCGGTCCTGCGAAATTGACTATAGCACGTGTAAAGCTGGTTTTACAGGACGTCGAACTGTTGGAGCGTTTGCGCGCTAGCAGCGGCGCTTCAGCCGTTACAAATGCTGAAAGCTGGAATTTCATAGTGCAATAGCAGCCTCAGCGTCGGAACGTTCGTCATACGCACATTGTTAAGCATAATGGGATAGCCTCGATGCCTTCGGAAGACTCAAAGCAGCGGGAGGCCAGCGCAAGTTTGCCCCTTCGACTCGATGTGGTTGTCATTTTGTGGAGACTGTGGACGTTGCCTAAGAGCGTTCTAGAAGCGATCCAATATCCGGATCAAAAAAAGACAGAAGCAGCAGTGCTTGACTTGGCACTGATAGCTTTTCTGCTCTTTGTCATTCATGGAATGGCGGAGCACTGGGCAGTAGCCTTGGCTCTTGCCGCAGTTCTGTCCACGGCTGTCAATTACTTTTCGAAGATGTTAAAAATTAAACTTAGTCAGAATGTGTGGATCTCCGGTTATTCGACCGTAGCAGTAACTATGCTGTTTACTATAGTTGTGCAATCCATTTTTCAACGCGATTACAAGGAGTGGGTAATTTGGGTGCTGAATCCGTACTCATT
>JANLPL010000093.1:0-4373 GCA_031367195.1 Bradyrhizobium sp.
CCCGGCGCGCCGCCCGACAGCACGGGCGAATCCTCAGGCTCGACCGCGATCATTTTCACGCTCGGCTTTCGCGCCTTCAACACCTGACCGACCCCGGTGATGGTGCCGCCGGTGCCGATGCCCGAGACGACGAAATCGACCGCCCCCTCGGTGTCGTTCCAAATCTCCTCCGCCGTGGTCCGACGGTGAATCTCCGGATTGGCGGGATTCTCGAACTGCTGCGGGATGATCGCGCCCGGCGTCGCCGCGGCGATCTCCTGCGCTTTGGCGATGGCGCCTTTCATGCCCTGCGGCGCCGGGGTCAGCACCAATTCGGCGCCGAGCAGCGCCAGCATCTTGCGACGCTCGATCGACATCGATTCCGGCATCACCAGAATGAGCTTATAGCCGCGCGCGGCGGCGACGAAGGCGAGCGCGATGCCCGTATTGCCCGAGGTCGGCTCGACGATCACGCCGCGGCCGCGGGTGAGCTTGCCCGACTGCTCCAGCGCGTCGATCATCGAGACGCCGATGCGGTCCTTGACGCTGGCGAGCGGATTGAAGAATTCGAGCTTCGCGAGCAGCTGGGCGCCGACGCCCTTTTCGGCGGCCAGACGGTCGAGACGCACCAGCGGCGTGTCGCCGACGGTCTCGGTGATCGAGTTGTAGATACGTCCCCGTCCGGGCTTGCTCATGTCGCGCTTCCCATTCTCTGCGGCTTCCCGCCCAAGTTCATCAGGCCCTTATAGCCGGATTGACGGGTACGAAAAAGGGATAAGCGAAAAATCACGAGATCAGATTGCGAAATCCGCCATCGCTTTCTCGTCCTCAAGCACATGGGCCTTATCGGCCGCCTCGCACATTTCCTCGACCGTTATCGAATCGAGATTATGCAGGAAGGACTCGCCCGCCTTGCGGACGCTGGGATCGATCACCTTTTCCATCAGGCCCGAATGCGAGCCCACGTCGTCCGGGTCGGCCGTGCTGAGGCTGACGGCGGTCCGCACGATTTCGCCCAGGCTGATGCGGCGTCGCTCGCGCGCCAGTTCGTAGCCGCCGCGGGGTCCGCGCACGCCTTTGAGGATTTTCGCATGGACGAGGCCCTGGAGCAGGGTTTCGAGATGGCGTGGCGGCAGCCGGTGTCGGGCGGCCAGCGCCTTGGCGGCGACCGGCGCCGCGCGCGAATGCAAGGCGATATCGACCACGGCGCCAATGGCGAGCATACTTCGACGCGACAGCAGGTTCATTTTAATTCTCCTCGATCTGCGCGGCTTGACGAACCTGTAGAGCCAAACCCCATTTCGCCACGGGAGGTTCCCGCGAGTTCGCCAGTTTCGTTCAAAACTATCGTCTCCACCCGGCTCACCACGAGTTGAGCAATCCGGGCGCCACGCGAAATCAGGACAGGGTTTTCGCCGTGATTGATGAGGATCACGCCGATCTCGCCGCGAGAATCGGCGTCGATCGTCCCCGGCGCATTGAGAACGGTCACGCCCTCCTTGAGCGCGAGCCCGGAGCGCGGGCGGACCTGAGCCTCGAAACCCACGGGCAATTCCAGCGCGAAGCCGGTCGGGATGAGCGCGCGCGCGCCCGGATCGAGCCGGCGCGGCGCCTGCGCGTCCAACGCGGCGAAGAGATCCATCCCGGCGGCATGCTCGCTTTGATAAGCGGGCAGCGGCAAATCCCGAGCGTGAGGAAGCCGTCGTATCTTCACCAGCGTCACTTTATATTTTCCAGTCTCTCGCAGATAATTTCTATCAAAGCCTGCGCCACTTTGTCCTTGCTCATCTTTGGCCATGTAATAACATTGTCGCGAGAAACAATATGAACCTGATTGTCGGCGCCGCCGAATACGCCCGTCTCCGCTCCCACCGCATTCGCGACCATGAAATCGCAATTTTTGCGAGCAAGCTTTTGCCGCGCATAGTCGATAACCTGATGCGTCTCGGCGGCAAAGCCGACGACCAGACCTGGACGCGACCTGGTCGAATTGGCGACAGTCGCCAGAATGTCTGGATTTTCGACCAGCCGTAAAACCGGGGCGCCCTGCGCGTCCTTTTTCAACTTCTGCGCTCCGCTCTCCTCAACTCGCCAATCCGCCACCGCGGCGGCGCCGATGAACACATCGGCGGGCAGCGCGAATAGCACCGCTTCGAGCATTTCGCCCGCCGTCTCCACCGATACGAGGCGAACGTCGTCGGGTTTCGGCAGCGAGACGGGGCCGCTGACGAGCGTCACCCGAGCGCCCGCGCGCGCGGCGGCGCGGGCGATGGCGAAGCCTTGCAGGCCGGAGGAACGATTGCCGATGAAGCGGACGGGATCGATCGGCTCATACGTCGGACCGGCGGTGATCAGCACATGCCGGCCGGCGAGCGGACGGGCGGGCGGGCGCAGCAAAGCGGCGAGGGCGGCGACGATGGCGGCCGGCTCCGCCATGCGGCCGGGGCCGAATTCGCCGCAGGCCATCTCGCCCTCGTCCGGGCCGATGAAGGCTATGCCATCCGCTTTGAGCTGCGCGACATTGCGTCGGGTGGCGGCATGGGTCCACATCCGCACGTTCATCGCCGGGGCGACCAGCACCGGCTTGTCGGTGGCGAGCAACGCGGTCGAAGCGAGATCGTCGGCCAGGCCGTGCGCCATTTTGGCGAGGAAATCGGCGGTTGCGGGCGCGACGACGATCAGGTCGGCCGAGCGCGACAATTCGATATGGCCCATCTCCGCTTCGTCGGTGAGGTTGAACAGATCCTGGCGCACCGGCGCGGCGCTGAGCGCGGCCACCGATAGCGGCGTGACGAAACGCTCGGCCGCCGGCGTCAGCACCGCCTGCACTTTGGCGCCGCGTTCGCGCAGGCGGCGAATCAGCTCCAGCGATTTGAACGCGGCGACGCCGCCGCCGATGACGAGGAGAATGCGCTGGGAGACGAGATCGACTTCAGCCATGAGGTCGGGCCAAATGCTTGCGCCTTGCGAGAGGATAGCGGACTCGCCCGGCTATGTCTGTTATTAAGCGCGGCCACAACATTATTTGACAGCCCGTCAATGTAGCCCGAGCCGGATCGCGATCCAGACCAGAATTGCGGCGATCACCCATAACGGCGCGGTGGACAGGCGCGGCGCCGGCTCGCGCCCAAGCTCGACCGCCGCCATCGCGCGCGCGAACTGCTCGACATGGCCGGGGACTTCGGCGGCGATGCGACCGAGCGTCCTGAGCGCCGCGCCCGCGTCCTCAAGCCGCCCGCGCGGGCCCAGATTGGCGGCGATCCAGTCGCCGACCACGGGCTCGGCGGTCGCCCACATGTTGAGATGGGGATCGAGCTTGCGCGCCACGCCCTCGACCACGACCATGGTTTTTTGCAGCATCACCAGTTCGATCCGCGTCGTCATGTCGAACAAAGCCGTCACCTCGAACAGCAAAGTCAGCAGCCGCGCCATGGAAATCTGGTCGGCCGGGCGGGCGTGGATCGGCTCGCCGATGGCGCGGATCGCCTGCGCGAAATCCTCGACCCGGAAGTGCCTGGGCACGTAACCAGCCTCGAAATGCACTTCCGCCACGCGCAGATAGTCGCGCCGGATGAAGCCGTACAGGATTTCGGCGAGAAAACGCCGCTCGGCGCGGCCGAGCCGCCCCATGATGCCGAAATCCAGCGCGACGATGCGCCCCTCCCCATCGACCAGAAAATTGCCCTGATGCATGTCGGCGTGGAAGAAACCGTCGCGCAGGGCGTGGCGCAGGAACGACTGGATCAACTGGCGCCCGAGCTTGGCGATATCGAGGCCCTGCGCCACCAGCTTGTCGGGATCGCTGAGCGGCGTGCCGTCGATCCATTCCATCGTAAGGACGTCGCGGGTGGTGCGGTCCCAGTCGATTTTCGGCGCGCGAAAGTCAGGATCGCCCTTGAGGTTTTCCGCATATTCGGTCGCGGCGGCGGCTTCGAGGCGGAAATCCATCTCCATCCGAACCGAGCGGGCGAGCGTCTCGACCACCTGCACCGGCTTCAGCCGCCGCGTCTCGGGAAACATCCGCTCGGCCAGGCGAGCGGCGAAGAACATATCGGCGAGATCGCGCGCGAACAGGCGCTCGACGCCCGGCCGCAGCACCTTGACCGCGACCACGCGCTCGCCGACACGGGCGCGATGCACCTGCGCGATCGAGGCGGCGGCGACGGAATCGCCGAACTCGGCGAACACGGTCGCCAACGGCGCCTGAAACGAGGCTTCGACGCGCTTGACGGCGATGTCGCGCGAGATCGGCGCGACGCGGTCCTGCAAGCGCTCCAGTTCGCGCGCGATCTCGGCGCTGACGAGGTCGGGCCGGGTGGCGAGAAACTGGCCGAGCTTCACATAGGACGGCCCGAGCCGCTCCATCGCGCGCGGCAGGGCGTGGCCGCCACTGC
>JANLPL010000094.1:0-3500 GCA_031367195.1 Bradyrhizobium sp.
CGGACGAGGAGCACAGAATCGCGTTCTGGTATCAGCTCATCTACGTGTTCCTGCCGCTGGCGCTGGTGCTGATCACCTCGTTGATGATCGAGTTTTACATCGCGTCGAATTTCGTGCTGCAATGGCGGCGCTGGATGACGGCCTCTTATACTTCGCGCTGGCTGCTCAATTCGATGCACTACAAGCTGGCGCTCGGCAGCCATACCGCCGACAACCCCGACCAGCGTATTTCGCAGGACGTCGGCGCCTTCATCAACGGTTCCGGCACCGGCTCCAATTCCGGCAACGTCGGCATTTACAATTATTCGATTTCGATGATCTCGGCCGCGACCAATCTCGTCGCCTTTTCGATCATCCTGTGGGGCCTATCGAAGGGCATGAGTTCGTCGCTGCTGGGCGTGGACATTCCCGGCCTGCTGTTCTGGGTGGCGACCCTCTATGCGTTGTTCGCCACGGGTGTGACCCAGCTCATCGGCCGCAAGCTGGCCGCGCTCTATTTCCGGCAGCAGGCGGTCGAGGCGAATTTCCGTTTCGATCTCGCCCGCATCCGCGAATATGGCGAGCAGATCGCGCTGCTGAAGGGCGAGGGCCGCGAGATCGCCCATGCCGGCGAGGTGTTCGAGGATGTGTTCCACACCATCCAGCGCATCATCCGGCTGCGGGTGCGGCTGATCGCCTTCAATCAGTTTTATTCGCAGATTTCCGTCATCATCCCCTATGTCATCATCGCGCCGTTCTATTACGCCAAGAAAATCACCTTCGGCGCCTTCAATCAGACGGCCGACGCCTTTAGCAACGTCAACAGCCAGATGAACTTTTTTGTCGATCGCTATATCGGTCTGGCCGATTTCAGCGCGACGATCTCCCGCCTCACCTCGTTCGATGAGGCTTTTGTCCGCACGCAAGCGGCCTGGACCGCCAGCCCCCGGGTCGAGGCCAAGCCCGGAATCGGCGAGGCGCTCGCCATCCCCGAGCTGGAACTCGCGCTGCCCGACGGGCGCAAGCTCGTCCGTGTCGGCAATCTCGTGCTGGTGCCGCAGGAGACGACCCTCGTGCTGGGCCCCAGCGGGTCCGGCAAGTCGACGCTGTTCCGCGCCATCGCTGGCCTCTGGCCCTATGGGCAGGGCGAAATCCAGCAACCCGCCCACGCCAGGCTGATGCTGCTGCCGCAGCGGCCCTACTTGCCCATCGGGCCTTTGAAGGACGCCATCGCCTATCCCAGCCCCGCCGCCAATTTCACGCCCGAGCAGCTTGCCGCCGCGCTGGTCGACGTCGGCCTGCCCTTGCTCGCCGACAAATTGGAGGAGAGCGATAACTGGCAGATGCGGTTGTCGGGCGGCGAGCAGCAGCGCCTCGCCGTGGCGCGCGCGCTGCTCGCCAAGCCGGACTGGCTGTTTCTCGACGAGGCGACCGCTTCGCTTGACGAGGAGAGCGAAAATGCGCTCTATCGCGCTATCGCCGGCGCCTTGCCGCAGGCCACCGTCGTCTCGATCGGCCATCGCTCGACGCTCAAGGCGTTCCACAAGCGCCAGATCCAGCTGCAAACGCACCCCGGGGAGGCAGCCACGCTCATCACCTAACCGGAACAACAGGTGCGTACTGGCGTTGTCGTATCGCGGGGAGTTGATCTGGCGCATGGCGGTCTCTGGACGTCGGCGGCAAAACTTCGTTAGCGGGGACCAGGCATGGGCGGCGCAATTCCAGAGATAGGCGACAATTTCCCCGCCATCGACTTGCCGCCGCCCCGCCTCGACGATCTCGCCCCGTTGCGCGACGCGTTCCGTTTGCGCCGCACCGAGCACAGTTTCTCCTCGCGCCCGCTGCCGCCGCAAACTTTGTCCGACCTGCTGTGGGCCGCCTGCGGCGTCAATCACCACGCCGATTCCAATGGCTCCCAGGCCGGCGCGCGCGTCGTCACCGACGCCACCGTCAGCAACGCGCAGGAGATCGACGTCTATGTCGCGATGGAGCAGGGGCTCTATCTCTACGATCCCGAGCGCGCCCGGCTCGCGCCGGTGCTGCTCGGCGATCTGCGCCCGCTGGTGGCGGATGAACATCTGCCGCGCAGCGGCGACGAGGCGCCGGTGCGGCTGATCTATGTCGCCGACGTCGACCGGCTGGAACAGGGCGCCCTGAAGGACGCGCCCGGCCTGCACGACCCGGAAATCCAGAAGTCCTATTATCTCGTGGATTGCGGCATCGTCGCCGCCAACGTCTATCTTTTCGCCGCCGCCGCCGGTCTGAACGCCTGGTTCCACGATTGCGACCGCGCCGCGCTGGCCAAACGCCTGCCGCTGCGCTTCGGGCGGCGGGTGTTGTTCGGCCAGACCGTCGGCTATCCCGGCTGAGCCTTGCCTGTGGCGGGGAAACCTGCCAATTCCGTAGCGCTGTTCGCTCGGAGCGTCCCCATCATGAAGCTGCGCGTTCTCTTCCTCGCCTTGGCCGTAACCCTCGGACAGTCGTTCGCCGCCGCGGCGGCGCCGAAGCCGGAGCAGATCGTCGACATGGCCGAAGTTTTGAAGCCTGGCGCGCTGCCGGAGCTGAATTTCGGACCCGACACAGGCGTGCCGATCGTCGAATATGCGTCCGTCACCTGCCCGCATTGCGCCGCTTTCGACCGCGACATCTGGCCGAAGTTGAAGGCGGCCTATATCGACACCGGCAAAGTGCATTACATCTTCCGCGAATTCTCGCGCAATCCGCTCGACGTCGCCGCCTTCACGCTCGCCCGCTGCGTCGGCGACGACAAGGCGATGGCGACGATCGAATTGTTGTTCGCCACGCAGGACAAATGGGCCTTCACCGACAACCCGCTCGAACCGCTGCTCGCCGCGCTGCGCCCGACCGGCCTAGGTCGCGACAAGGCGATGGCCTGCCTGAAGGACAATGCGACGATCGCCAAGGTGCGCGCCATCACCGAGACCGCCGAGAAGGTGGTGAAGGTGCAGGGCACGCCGACTTTCGTGATCGACGGCAAAAGCTACGGCGGCGAATTGTCGCTCGCCGACTTCGATGAGCTGCTGAAGCCGCTGATCAAGTAGGCTCACCTGTGAGGTCATGGCCAGAATAATAAATCACATTCTGTATTCTTATTTATCAGGAATTTTCCGATGATTGGGATTAAATCACTCCCGACACGCTACGAAACCCTAACGAACACTTTTGGCGAAAAAGCAAAAATGACGTTTGTTGCAGGAGATGATGACATTGTTGCCGCTAAAAAATTTATCTCTTCTGCCGAAAGCGCAAAGCAGGGAAAATTAATGTTTGTGAGCGCCGAAAGCGGAACGGGGAAAAGTACTTACGTCCACAGCTTGGAAATATTTCTATCCGACAACGTCGCTAAGGTAATTCGTTTACCACCACCTCATGAACTGAGCGTCGCAGATATTTCGGCATATCTATCCAAAATAGAAAGAACGTCAAAGTTTACTATAGTTAATTTTGACGGGCGCGAGGCACCGTACTTTAATGAGCCAGAATATCAGACATTTCTTGGA
>JANLPL010000156.1:0-4213 GCA_031367195.1 Bradyrhizobium sp.
GCGAGATAGAGATAGCCGTTCTCGGTCAGCGGCAGGTCGGGGGCCTCGCCGTCCACCGCCAGAATCTCCCCGGCCGCCTTCAGGAACGCCACGCCGGCGAGGCCAACGCGGATATTGACCGGCTGAGAAAACTGCTGGCGCACGCCGCTGAGCGAAAGCGAGGTCGCCGCGCGGGCGTAGGTCAGGTCTTTCTCGACCACCAGCACGCGCAAGCCCGGTTCGCAGGCCAGATGATAGGCCAACGAAGACCCCATCGCCGCCCCGCCCGCGATCACCACATCGAAAGCGTCCGTCATTTCCGTCAGCGCCATGCAACCGTGAACGGCAGCGTGCTCGACAGACCGCCATCGACCGCGAACGCCTGCCCGTTGACATAGGACGATTCGTCACTGGCGAGAAACAGCGCCATCGCCGCGATCTCCTCCGGCAGCCCCGCCCGTCCCAGCGGATTGAGCTGGCCGATCTTGCCCGCCGTCCCCTTGGCGCGGGCGTGATCGAACATCGGCTTGGTCATGCCGGTCTCGATCAGGCCGGGGAGAATCGCATTCACCCGCACGCCCGTGCCCGACAGCGCATTGGCCGCTGTCTGGGCCAGGCTGATCACGCCCGCCTTGCTGGCCGAATACGGGGAACCGCCCGCGCTGGCGCGAAGACCCGCCACCGAGGCCGTCATGACAATCGAGCCGCCGCCGCGCTTGATCATAACAGGGGCCGCGTATTTGATGGCGAGGAAAGGCCCGATCAGATTGACCCGCAGCACCTCCCCCCAAAGTTCGACGGTTTGCTCCAGCAGCGGCGTCAGCCCGCCGCTGATCCCGGCGTTGGCGTAAACCGCGTCGAGCCGGCCGAACGTCTCCAGCGCCAGTTCGACATAACGGGCGACCTCCGCCTCCACCGCGACATCGGCGGGATGGGCGAGCACGGTCGCGCCCGCGGCGGCGACCTCCTCCGCCACGGCGCCGAGCGCGACCGCCTCGCGGTCGACCAGCACCAGTTTCGCGCCCTCCCTGGCGAATGCCAAAGCGCTCGCCCGGCCGATGCCGCTGGCAGCCCCCGTGACAATCGCGACCTTGCCCGCCAATCTGCTCATGTCCGGACTCCGTTGCGTCGCTGTGACCATTCGTCGCGCCCGCGGCGCGGGGATAAACGCCTCATGCGCCCTCGGCTTGCGCGGGATCAAGCGCCCGCTGCGAAAAAGCCGCCATCAAGGCGGCGCGGAACGAAAGAAAGAATTCGCCCGCTACGCGCAGGGGAAGGACTCGCGCATTACCGCGCATTGAGATTATAAGGCGCTTTTGCGAGAAATGCGCGCCGCGAGGCCAAAGGCTTGGGGAAGGCTGAGATGGACTATAATGCGCGGTTCGAGGCGGCGATCGCCGATCTGAAGCGGGAAGACCGCTATCGCATTTTCGCCAATCTCGAACGCGACGCCGCCCGCTTTCCGCTCGCGCTGTGGCGCCCCGCCGGCGAGGAGGACTCCCCGCACGAAGTCACGGTCTGGTGCTCCAACGATTATCTCGGCATGGGCGGCCACGCGACCGTGATCGAGGCGAGCGTGCGCGCCGCCAGGGCCCATGGCGCCGGCGCCGGCGGCACCCGCAATATCTCCGGCACGCATCACCCCATCGTCGAACTGGAGCGCGAACTGGCCGACCTCCACGGCAAACCGGCCGCGCTCGTGTTCACCTCCGGCTGGATCTCCAATCTCGCCGGCATCTCCACCATCGCCTCGCTGCTGCCCGACTGCCTGATCCTGTCCGATGCGCTCAACCACAATTCGATGATCGAAGGCGTGCGCCGTTCGGGTTGCGAAAAACAGATGTTCCGCCACAACGACGCGGCCCATCTTGAGGAGTTGCTGGCTTCACAAGACCCGGCCCGCGCGAAACTGATCCTGTTCGAGAGCCTCTATTCCATGGACGGCGACATCGCCCCCGTGGTCGAGATTGTGCGGCTCGCCAAACGCTACGGCGCGATGACCTATATCGACGAGGTGCACGCCGTCGGCATGTACGGTCCGCGCGGCGGCGGCCTTGCCGAGCGCGAGGGCGTGATGGCTGAGATCGACGTGATCGAGGGCACGCTGGCCAAGGGTTTCGGCTCGATGGGCGGCTATATCGCGGGCAGCGCCGCGCTGATCGACGCCGTTCGCAGCTACGCCCCGCAATTCATTTTCACCACCACCCTGCCGCCGAGCGTCGCCGCCAGCGCTTCCGTCGCCGTGCGGCACCTGAAGACCTCGAACGTCGAGCGCGAACGTCATCAGTTCAACGCCCGTCTGGTCAAGCACGCGCTGCAAGCCGCCGGTCTGCCGGTGCTGGAGAACCCTTCGCATATCGTGCCGCTGATGGTGTGCGACGCCGCCAAATGCCGCCGCGCCAGCGAATTGCTGCTGGAGCGCCACGCCATCTACATCCAGCCGATCAACTACCCGACTGTGGCGCGAGGAACCGAGCGCCTGCGGATCACCCCGACGCCACGCCATGACGAGGCCCAGGTCGCCAAGCTGGTCGAGGCGCTGGTCGATGTATGGACGGCGCTCGACCTGCCGTTCGCGACGCCCAAGGTCGTCCCCTTCCGCCGTCCGGCGGTGGAGGCGAATTGCACCTATCCCGAAATGAAGAAGGCGGCGGAGTAGAAACTTCCGCCCGCTGCGTTGCCAAATTAAGTTCACGCAGGTTAACCTCGCTTTGGCAGGGGGGCGGCGTGGCTTGGCGTTCGAGGAAGCGCAGGGGGTTCGCGGCGCGCCGGTCCGGGCTGCGCTCCCCTCCCCCCACGTCGCCGCCGGCCGAAGCCGATCGCTGGACTGCGCTCACGGCCAAGGCCGGGGATTTCGAAACCATCCGCCATGCCGTCGACGACGCCGGCGGGTTCGTGCGCGGCCTGTGGGTCACCTTCGTCTCGCTACAGGCCTATCTCGCCATCGCCACCGGCTCGATCACGCATCGGCAATTGTTCCTGGAAGCGCCGATCAAGCTGCCGCTGATCGACGTCGAACTGCCGCTGGTCACCTTCTTCGTGCTGGCGCCGGCGCTGTTCCTGGTGTTCCACTACTATCTGTTGATCCAGTTGCGGCTGCTGGCCGACAAGGTGGCGCGGCTCAACCAAGTCCTGGCCGCCGCGCGCCCCCCAGAGGCGTCGGCCGATGCGGTCGAGCGCGACCTGCGGCTGCAACTGCCCAACGACATCATCGTGCAATATCTCGCCGGCCCGCGCGACAGCCGCGAACGCGGCCTGCGCCGCGCGCTCGGCCTGGTCGCCTGGGCGACGCTGGTCGCCGCGCCGCTGCTCGTGCTGACGACGATGCAATTGAAATTCCTGCCCTATCAAGACGTGGTGGTGACTTGGGTCCATCGCGCCGCCGTGCTGTTCGATGTGGCGATGCTGTGGTCGCTGTGGCCGGGCGTGCTCAAGCGGCGCACGAGGTCGAAAGCCCGATATCCCGGCCTGCGCAGAGGGGCGTCGTTCGCGCGCAACGCGCTCGCCAGCGTCGCGGTGATTTGGGCGTCGACCCAGGCGCTGACGTTTCCAACTGAGTGGATGGACGACCTGCCGCCCGCGCAGGCGTTTCACCGGGCGATGGTCTGGCCATTGCCGGCGCCGAAATTTTACAAGGCGAAGGCGGGGTCGACAAGCGCGAAGGGCGGCGGACCGCAGATTCGCGATTCGATGTTGCAGCGGATCGGCTGGCCCAGTTTTAGCGAATGGCTTCTGGCTCGGGTGTCGTGGCCTTACGATTTCGATCACCTGAATTTCCTCAAAACGACGCCGCAAGCCAACCGCGTGATCGTCGGCGCATTGCGGCTGGCGAACGAAACTTTGGTTGACGAGGAAAAGGTCAAACGCGGCGAGGAACGCGGAAAAGCGCTGGGCTTGCAACGGTGGCAAGGCGAACGCACGCTGCGCTTCACTCAGGCGCGCCACTTTTTCGCGGCGGATTTGTCCTCCGCCGATCTCACGCGAGCGGACTTCAGTCGCTGCGTGTTCGATCACGCCTACGCGGAAGGCGTGACTATGTCGGGCGCAAGGCTCGACGACGCGCACTTCAATTTCGCGCATCTCGAAAGCGCTCATTTGGACAACGTCTCGCTGGACGGGGCGCAACTTCAGGGCGCATCGCTCAATTCGGCCCAACTTCAGGGCGCGTCGCTCGTAAACGGGCTAGTACAGGGTGCTTCGCTCGAATTGGCGCAACTTCAGGGCGCGTCGCTCG
>JANLPL010000197.1:0-5425 GCA_031367195.1 Bradyrhizobium sp.
CGTGTCTCGACGCGCTGGTGAACACGTATAGTGAGGACGTCAACGTGATGATCACATTGATGGACGGCACAAAGAAGACGTTCACCAACGAGACGGGCTCCGGCGCCGCTCCCCTCGCGAAGGCCAAGTCCTCCACCGCTAAGGTCTGAGCGCGGCGAAGACGCCGCGCCCGCCCCCCTCACTTCAGCAGCGGCCCCCACGAGGGGTCGCTGGCGTAGGCTGGCGTCGGCGTCTGGAACTCGCCGTGGCCGAACACGTCGGCCATGTAGATATGCGCGCCGCCCGCCCCGCCGGGATCGCGGAAGAACATCAGGAACAGGCCGTTGGGCGAAAACGTTGGCCCTTCGTTGTGGAAGCCCTCGGTGATGATCTTTTCGCCCGAACCGTCGGGCTTCATCACGCCGATGCCGAACTCGCCGCCCTTCTGCCGGGTGTAGGCGATCAGGTCGCCCTTGGGCGACCAGACCGGCGTCGAATAGCGGCCCTCGCCGAACGAGATGCGCTTGGCCTCGCCCCCGCCCGCGGCCATCACATAGAGTTGCTGTTTGCCGCCGCGATCGCTCTCGAACACGAGTCTGCCGCCGTCGGGCGAATAGGACGGCGAGGTGTCGATCGCGCTGGCGTCGGTCAGGCGGCGCGTCTGCTGCGAGCCGATGTCCAACTCGTACAGGCTCGCATTGGCGCCGTCGGACAGCGACATCACGACATGGCGCCCGTCCGGCGAGAAGCGCGGCGCAAAACTCATGTTGTGGAAATCGCCGAGCGGCTGTTTCTGGCCGCTCTCCAGATCCATCAGCGTCACGCTGGGGTCGCCGTCGCCGAACGACATGAAGGCGACTTGCTGGTCGCTGGGCGAAAAGGCCGGCGTCACCACCAGCTTCTCGCCGCTGGTGAGATATTTGACGTTGGCGCCGTCCATGTCCATCAGCGCGATGCGCTTGATCCGCCGTGTCTTGGGGCCGGTCTCATCGACGAACACGACGCGGCTGTCGAAGAACCCCTTCTCGCCGGTCACGCGCGAAAACACCTTGTCCGCGATGAGATGGCCGATCCGCCGCGCGCCGCCCGCCCCGGCGGTGAATTGCTCGCCCGCGACCTGCTCGCCGGTGGCCACGTCCCACAGCCGAAACCGCGCCGTCAGTTTGCCCCCCGCATTGTCGACCCGCCCGGTCAGCACGAATTGCGCGTTGATCGTCTTCCAGGCGTCGAGATTGGGCGCGGCGTCGGGATCGGCGGGCTTTTCGGGAAAGGTCGAGGGGTTGATGGGGGTGAGGAAGATCGAGTGCGCCATATCGTTGGCGATCACCGCCCCGACCTTGGCATTGTCGCCGACAAGCGGCGTGACGGCGATCGTCAACGGCTTGAACTCGCCGCCGGCGCGAACATAGACATCGCTGGCCGCAAGAGCGGGCGCGATCGCAGCCCAAAGCCCCAGAGTGAGGCTGACAAGAACGCTTCTCATATCAGGCGCTTTTCCCCTAGTTCCGCATCGGATCGAAATAGACCGTCTTCGACTTCCAGGCGGGGTAATAGGCCGCGTATTTGTCGGGAACATGGAGCGGATCGCAGCCTTTGACCGCTTTCAGCGCGGCTTCGGCGTGCGGCTTCCACGCGGGGTCCGAGGGCGGATTGACCAGTTTGGGCGGCGACGCCAGTTCGCCGTCCTCCTTGAAGGCGACCCGCACCTTCGGGAAATAGGGATCGCCGTCAGGCGCCGCTTTGGGGGCTCGCCAGCATTTGGCGTAAGTCCCCATCAGCCACGTGTCGAACGCTGCGCGCAGCGCGGCCGACATCGGCTTTGACGCCTCGGCGGCGCGGCGCGGCGGTTCGGGCGTCTCCTCCACCGCCGCCGTGGTCGCGACCTGGCTTGGCGCGGCAGGCGTGGCTTTCGGCGCGACGGCGGCCGCTTGCGGCGGCGGCGCTTCCGCGCGGCGCTCGTGCAGCATGAACGCGCCCGCGGCCACGCCGATCAGCGCGACGGCCGCGCCGACCCGCACCGCCACGGTTTTCAACGCCATTCCCGGCCCTGCCGGGGCGCGCGCGGGTTTGCTGGATTTCGCAGATTTCGCCATTAGCCTTGCCCACTCGAAGGATCGAAATGAACGACCTTCGACCGCCATTGGTCGAAGTAGGGCGTATATTGCGGCGGGATGCGCAGCGGGTTGCATCGCGCCACCGCGCGCATCACGCTGTCGGCGTGCGCGCGCCATTCGGGATCGTGCGGCGGGTTGAGCATGACCGGACGCCCCGCCAGCGATCCGTCCGGATTGAACGTCACACGCACGTCGAACACGTAGTTCTCGCCCGCCGGGTTAGAGGGGGGCAGGTTCCAACAATTCTTATAAGAATCTCTAAACCATTCGTTCAGCGCGTTCTCCAGGCTCACCGCCATGCGCGGCGCATGATGGTTTTGCAGCCCCTGCGCCGGCGCCGCATTGGGCGCGGCTTCGGCCGTTTTGGTCTGGCCGATCAGCTTGGAGATCGCCGAGGGGTCGTAGGCGGGCGGGTTCGGGCGCGGCTTTTCGTCCGGCTTGTCCTTGGTCAGGGCTTTGGCGATCTCGTCCGGTTTGAACTTCTCCGGCGGCTTGACCTCCGGTTTGGCCACGCGCGGGCGCTCCGGCGGATGCGGGGTCTCCTCGGGTTTTGCCGGACGCGGTCGCGTCGGCGGGCTCGGCGCGTCCTCGGCGACTGGCTTTGGCGGTTCGGGCTTGGGCGACTCGGGCTTGGGCGGCTCGGGCTTGGGCGGCTCCGGGCGCCGAGGCGGCTCGGGCGGCGGCGGCGGCGGCTCCGGCTTGGGCGGCTCCGGCTTGGGCGGCTCCGGCTTGGGCGGCTCGGGGCGCGGCGACGGCGGCGGCTCCGGGAGAGGCGGAAGCGGCGGCGGGGGCGAAGCCTTCTCCGGCGCGGGTTTTGGCGGCGTCGGGGCCGGCTTGGCGGTCTTCTCGCCCTCCATGATTTCGTTGAGCTGCGTCGTGGTGATGGTCTCGACCGGAATCGATTCGGGCGCGTCGTCGAAGCGCGGCGCGCGCGCGAAACCGAACACGAGCGCGGCGAGCAGGGTGAGATGCATCGCGCCGGAGACGACCAGTCCCGTCCTTTGCGAGTCCTCGCCCACGCTCACGGCCCCGCGGTCACTTCGCCGGGGGCTCGGTGACGAGCGCGACCTTCTTGTATCCCGCCGTCGTGATCACGGCCATGATCTCGGCCACCCGTCCGTAGGGCACTGTCTTGGAGGCGCGCAAATAAACGCGCGTGTCCGGCCCGTCCTTGGCGAGCGATTTCAGCCGTTCGAGCACCTCTGCGTCGGCGACCGGCTGGTCCATCACGAACACCTGGCCCTTGTCGTCGATGGCGAGCGCGACCGGCTTCTGCTCGACGTTCAGCGAGCCGGCCGCCGCCTTCGGCAGATCAACGGTCACGCCGCTGGTCAGCAAGGGCGCGGCGACCATGAAGATGATCAGCAGCACCAGCATCACGTCGATGAACGGCGTCATGTTGATGTCGGCCATCGCGCCGTAGCGCGGCACGCCGCGACGGCCCCGCCCGCTTTTCCGCCCGCCGCCGACCGACGCGCCCATGGGTTAGGCCGCCCGTTCGCCGGGCAGGTGCTGGTCGATCTGCCGCGACAGGATGGAGGAGAATTCGTCGGCGAAGCTCTCCAGCCGCGCCTGCGCGCGCGCCACGTCGCCTTGCAGCTTATTGTAGGCGATCAGCGCGGGGATAGCCGCGAACAAGCCGATAGCGGTCGCCAGCAGCGCCTCGGCGATTCCAGGCGCGACGACCGCGAGCGAAGTGTTCTTCGAGGCCGCGATCGAGCGGAACGAGGTCATGATGCCCCAGACCGTGCCGAACAGGCCGACGAACGGGCCGGCCGAGGCGACGGTGGCCAGAAACAGCAGGTTCGATTCCAGCCGCTCGACCTCGCGCGCGATGGTGACGTCGAGCACCTTGTCGATGCGGGCGTGCAAGCCGCGAAACGAGCTTTGGGCATTCTGGAACGAACGTTTCCACTCGCGCATCGCCGCCACGAACAGCGCCGCCGCGCCGCTTACCGGTTTCTGCAACAGCGAGGCGTAAAGCTCCTCCAGGCTCTGGCCAGACCAGAAGGTCTGCTCGAAATTGTCCATTTCGCCCCGCGAACGGCGGAACAGCAGCGTTTTGTCGACAATGATGACCCAGCTCCAGAACGAGGAGCCGAGCAGCCCCAGCATCACGATTTTGACGACGATATGCGCCGTCCAAAACATCTGGAGCAACGTCGTGTCGGGAGCGGCGTCGGGCATGGGCGTAAGGGGCCTCGTGAAGCTCGGAGCGGACGGCGGGAATGTGGACGGCGGGCGTGCGATGCCCCTCAATTCGGCCGAAACTGAGGCTCGCCGCCGCCCCGCTTTCCCAGCGCTGCGCCCCCCGAGTTAAGCGGCGAATAAGGTTGACGCGACGTTAACGCCGAAGGCTCACCTTACCCAAGTCATGTGCTTTTCTTATGTCCTCATTTTCCTTGTTTATGGTTTTGTTAACCATCGCGGGCTTACACCCATTTCAGCAACCTGGGATTGTACTCGTGGCCGCCAAAACCGGCGGCGGTTGCAACCAAGCCCCCGCGCAGGCCTCCGCCCGTGCGGGGACGCGCAAATCCGGCGTGGCGCCCCACGCCTGCGCGAACCGAGCCATGTCGAGGCGAGAACAATAAAGCGGGGATGAGATGTACATAATTGTGGATGACAGACATATCGTGACGGGTGGATACGCTTCGAGCTTCGACCGCGAGGGCGTCTCCACCACCGGCATCGACCCGATCGAATTCGGCGAGTGGCTGCAAAAGGCCAGCGACGGCGATGTCGAAGCGGTCGAGGCGTTTCTGATCGGCGATTGTCAGGGCCGCGACCACTTTCCCAAGCTGATCCGCGAACGCTCCAAGGCGCCGGTGCTGTGCCTGCGCGAGCGCCCCTCGCTCGACGACACGCTCGGCTTGTTCGCCGCCGGCGTCGATGACGTGGTGCGCAAGCCCGTGCATGTGCGCGAAATCCTCGCCCGCGTCGGCGCCATCGCGCGCCGCAATATGGCCGAGAGCCGCGACATCTCGATTGGCGACCTCACTGTCTATTTTGACGGCCGCGAAGTGGAAGTGCGCGGCGAAGCGATGCCGCTGCCGCGCCGCGAGCGCCGTATCCTGGAATGCCTCATGCGTAACCGCGGCCGGCGGTTGTCGAAGACGCAGATCTTCAACGCGGTCTATGGCATCTTCGACGAGGACGTCGATGAGAACGTGGTCGAAAGCCACATCAGCAAGCTGCGTAAGAAGCTCAAGCACCGGCTCGGCTACGACCCGATCGATAGCAAACGCTTCCTTGGCTATTGCCTGAAGCGTCCCGGCGACGAGCACTGAACGCCGCTATTGGCTTACCGTTTTGAAGAAGGGCGAAGCGCC
>JANLPL010000199.1:0-19802 GCA_031367195.1 Bradyrhizobium sp.
GCGCTCCTCCGTACTCAATTTCACCACGTACTTCTTGACCCCCGCGCCCGTCCCTGCCACGAATCATCTCCGTCCTCGCCCCAGCGGCGCAGTCACACAGATTCAGAGATGCTCCTAAGTTTCAAGGACGCGAACGACTAGCACGGTTGACGTTGGTCACTATGATCTCGCGAACAGTCTTGGCGGTGACCTTGGCGACGTGGCGAGAATAAACGCGCCCGCCGCGCTCGACCAAAGAGACAACAGCTTTCTTCGGCGCGGGCTCGCGAAACGCGCGGTTCTTAGCTTTGCCGCCGACGTAGGTTTCGTCGGCTTCGACCACCTTGTTTGCGCCGCCTAGCCCGCCTGTTTCGGTATGGCTATCGTCGCCCATGGCCTCTCGGATGGGATGCGCCATGAACCACGCGGTTCGATAGGAGCCGATTTCGAGGTTGCGCATTAGTTGATGCGCGCTCATGCCCTTCTTGGACGTGGCGAGCAGGTGGATCGCGAGCAGCCATTTGTGTAGCGGAATGTGCGAGCGCTCCATCACTGTGCCGGTGCGGCAAGTGAATTTGTCGCGGCAATCGTTGCAGAGGAAATAACCGGCTTGGGTTTTGCCAGCCATCCGATGCACGTTCGCGGAGCCGCAATGCGGGCAGGTAACGCCATCGGCCCAACGCGAGGCTTCGATATGTTCGCTGGCGGCGTCTTCGTCGTGAAAGCGGGGTTCGGAAAGGCTGGTCATTGGCTTTGCTCCAATGACGCTAACCTACGCCGTGGACTTGGCTAAGTGAAGTGCATAATTGCCACTGCAACCAGGTCGCCAGGACGACATTGACCAGCGAGATCACGGCGCCCGCTGACAGATCGAAGCCGCCCGAGAGCACCACAATGGTCTGTCCGATCGCGGCCAGCGCCAAAGTCGCGCCGCTCGCCGACATCTGCGAGAGGTCATAGTAAGAGAGGCGCACCGAGCCGATGCTGGCGACAATCGCCTGTAGAACCAGGACGACGGCGACAGCGATGACGAGGCCGCGCTCTCGGCCGAGGCGTCTTAGCCGCATCGCCGAAGCCGGCGGCGGCGCCAACTTGGTTTCGGCGGCGCTCAGCATCGTCATGCCGCCCTGCCATCTGCCTGTTCGCCGAGCGCGGCGCGCAAGATCGCTTCTTCCGAAAGACGGTCGCCCTAAATCTCTTCAGCTTCTTGTCGGCGGCTTCGGCGTTGGCCGCAAAACCGACGCTGGGGGCCAAGCCGGGCGCGCAGGTCCATTTTGCACGTAGTTTGCGCTTGTTGTTTATCTGCTTCCTCCCTTCAAGCCCGCCTTTCGCGTGCGAAGGTCTCGCAATCGCGGCGTTATCCGCCGTCGCTCTCGACTTCGTTTGTGATCATAGATCAATAATCCTAGATTGTGCAGGGGACGCGTTCAGCTGTGGACGTCGTAGGAGCGGAGCGCCAAAGGGCGAGCAGGAGAAGACGCATTGAACCCATTGCTGGAGACCCAGCAAAAGCGAATGCTTTCTGTCGTGCGCGCGCCGCGAAACACCCTGCAGGATCACGTTTACCGGCAGCTCCGCGAGCTCATTCTCAATAGCGAGATCGCGCCCGGCCAACTCATAACCATCCAGGCGCTGTCCGATGCGTTCTGCGTCAGCGCGATGCCCGTGAGGGGGACGTTGCAGCGGCTGACGGCTGCGCGCGTACTGACCGTCATCTCGAGCCGTTCGATCGGCATTCCCCGACTGACCAGCGAGCGGCTTTCGGTTCTGCGGCGCGTACGTCTCGAAGTCGAATCGCTCGCCGCCGTCTGGGCCGCGCCCAATATCTGCGATGCAACCGCGCCTTTCACTTCAAGACCTACCTGGCCGCGCGTTCCGACGCGCTGATCGCCATCGTTGAAACGTTGTGGTTGCAGATCAGCCCCTATTTCCATCTCCTGCATGCGTCGGGAAACTACTTCAAAGCCAACGAGCAGCATGAAATCATGTTGTCGGCGATCCGCGCGCGAGACGAAGTGGCGGTCAGTCTCGCGGTGCGCAACGACATCGAGGCGGCTTACCGCGTTCTCGTTCCGCTTCTGGAATCCGAGCGGACAAAGCGATAGGTCTGCGAATGCTTCGAACTCGCCTCGACGTCGATGCCGCGCGTCGGTTCATCCATGATGACGGGTTTGGCCCAGAAGCCGATCGCGCGGAGTCAGATCGAGGCAAGCACCTTACGCGCGGCCTTCAAATGCGGAATGTCGACCATCTTGCCGTCGATGCCGAGCGCGCCGGCTCCGGGGTCGGCGTCGAAGGCCGCGACAATCCTGCGCGCATGGTCGATTTCGATCTCCGAGGGGGTGTAGCATCGGTTGATTGTTGCGATCTGATCGGGATGAATCGCCATCCGCCCGAGAAAGCCGTCGCGGCGCGAGCGACGGCAGTCGCGCTCCAGACCCACAAGGTCGCGGAAATCTACCTGAATCGTCTCGACGGGCGTGACCTCGGCGGCGGCCGCGGCGAACAGACATTGCACGCGCGCGGCCCGGTAAGGCTCAGTCCAGCCGCCGTCGGCTTCTCGATTGTCGGTCGCCCCGAGGGCAGCGGCGAGATCCTCACCGCCCCAGGTCAGCGCGACGAGACGCGGGTGCGCGGGCGCATAACTGGCGAGCCCGAACATCGCCCTGGGAGTCTCGGTCGCGACCACCGCGAGTTTGATCGAGCCAAGCGGCATACCGATCTTTGTTTCAAACGCATCGAGATAATAGCCGAAGCGCGCGACGTCTTCGCCGCCATTCGCCTTGGGAATCAGAATCGCGTCGAGCCCCGGCTTCACCACTGCGGCGAGGTCGTCGAGCGTCAGGCCGGTGTCGATCGCGTTGACGCGCACAATAAGTGACCAACCCCGGGGCGCCGGGTCGTCGAGCCAGGCGGCGACCTGATCGCGCGCTCGCGCCTTTTGCGCCGGCACGACGGAATCTTCGAGGTCGAGAATGAGCGCATCGGCTCCGCAGGTTTTGGCCCTGGCGAATTTGCGCTCGGAATCGCCGGGGACGAAAAGCAGGGAGCGCAGCCTCATGACGGTTTCCTCTTAATCGCGGCGGCGCGCTGACAAGTGCAGACAAATGCGCCGCGTAGTTTGATACGACCAGGGCGGCGCGCTTCAACTCGGCCGCGCATTTTCCTCCGTCCAACCGGAGCCTTGCAGTTAAGCCGGGCAGACCGCCAGGACGCGCAACGGGCTGCCGGACCCGCCGCCGATTTTCAACGGCGCGGCGATGATGAGCGCTCCGGCCGGCGGCAGTCGGTCGAGATTGCAGAGACACTGCAAACCATAGCGGCCGGCGCCGTGCAGAAGCGTGTGAGCGGGATACATCGGCGTAAAGGCGTGCGCCTGACCTGCGTCCGTGCCAATCGGTTCGACGCCAAAGCCGATAACGTCCCGCTCTTCAATCATGAATTTGACGGCCGCCGTCGAGGGACCCGGGGTATGAGCGCCGTCGGCGCGCAAGTTGGAATAGTCGGCGCCTCGGCGCTTCGACCAGTCGGTGCGCATCAACAGCCAACTTCCGGCGGCTATACGGCCATGCTTATCCTCAAACGCCTTGATGTGCTCCGGCTCCAGTAGGAAATCGGAATTGGCGGCTGAGGCTGTCGAACAGTCGATAACTGCGGCCGGCGCGAGGAAATGTTTGGGTTCGATCGTATCGACGGTGTTGTTGGGCAGATCACGACCGGTGACCCAATGCACCGGCGCGTCGAAGTGGGTCCCTGTGTGCTCGCCCATTGAGATGTTGTTCCAGTACCACGCCGGGCCCTTCTCATCATAGCGGCTGATGGTCTCCATCCGGAACGGGGCCGAAGGGCCGAATTGCGGCGGCAACTGAATGGTGGGAAACTCGGCGTCGAGCGTCTGCGTCAGATCGACGACGCGCAAGCCGCCGGATTGGACGGCGGCGGCGAAGGCGCTGAGAATGGCGGTGTCGTTCATATTTCCCCCTACCGAATTGGGTGGCGTATTCCACCAAAGTCCCAGACCTTATTGCACATTCTTGATCCGCGAAGGGCGCCCGCGTCGCGGCGCCCCTCGAATTGGGAACGTTTAGGTTCAAACTTTCTTCGCTTCAAGAGACGGTTTGGCGGCTTTCCATCGGCGGGTGGGCACTGCGTGGCGAACGGGTCATGCTGAGCGCCGACAGCCGGCGCCTCACAGACTCCGAAACAATGTCGCCTCCCTAATCCGCAGTCGCAACTCTCTGCAACCAACCGGGATCGATGCGCGGCTGTGGAATGGCGTCCAACAACGCGCGCGTATAAGCGTGTTGAGGCGCTTCAAAAACAGCATCGCAGCGACCCTCCTCGACCACGACGCCGTGACGCATGACATAAACCCGATCGCACAAAGCTCGGACAACGGACAGGTCGTGGCTGATGAAGGCCATGGACAGCCCGAGATCCCGCGACAGATCTTTGAGCAGATTGAGCGCCAGAGCCTGCGTGGAAACGTCGAGTCCAGAGACAATTTCGTCAGCGAGGACGAACTCCGGCGTCAGTAACGCGACCCGCGCAATGCCAACACGTTGCCGTTGCCCGCCCGACAATTCGTGCGGGAAGCGCGCGAGACAGGCGATCGGCAAGCTGAATCGATCGAAAATCTCGCACGCGCGCCGCTCGGCATCGGCATGATTGCTCGCGACGCGATGAAACAACAGCGGTTCGGTGACGATGCGACGAATGGTGTGGCGCGGATTGAGCGACGCCATGGGATCCTGAAAGATCAGTTGCATGCGGCGGCGCAGCGAACGCATGTCCTTCTCGTTCAGCCGCGTTATGTCGCGACCGTCGAACACGATGCGGCCCGAGGCGACGTCGGCAAGGCGAAGAAGCGCGCGGCCCAACGTGGTCTTGCCCGATCCGCTTTCTCCCACGATACCGACCGTCTCGCCGCGGCCGACACGCACCGACACCCCGCGCAAGGCCTGCACGCCCTCATTGTCGCGTCCAAACCAGCCGCGTCGCGCGCCGAACACGACTGCCAAATCTTCGGCGACGAGAAGATCGTCTGTCATGGCGCGGCGGCTTCGCGGCGCAGGCGCGCGATCAGCTCGGCGGGAATGGGCCGCAGGCCTAGCTCGGGCCGGTCGTTGCGCGGGCAGGCCTCAAGCAGCGCCCGGGAATATTCGTGTTTGGGCGCTTCCAATATTTCAGCGACGGCGCCGTCCTCCAATACCTTGCCGTCGAACAGTAAGGTGACGCTGTCGCAGACCTGGGCGACGACGCCGAAGTCGTGGGTCACGAAGATCACCGCGGCGCCATATGCGGCCTGCATATTGCGAAGCAGGCGCAATATCTGTTTCTGCACCGTGACGTCGAGCGCGGTCGTTGGTTCGTCGGCGACGATGAGCGTGGGATCGAGCGCGAAAGCGGCGGCGATCAGCACGCGCTGTCGCATTCCGCCCGACAACTCGTGCGGATAGGCGCGCAGCACGCGCTCCGGCTCACTGATGTGCACCTCTTCGAGCAATTGCACCGCCTTCGTTCGCGCCGCGCTTGCCGAAACGCCGCCCGTGAGCCGCAGGCCGTCGGTCAGTTGCGCCTCGATGCGCCGCCCTGGATTGAGCGCCGTCATCGGATCCTGCGGGATGAGGGCGATGCGCTCGCCGATGAGGCGACGCAGCTCGACCTTCGGCATGGTGAGGAGGTCGCGGCCCTCGAACAGGATTTCGCCCGAAGTCACGCGCACGGCGCGCGGCAGAATACCCAGAACGGCCTTGCCGATCATCGACTTGCCGGCGCCGCTTTCGCCCACCAGACCGCGCGTCTCGCCACGCTTCACGGTCAACGAAACCTGTCGCAGGATGGGCGTCCCGTCGCGGTCCGAGACGGCCGTCAGATTGTTGATGGCGAGGATAGGCCCGCTCATCTTCGCATCACCGGATCGAGCGCGCGACGAAGACCTTCGCCGAGCAGATTGAAGGCGAGAACGGTGAGGAATAGCAGGCTCAGCGGCGCGACCAGAATCCACCATCCCACATGCAGCAATTGCCGACCTTGCGCGATCATGCCGCCCCAGGTCGGCGTATCCGAGGAGACCGACAGGCCGACAAAGGAAAGGATCGCTTCGACTATGACGGCGATGCCCATTTCCAGGCTGATCAAGGCGATCAGCACAGGCAGCACATTGGGGAAAATTTCGCGCATCAGGATACGCCCCGGCGAAAAACCGACAGCGCGCGCCGCCGTCACATAGTCTGCGCTCGCCTGCGCCATGGTTTCGGCGCGCACAACACGGCAGAAACGCGTCCAATCAATCACGACGATGGCGGCGATCACCGAGCCCAGGCCAGACCCTACGACCGCGACCAGCAAAATGGACAGCAGCACCGGCGGGAAAGCCATCCAGATCTCCACCAGGCGCGAGATCGCCGCGTCGAGCCAGCCGCGCCGCCAACCCGCGGCCAGGCCCAGCGCCGAACCGATAGCGGCGGCCAGCGTCGAGGCGACGAAGGCGACGGTGAGCGCGACCCGCGAGCCATAGATGAGGCGCGACAGGATGTCGCGTCCGAGGTCGTCGGAGCCGAGCCAGTGTCCGACCTCCGCGCCCGCAAATCCGGCCGGTGGCGCAGCGCCGAGGATGATGTCCTGTTCGAGCGGATCGTGCGGCGCCAACCAGGGCGCGGCGACCGCCAGCACGCAGAGAAAGAGGATGAAGCCGCCGCCGATCGTCACTTTGCGATCCCTAAGGCAGGCGCCGATCCATTCCCACCGTCTGAAGGGCGCGCCCTCGCCTGTCGCGCGCGCCATAGTGTCGTCAACCATGGCGAAGCCGGGGATTGGCGGCGACGGCGAGCAGATCGACCGCCATATTGACGAGGATGAACAGCGCCCCGAACATGAGCGTCAAACCCTGGATCAATGGCAGGTCGCGGTTGATGACGGCGTCGATCGCCATATTGCCGATGCCGGGATAGCTGAAAATGCGCTCGACGATGACGGAGCCGCCGATAAGGAAGGTGAACTGAACGCCGGTCAGCGCCAATGTGGGACCGATGGCGTTACGCAAAGCCTCCTGCATTACGAGCCGCAGCTTCGACTTGCCCTTCAACCGTGCCAGCAGCACGTAGTCCTGAACCATGGCTTCGCGCAAAGAGTCCTTGAGAACGCGCGTTATGACCGCAGCCAGCGGAAGCGCAAGCGCCAGCGTCGGCATGACCATATGTTTGCTGACATCCCAAAAAGTTGCAACCCGCAGGGTCAGCAGGCTCTCCAACAGATAGAACCGCGTTACAAATGGCGTATCAACGCTCGGATCGATTCGTCCGGAAAGCGGCAGCACCGGCGCCAGGACTCCGAACACCAGCACCAGTATGAGCGCCCAGATAAAATCCGGCACCGCAAGAAACAGCCCGTTGATCGTATCCACGAGCGGAGCGACGCCATAGTCGCTCACCAGAATTGCGGCGATCGCGACGGCGCCGCCGAGCAGGATTGCGACCGACAGCGCCGCCCCGGCGAGTTCAAGAGTCGCGGGCAACCGTTCTTCCAGCAGTTCAAACACGCTGCGGTGGAGCGAGATCGAGACGCCGAAATCGCCGTGCAGCAGATCGCGCGCCCAGACTCCGAGTTGCTGTACAATGCCGCCGTCGAGGCCGTAATGCGCGCGCAGGGCCGCAATATCGGCCTTGGAGGCGCCGGGAGAAATCATCATCGCGATCGGGTCGCCGGGCACGACACGCAGCAGGACGAATATCGTGAACGCGACGCCGGCCAAGGTGATCGCCGCCATTCCGAGCCGACGCAGGATACCGGAAATCATGAAGCGCCGGCCTCGATTTGAGGGGAGCGCCCGGCCGCTCCCCTGCTTAAAAATCAGGCTTTGGCGACGAGCGTCGGTTGCAGCGCGCCTGTGCCGTTGGGCGTCACTTTCAATGACGACTTGAACACGATCGGTTGCGAGTATTGCAGCAGCGGGATGACATAGCCCTTTTCCGCGATATATTTGTCGACCGCCTTCCAACCGTCGTTGCGTTTAGCCTCGTCCTTCTCGCCCCAGAGCGGCCCAATCATGCCGTCGAGATCTTTCGCCTTCCAGGCCGAGTGCGGAGAAGGCGAGAACATGGCGAAGCCCGTCGAGGTCGTGGGATCGCCGATCGCATTGCCCCAGTTGTAGAACGCCATCGGCGCGAGCTGGTGGCCAGCGCGCAATTCGTAGTGCTTGGCGACTTCGTAAACTTCGATGTCGGCGTTGATGCCGACCTTGCGCCACATGCCAACGATCGCCTGAATGGTCTCGTAATCCTTTGGCTTGAAGCCGCGCGTGGTTTGGATCTTGAACGTGACCGGCTTTTCGGTCGAGTAGCCGCTGGCGGCGAGCAGTTTCCTGGCCAATTCGGGATCATAGGGCGTCTTGATTGAAGCGTCGTAGGCTTCGTAGCCCGGCGCTTCGAGCGTATCGATCGGCGTCGCGTAGCCGCGCAGCAGCTTCTTGGCGATCAGGTTCTTGTCGATGGCGTGAATCGCGGCGAGGCGAACATTCGGGTCGAGCATTTCTTTCTCGACATTGGTGATGAAGATCATGCCGATGTCGGTGACGGGCTTGCAGACGCCGCTAAGGCCCGGCTTCTCCCTGAGCCGGTCGTATTCCTCATAGGGAATCTCAAGCGTCACGTCGGACGATCCGCTTTCGATTTCCGCAACGCGGCTTGTCGAATCGGGCACGAACTTGAAGATCACGGTTTCGAACGCCGGCTTCGGGCCCCAATATTTGTCGTTGCGCTTCAGTCGCAGGAAAGCGTTGCCCTGATATTCATCGACCATATACGGGCCTGTGCCGACGGGCTTCTTTTCAAACCCATCCGCGCCGACCTTCGTGTAATAGGCCTTCGGCAGCACGTAGCCGGTCAGGAACGACATCCATTTGAAAATGGTCGGGTCGAAATTCTTGGCGTCGGCCGTGATGCGATGGCCCTCGACCTTGAAGTTGACGAGCGACGCCCAGACGAAGGCGACGGGATTGCCGCCCTTCGGATCGCCAGCGCGCTCGATTGACCACACCACGTCTTCCGGCGTGAAGGCCGAGCCGTCGTGCCAGACAACGCCTTCGCGCACGTCCATCCAGACTTTTGTCTTGTCGTCGTTCCAACCCCATTTCGTCAGCAGCCCAGGCGCCAGCGACAGATCGACGTCCTGTCCGATGTATTGATCGAAGATCGAGCGATAGATCGCCTGAATGGTCGGATTGACGGAGGACGGGCCGACGGTCGGGTCGAAGGCCGGCAAATTGACATTAAAGGCGATCGTCAGTTTGTCCGAGGACTGCGCCAATGCCCCTCCCCCGAACATCAGACCGTTCAGAAACCCTGCGCTGCCGAGCGCAAGCGCTTCGCGCCTATTCAGTCCGACCATGAAGACCTCCCCTCTTTATCCCAGTTCTTCTTAGCCCAAATCAGCGCGCCGGCCAGCGGCAATCGTTTTGCGAGCTTACCTCGCCTCAAGCGCGACGCCAATTACATGCACATTCATATATAACCGTGACTTTGGTTCAAGTGTCAAGCAGGCGAAGCGTCGCCGTCGCCATCTCGCCCTTTCAATGTTGCGGGCAAACACGATCCGAGATTGACAGAGCCCGGCCTTCAAAAATATGCTTTTGCAAGTTTTAAGACGAAGCGCCGAACAACGGAGGCAGGAATGGCGGAACGGTCGTTCGCGCGCGAAGTGGAGGATCTCAAGCTCGGCGCCGGCGAAGTGTTTCGCGGCGAGGGCATTCTGGCGATTACGAAGGCGCTGCTGCAATCCGGCGTCGCCTATGTCGCGGGCTATCAGGGTTCGCCGATCTCCCATCTGATGGACGTGCTCGCCGACGCGAAAGACGTGCTGGGCGAACTCGGCGTGCATTTCGAGACTTCGGCGTCGGAAGCGACCGCGGCCGCCACGCTTTCCGCCTCCGTCCTGTATCCGCTGCGCGGCGCCGTGACCTGGAAATCGACGGCCGGCACCAATGTCGCCGCCGACGCGCTCTCCAACCTCGCCTCGGGCGGCGTCACGGGCGGCGCCATGATCATCATCGGCGAGGACTATGGCGAAGGCTCCTCGATCATGCAGGAGCGCAGCCATGCCTACGCTCTGAAATCGCAGATCTGGCTGCTCGACCCGCGTCCGAACCTTCCGACGCTGGTTCGCATGGTCGAGCAAGGGTTCGAACTGTCCGAGGCCTCGAATACCCCCGTCATGCTCGAAGTGCGCATTCGCACCTGTCATGTGCACGGTCAATTTGTCTGTAAGGACAATCGAAAGCCCGAGTTCACCTTGCGCGAGGCGCTGGAAAACCCGGTGCGCGACGTAAGTCGCATTGTGTTGCCGCCGGCCTCGTTCCTGCACGAGAAGGAGAAGATCGAAAGGCGCATGCCGGCCGCGATCGAATTCGTGAAGTCGCGCATGTTGAACGAGTTCATGGGGCCTGGCGAAGGCGAAGTCGGCGTCATAACCCTCGGCGGCCTCTACAACACGACCTTGCGCGCGCTCGAATATCTGGGCCTGGCGGACGCCTATGGCGCGACGCGGGTTCCCCTCTATGTGCTCAATGTCGCTTATCCGCTGATCGAGGATGAACTCATCGCGTTCTGCCGCGGCAAGAAGGCGGTGCTGATCGTCGAGGAAGGCGCGCCCGACTATATCGAGCGCGATCTCAACGCGATCCTGCGCCGGCGCGATATCGCCACCCGGATTTCCGGCAAAGACGTGTTGCCGATGGGCGGCGAATACACCAGCTCCGTCATGATCAAGGGCGTGCAGAAATTTTTGTCGCTCTACGCGCGCGGTCTGCTCGGCAATGGGCCGCCGCCGCCCGACCCTGCGCCGGTTCTTTCCGACCCACGCGTCAAGGCGCTCGCAGAGGTCGTGCCGGGGCGTCCTCCAGGCTTTTGCATCGGTTGCCCGGAGCGGCCGATCTTCGCCGCCATGAAGCTGGTCGAAGCCGAACTCGGCATCCATCACGTTTCCGCCGATATTGGTTGCCATCTGTTTTCCATCCTGCCGCCTTTCAACATCGGCGCGACCACGATGGGCTACGGCCTGGGGCCGGCCTCGGCCTCCGCCTTCAACGTGCCGGCGAGCAAACGCTCAATCTCGATCCTCGGCGATGGCGGTTTCTGGCACAATGGTCTGGCCTCTTCGATCGGCAATGCGGTATTCAACAAACACGACGGCGTGACGCTGATCGTCGACAACTATTATTCGGCGGCGACGGGCGGCCAGGACATTCCTTCCTCCCGCGCGTTCAATTCGCGCCGCAAGACCAACAACAGCATTGTCGAGGCGGTGCGGGGCGTCGGCGCGCGATGGGTTCGCCAGATCGACCGCACCTATGATGTCGCGGGGATGCGAGCGCTGCTGCGCGAAGCGCTGACCACGAAGGCCGAGGGTCCAAAGATCATCGTCGCCTCTTCCGAATGTATGCTCAACAAACAACGAAGGGTCAGGCCGGCCAACGCCAAGGCGATTGAGGCGGGCGAGCGCGTCGTCAAGGAGAAGTTCGGGATCGATCCCGACATTTGCACCGGCGATCACGCCTGCATACGCTTGTCCGGCTGCCCGTCGCTGTCGGTCCAGCATACCGACGATCCGCTGAGGGACGATCCGATCGCCGCGATCGACGAAAGTTGCGTCGGCTGTGGAAATTGCGGCGAGGTCGCGGAGGCGGCGGCGCTGTGCCCCTCGTTCTATCGCGCGCAGACCATTCACAACCCGACGGCTTTCGATTCCTGGCTGTATCGATTGCGCGGCGCCGTGATTGATTGGCTTGAGGCGCGCCGGACGCGCCATCGCGTTCGGCTGGCGGGAACGCAGGCGTGAGCGACACGGGTCGCATCTCGATCGCCGTTCTGGCGATGGGAGGACAGGGCGGTGGCGTCCTCGCCGACTGGATCGTCTTACTGGCGGAGCGGGAGGGCTGGGCGGCGCAATCGACCTCCGTCCCCGGCGTCGCGCAGCGCACGGGCGCAACGATCTACTATATCGAAACGGCGCCGCCGCGGGGCGACGCGCAACCGGTGTTGGCGCTGATGCCGACGCCCGGCGACGTCGATTGCGTGATGGCCGCCGAACTGATGGAGGCCGGGCGCTCGGTGCTGCGCGGCCTTGTGACGCCCGACCGGACGACCCTCATCGCCTCGACCCATCGCTCGCCCGCCATTGTTGAGAAACAGGCGCCCGGCGACGGGATCGGCGACCCCGACATTGTTGTGGCGGCGACGAATTTTGCGGCGCGGCGCGTTATCGCCTTCGACATGGAGCGGATGGCGAAATCGCAGGGCAGCGTCATCTCGGCGACGATGCTGGGCGCGTTGGCGGCGGCGGACGTGTTGCCGTTTTCGCGCGAAGCGTTCGAGGCGACGATCCGGGCCAGCGGGACCGGCGGCGAGCCCAGCTTACGCGCCTTTGCGGCCGCCTTCGAGCAGGCCAGGACGAAACCGGTCGAGCCGGCGCCGCGCTATCCGGAGAAACGGTTTGTCGAATGGCCGGCCGCGACGGGAAATGCCTGGCTTGATCGCCTCGGCGCGCGGATTGGCCAATTCCCGGCCGAAGCGCAATCGATGATCGCAACCGGGGCCCGTAAGTTGGTGGATTACCTCGACGTCGCCTATGGGGGCGAGTACCTCGACCGCCTTTCCGCGTTCGCCGAGGCCGACCACGCGGCGGGCGGCGCGCAGCACGGTTTCGCCTTCACGATCGCCGCCGCCAAATATCTCGCCGGCGCGATGGCCTATGATGATCTGCCGCGCGTCGCCGATCTGAAACTTCGCGCCTCGCGACAGGCGCGCGTGCGTCGCGAGGTCGGCGCCAGCGACGACGTCATTGTGACGACGACCGAGTACTTTCATCCCCGCGTCGACGAATTATGCGCGACCCTGCCCAAAACCCTCGGCCTCTGGATCGAAGCGCGACCGCGGCTGGTGGCGCGGATGCGCGCGATCGTTGATCGCGGGCGGCGCATCAGCCCCAACACGATTTCCGGCTATTTGATGCTCGCCTTCGTGGCGCATTGGGGGTCGAAGCGGCGCGGCTCGCTTCGCCATTCGAGGGAAATGGCGCATATCGAAGCTTGGTTGCAATCGGCCGCCGCGGCGCTCTCGGCGCAATACGAACTCGGCGTCGCGGTTCTTGGTTGCCGACGACTCGTCAAGGGCTATTCCGACACCCACGCGCGCGGGATGTCGAAATTCGACCGGGTGATGAGCGCCCTGCCGCTGCTGAAAGCCCGAGACGACGGCGCCGCTTGGCTCGACCGCCTGACGCGTGCCGCGCTCGCCGACGAGAAAGGCGCCGCGCTCGACGGTGTGCTAAAGACGATTGCGACGCTGTGAGGGCCGTCAGATCCCGTGTTTGCGAATGTTGGCGATCACCTTGTGCAGCGTCGCGGTGAAGGCGCTGTATTCTTCGTTGTCGACGCCGTCGAACGCTTTCAGCAGAAGGTCATACATTTCTGGCCACACGCGGGTGAAGGCCGCCCGGCCCGGCTCCGTGATATGGACGTCGCGCACCCGCAAGTCCTCCGGGCGGGCTCTACGCTGCAAGAAGCCTTGCTCCTCCAACGCATCGAGCGTGCGACTCATCGTCGATTGCTCGGTCAGCGCGTAGAGCGACAATTCGTTGATCGTGAGCGGCGAGGTGATCGAAAGGATGGCGAGCGCCCGCATTTTCGTGGTTGTCAGGTCGTGCGGCTTCAGCGCGGCGGCGAGATGCGTGGTCCAGCTCAGCGAAACGGAGTTGATGAGATAGGGCGCGAATTGCTGCAAGCCGATCTGCCCCAGCGACGGTCGCAAGCCGGCGGCGCCAGCGGGCCAGAGCGGCGCCTCAAAGGGAAGGTTGCGCGAGAGAGGTTGCTCGGTCATCGCAAGGCATTGGCGAGAAGGAAAAAGGCGATCACTTTCACCATTTGCGCGGAATAGGCGCTTTCGGGATTGAGTCCGCAGAGGAGTCCCCAGGGCGCCCATAGCGCGTGCAGCGCCTCGGAAGCATAGGTGGATTCCAGATAGTGGCGCGAAGGGCGAAGCGCTTCGCCGAACCAGGCGGCGAGCGCGCGCGGTCCTCGCCTCCAGGCTTCGCGCGCAATCAGTATGGCTGTTTGACGAGACCATAGTTGACCGCCGAGCAGAGCAAACAGGAACGGCGCGTCGGCGCCCATTTGCGCCATCTCGCGAGCGAACGCCTCCCCGTCGCCCTTCGCGCAAGCCTCGAACGTCGCCATATTGCGCGCCCGGTCGCGCGAAAACAGGACATGCGAACCGTCCGGGCGCAGCACGCCGGTCGGCAGGTCCGAATGGGCGACGCTGAACCCGCGCGCTTGCAACTCCTTGGCCAACGCGCCATAGGCGGGCGAAGTGAGAAACAGCACCAGCATCGTCGCCATCACGTCGTGAACGAAACCGGGGGCCGTGATCTCTTCTGTGCGAAGGCAACCGCCGATGCAATCGTTGCGCTCTAGCACGAGCGCCTTGCGGCCCTTCTTGCCCAGAACAGAGGCGGCGACGAGTCCGCTTATTCCCGCTCCAACGATGGCGTAATCATATGCGGCCATGCCGCACCCTCCTCTGGCGCCGTGTCGGCAGAGCGACTTGGTTGATCTTGCGGCGCTCGCGCCTAAGAAATAGCCCGGGCCAAGTTAGGCAGGAAAATATGAAATTGCAAGCAATCAGCGGCCGGAACGGGCGGTGAGAGAGCCCTTGCCGGATCACAATTCTTACGGCACCATTGCAATCAACGGGAATGGCGCGCCTTCCACCGCGTCGCAATCGCGAGGACGGTTGCCGCCTGAAGCTTGGAATTGCATGGAAAACGAAGAAATGGCGAGGGAAACATGAAATACGACGCGGTGATTGTCGGGGCGGGCCACAACGGCTTGGCTGCCGCAGTCCGGCTCGCCGAAAAAGGCTGGCGCGTCGCGGTCGTCGAAGAGAAGGCCACGCCCGGCGGGGCCGTGAAAACGCGCGAACTGACGCTGCCGGGATTCCGGCACGATTTCGCCGCCATGAATCTGTCGATGTTCGCCGGCTCGCCATTCTTTCAGGCGCACAGGGAAGCGTTGTTGCGGAACGGGCTCGCCTTCGTCCCGGTCGAGGATTGCTTCGCCAGCGTATTTCCTGATGGAACCTATCTCGGCGTCAGCAAAACGCTCGAAAGGACCGTCGCGCGGATCGCCTCGATTTCGCCTAAGGACGCGCAGGCGTGGAGAGCGATGGTCGCACGTTTCGGCGTCGATGCGCCGCACATTTTCGCGCTTCTCGGCGCCGCGATGCCGTCCTGGGGAACCGCGGCGGCGATCTGGAAGGCGTTGCGACAGCAAGGCGTGTATTGGTTGTACGAGACGCTGAAACTAATGGTGGCGAGCCCACGCGATTTCCTCGACGCCCATTTCGAAAACGACAAAGTGAAGGCGATGATGGCGGTCTGGGGACTGCATCTCGATTTCGCGCCCGACACCTCCGGCGGCGCCCTGTTTCCTTATCTCGAAAGCATGGCCAATCAGACCTTCGGCATGGTGATTGGCCAAGGCGGCGCGGACACGATTGTGAAGGCGATGGTCGGCGCCATCGCGGAGCGGGGCGGCGAGCTGCGGTCTGCCACGCGCGTCGCCGCCATCGATGTTGAAAATGGCGTCGCTGTCGGCGTCACGCTGGCAAGCGGCGAGAAGCTCTGCGCCAAACATGTGATCGCCAACGTTCATCCCAAACTGGTCTTCGGCGAGCTGGTGAGAGATGACGTTCCCCTTCGGGCCTATCGCGCCGCGCTGGGGAAGTTCCGCGCCGGTCCAGGCGCGATGATGATTCATCTCGCGCTCGACGACCTGCCGCAATGGCGGGCCGGCGAGGCGCTCCGCCGCTTCGCCTATGTCCACATCGCGCCCGATCTGGAAATGATGGCGCGCGTCTATGCGCAAGCGGCGGCGGGAATGTTGCCCGCCGAGCCGGTCCTCGTCGTTGGGCAGCCGACGGCGATCGATCCCTCGCGCGCCCCGGAGGGCAAGCACGTCCTTTGGGTGCAAGTGCGCGTGGTTCCGGCCGCGATCCGGGGCGACGCGGCGGGAACGATCGCCGAGACAAGCTGGGACGAGGCGAAGGAGCCCTTTGCGGATCGCGTTCTCGATCTGATCGAAGCGCACGCGCCGGGAATGAAAAGCCGTTTGATGGGACGCGCCGTCTTCTCGCCGCTCGATCTCGAACGGGAGAACCCGAATTTGATTGGCGGCGACAGCCTTTCCGGCAGCCATCACCTCGACCAGAACTTCTTTTTGCGGCCGGTCCCCGGCTGGTCTCGCTACGCCACGCCGATCCGCAATCTTTATCTCTGCGGCGCCTCCACCTGGCCCGGCGGAGGCACGGGCGCGGGCTCCGGCTTCCTGCTTGCAAAGGCGCTGGCGGGGTGAGGGATTCTTTTGTCCTTCAGGCGTCGCAACGCAAACGCGGCGCCTTTTCCTATCGACGGTCAGCGTTTGGATCGGCTCTGACCCGGTCTTCGTGCAGCCAAACGATCCGCGCATCGGCCTCGGGACAATGGGGAAGCTGCGATGACGCCGGGCGGATTTGCCTGAGAGGCCAGCGCGCGTGTTCGCCGCGGCGAGGCGATCGCCCGGGGCTATCGCGCTTCTGTTTCATCATCGCAGGGCTGACCAAGGCGCAACGGGCGGCGCCGAAATGGCCATCAAGTTGTCCGCGTCAGGTCCGCATCCCCGGCGTCGTCTCGCTTGCGATGACGAACAATGTCGAAAAACGTCTTGTTTTCATTGGCTTTCATGGTGCCGGTTGAAGGAATCGAACCCTCGACCTACTGATTACAAATCAGTTGCTCTACCAACTGAGCTAAACCGGCGAACAGGCTGAAATGTATCAATGTCGCGCTGGCAAAGCAAGATTCAGCTCCTTTCGGCCAGAACTGCGGGAGAAAGGGCCTGCCGTGGGCCGGTCATAAGTCGTTCGCGGGGGTGCGCTGGCGCCGCCGGCAGAAGTTTTCGCAACCGCGCCAAATTCTTTGCCGGTCTCGTGCGAGACGGTGAATGCGCAAACCCGGGCGGTCGGGAAAACAATATCTGCCTTGGCTTCCGAAGCCATGGTTCACCACGGGCCTCGTCGATCCGCTGGCGAAGGCATTGGCTTAATCCCGGACCGCTTCACCACCTGAGGCCTGGCGAAGATCGACGAGAACGCCGGCAGCGTCGCTGCGCGAGACCACAGATCGTCCGCAACGGATGCGCCTTCCCGACCCGGGTTTTGCGGTCGATAGGGCGAAAAAGCGATCCCTTATCGCCTGGCCCCGCGCCGCGTATGAAGCCGCCTCCGCCAAAGCCGGAAGCGCGAATCGCGGCTGGCCGACGCGTTGCGATCCGGCCCGGCAGATGCCGAGCGTAAATCTCGCTGCGAAACGGGGCGTCGCGCCCGCGCGATGTCGCGCGCTCAGAACTGCATTTTCGCGAAACTCGTCAGCACCGTCTTCTGCGCGACGCCCGGCGCGTGCGTCATATGCCAGGCGACATATTGCTCCGCGTAAAGTTCGGTCGAAGACATGCCGTCGACCGGGAGAATCACGCTCATGCCGTGGAACGCCGCATCCACCGCCGTGTTGAGCACCGCCCCTTCCGAAGCCGTGCCAGTGACGATCACCCGGCTGACGCCCTTGCTCACCAGCAACGCGCGCAACTCCGTGCCGATGAATTTGTCGGGTCCGGATTTGACCACCGGCTCGCCGCCCTTCGGCGCGACTTCGGGCCAGATGTCAGCCGGAGAGCCATTTGTGGTCACGCTGTAAACAACGAAAACGCCGTGCGCCCGCGCCGCGTCGAGTGCGGCTTTCACCTTCGGCAGCGAGGCGAGGCAGCGGGGCTTGGTCGTCTTGTTGCAAGGGCCGCTGTCGGCCGCCTCGTGGCCGTTGAAATCGAGCATAAGCAGGGCATCGGTCTTGGGATCGACGGCGACGGCCTTCAACTCGGGCGGCGGGGGGACTTTCACCTGTCCCCAATCGTCAATGATGGTCTGCGCCTGCGCGCCGCTCAAAGCCCATGCGCTCGCCGCCAATAAAAACATCCGCCGCACGTCCCGCTCCATCGCTGCCTCGTCGCCAAATTGCCTCGCCGCTGCGGCGGGCGCGTGACACGATTGCGTGAGCGTCAGGCCTCTTTCCCGGCGACGCCTGCTTGCGCGAAGGTCGCCATGCCATTGTGACACGCAATAGCCGCCCTGACGATCCCGACCGCCAAAGCCGCGCCGGACCCTTCGCCAAGTCGCATCCCGAGGCTCAGCAGCGGCGCCTTGTTCATCTCCCGCAACGCCCGGGCATGGGCGTTCTCGGCCGAGACATGGCCGGCCAGGCAATGATCGAGCGCCGATGGGTCGAGCGCGTGGAGGACCGCCGCCGCCGAGCAGACCACGAAACCGTCGAGCAGCACAGGCGTGCGCTGATGCCGCGCGCCAAGAATCGCGCCCGCCATCGCCGCGATCTCGCGGCCGCCGAGTCGGCGCAGCACTTCGAGCGGATCGTCGAGATGATCCTTGTGGGTGGCGAGGGCGCGGCGCACCGCGTCCGCCTTACGCTGGAGCCCGGCGGCGTCCACCCCGGTCCCGCGCCCGACCCAATCCTCGGGATCGCCGCCGAACAGGGCGCAGTAGATCGCGGCCGCGATCGTGGTGTTGCCGATGCCCATTTCGCCCAAGACGAGCAGATCCGGGCCGCCGGCGAGCGCCTCCATGCCGAACGCCATCGTCGCCGCGCAGGCGCGCTCGTCCAACGCCGGCTCCATCGTAATGTCGCCGGTCGGCTGCGACAGCGCGAGTTCGTAAACCTTCAGCGAGATGTCGAAGGTCTTGCAGATCTGGTTGATCGCCGCGCCGCCGGCCTGGAAATTGGCGACCATCGCCTGCGTGACGGAGGCGGGAAATGGCGACACGCCTTGGCGCACGACGCCGTGATTGCCGGCGAACACGGCGACCAGGGGATTGTCGACGTGGGGACGCCCGCCCTGCCACGCCGCCAGAAATTCGGCGATTTCCTCCAGCCGGCCGAGCGAGCCGGCGGGCTTGGTCAGCTGCCCCTCGCGTTCGCGCGCCGATGTCAGCGCCTTGTCATCGACGCCGGGCATGTTGGCGAGCAGGGCGCGGATGTCGTCGAACGGGCTTGGCATGGGCGGGCTTGGCATGGAATCGTCTCGCGGCGGGATCGGGCGCGGACTTGGCGCAAGCCCGGCCGCAGTGCAAGTCTCATTTCGGCTTGAGGCCCCGCCAAGCCGCTGGACGCGCGGCGCCTGGCCGGTCTAGCTTGACGCCAGCGGTCGCCGAATAAGGCCCGAGGAGGAAGCGCATGGTCAATAGGCGAGAATTTCTGGGCGGCGCGGCGGCGATCGCCGCGGCAGGTTGGGCGGGGCGCGTCGCGGCGGAGGATATGCCCGCGATCGTGTTCGTGCATGGCGACAGTGACCAGGCGGCGATCTGGCAGAGCGTGTTCTGGCGCTTCGAGAGCAACGGCTACCCCCGGGAAAAACTGTTCGCAATCAGTTTCACCAATCCGCAGGCGCGCTCCGACAATGGCGTCGAGCAGGCCGACCGCTCTTCGACCGACGAAGAGCTGAAAGAGCTGACCGCCTTCGTCGACATGGCGCTGGCCAAGACCGGCGCGGCGAAAGTAGCGCTGGTCGCCAATTCGCGCGGCTGCAACACGACCCGCAATTATCTGCGCCACGGCGGCGCCGACAAGGCGAGCCATGCCGTGCTGTGCGGCGGCGTCAATCACGGCGTGTTCACGGCGCCCGCGGCCATGGGCAGCGAATACAACAGCCAGGGGCCGTTCCTGACCGATCTCAA
>JANLPL010000305.1:0-2931 GCA_031367195.1 Bradyrhizobium sp.
CTTCGGCGGCGTCCCAAAACTTCTGGTTCCCGACAACCTGAAGAGCGGCATCCACAAGGCTTCGTTTTACGACCCCGAGATCAACCGCACCTATGGCGCGATGGCGTCGCATTATGCCGTCGGAGTTCTTCCGGCACGCCCAAAAAAGCCCCGCGATAAAGCGAAAGTCGAAGCCGGCGTCCGGTTCGCGCAGACCTATATTCTCGGGCGATTACGGCGTCTGACGTTCTTCTCGCTTGGCCCGAATGCAACGAGGCCATCACGCTGGTCATGCAACGCATGAACGAGCGCACGATGCGCAAACTCGGGTTGAGCCGGCGCGAGCTGTTCGAGAAGATCGAGCGCGACGTCCTCAACAATCTGCCCGCCGAGGACTGGGAGTTCGCGGAATGGCGGCGCGCTCGGGTCAATTCTGCGCGAGCCCTTGCTCGTCGCCCGATTATCACGTCGAGGTCCATGAGTTCCTGTACTCGGTTCCGCACGCGCTGATCCGCGAGGAAGTCGACGTGCGCGTCACCGCGCGCACGGTCGAGGTCTTCCATCGCGGCCAGCGCGTCGGGGTCCATCAACGCCGCTACATGGGCGCGCCAAGCCCGGCGCGGACCCCGACCACATGCCCAGTTCCCACCGGCGCTACGCCGAGTGGACGTCGGATCGGTTCCGACGTTGAGCCGGCAGAATCGGGCCGAACACGCAAACGCTGATCACCGCCGCGCTCGCCAATCGACCGCATCCCCAAGGGGTTTGGCGCCTGCCTGGGGATTCTGCGCTCCTTTCGCGGGCTCGACGCCGCACACGTCGAGGCGGTCTCGGCCCGAGCCGTCGAACTGGGCGTCTTCAACTGCAAGGGCGTCGCTTCGCTCCTCGCCCGCAAGTTCGACGCGTCGGGCGCGGACGCCAGCCCCATCACGCTGTTCGACCACGCGAACGTGCGCGGTCGTGGTTACTACAACTGACAGGAACTCCCCCATGCTCGCTCATCTCAAGGCGAATGCGTGGCATTCGTCCGCCACGCTCGACCAATTGAACACGCTCGGTCTCCACGGCTTGGCCAAAGGCTTCAAGGAACTGGAACACAAACCCGAGGCGCGCGGCCTCGAACACGCCGAATAGCTAGGCCTGCTGCTCGAATATGAACAGACGCTGCGCCGGCAAAAGCAGTACGAAACGCGCGCCAGGGTCGCGCGGCTGCGTCATCTCAAGGCGAATGCGTGGCATTCGTCCGGCCGCGTGGCGATCGAAGACGTCAACTACCAAACTCCGCGTGGGCTCGACCGCGCGCTGTTCCTCAAGCTCGCCGCCTGCGACTGGATCGCCGAGCGCCGCAATTTGCTCGTCACGGGAGCGTCAGGCTTGGGCAAGAGCTGGCTCGCCTGCGCGATCGGTCACAAGGCTTGGCCTGAGAGAACATGTCCGTTCTCTACACCCGCATGCCCAGGCTCTTCCCCGATTTGGCCATCGCCCACGGCGACGCGCGCGACGCCAGGCTCCTGCGTTCCCTGGCCCGCGTCAAACTCCTCATTCTCGATGACTGGGGGCCGGAGGCGCTCACCGCCGACCAGGCGCGCGATCTGTTGGAAATCGTCGAGGATCGCTACGACAAGGGCTCCATCATCATCACCGGCCAGGTTCCCGTGGACCGCTGGCACGATCTGATCGGCGCCCCCACGCTCGCCGACGCCATCCTCGACCGCGTCATTCACAACACCTATCGCATCGATCTGGCCGGTGAGAGCCTGCGGAAGCGGCGTTCTCAGTCCTGAAACCGACGCGCGCGCCACGGGCGGGTCGCCCGACCGCCGGCGCGAGCAAGGCGGTGGACAAAGCGGGCTACGCTACGGCGCTATGGAGGGCGCGCTACGCCCGCTTTGCCCACCGCCACCCGACCACTCCTCGCCTTCCCGACGAGCCAAGAAATCGACCTGCTTGACCTGTCCGCCACGCTGAAACATGATCGCCTCGATCCGCGGAAGCGAACGCTGGGTGGCCGACATCAAATCGGAACCCCGGCCGGCTTCAAATCGGAATCAGTGGCCGACTTCTGATTGGAATGCATGGCCGGCTTCGTCGGAATACGCACTCAACGGTCATTGCACTCGCCAGGCGCGAACGCGACGCCCGGGTGCAATGGCCGGCGCGAGCCGCCGCCGAACTGCAAATCGATCCTCACCGCTGCGAACCAAGTTCTCCAAGCCCATGTCCGGCGACATCTCGAAGAACTCAGCGAAATCGGCCCAGACCTTCAACACACGCTTCGATGAGGGCTTCGACGGACGCGCGGAGATCATCACCGCCTGGAGCCGAGGCCTTGCACCCGATCCAGCGCTGAGGGTTTCGGCCTGGGCGGATCGGTATCGCTTCCTGTCCTCGCGCGCCTCGTCCGAGGCCGGCCGCTATCGCACCGACCGCACGCCCTGCATGCGCGGCGTCATGGATGGGCTGTCGCCCGGCAGTTCGGCCCGGCGGATCGTGTTCATGAAGGCGGCGCAGGTGGGTGCTACCGAGGCCGGCAACAACTGGATCGGCTATTGCCTCCGTCAGGCGCCGGGACCATTCCTCGGCGTTCAGCCGACGACCGATCTCGCCAAGCGCCTCTCACAACAGCGCATCGAGCCGCTGATCGACGAAAGCCCGGGGCTTCGGGCGCTGATCCTGCCATCGCGCTCGCGCGATAGCGGCAACACGGTGCTCTACCCTGCTCACCCGATAATCCGGAATTCCTTCGGGTTGATGACGCGGAAATTGTCGGTGACCTGATCGCACCACTCGCGCCAGTGCGCCGGCGCGGGCAGAGCTGGCTCCGGTCATCTGGACAGATTTCCGCGAACGATAAGTGGCGTCCTGCCGGGTTTGCTGTCTTTGCCGCATAGGGTTGGGACGGAGGGAGGGCGTAGGTGTGCCTGGCATGGGCACTGGATTGGAGGTGAAAGT
>JANLPL010000359.1:0-6597 GCA_031367195.1 Bradyrhizobium sp.
CTCGATCATGGAGAGCATCCTGCTCGACACCATGTTCGATCTGCCCGGCCTCGACGGCGTCGAGCAGGTGGTGATCGGACCGGAAGTGATCGAAGGCAAGCAGCGCCCGCTCTACATCTACACCGAGCGGGCGGAGAAGGCCGGCTGAGGCTGGCGGATCACCTCAAATTTGAAGGGCCGCCGAAAGGCGGCCCTTTTTTTTGCGGCTCCGCGCTTCGCGAGGTTCGCCGAACCCTTATTTCTTATTCGCCCCGGCTTCGTTCTTGAGTTGCTCGATCACCGGCCCCAATTCCTTCAACGCGGCGACGTCCTCGGCGCTGAGCGTCTCGGCGGGGCAACGCGGATCGGTATGCTGGATGGCGTGGAACATCACGCGGGTCAGCGGCAGGGGCGCGCAGCCGTGATCCTGCTCGCAGACGAGATCGAACTCGGCCCGCGCCGCCTTGTGGCAATCGAAACAGTTGAGACCGAGGAAATTATTCACTTCCTGGCGCCCGTGGCTGACGATCTTGTAACCGTCTTTGCTGGAATCGAGCGCGAAAAACTCCCAGTCGCTGGTTGCGGGGCTGAAGCCTTTCTGCTGTTTCACCATCACTTCATTGGGGATCAATTGCAGCACGCTCCCCTCGGGATATTCGCCCTTTCCCGCCTCGGCGACCTTTTTGGTTCCGTCCAGATTGCCGGCCAGATTGTCGATGAAGAATTGCCTGACCGGAGTCATCTTGGTTATGCACTTGAAAGTGGAACCGTCGACTTTATATTTTCCAGCCGTTTCATCAGCTTGCGCGATACTGAGGCAGGAGAACGATGCTGCGAGGCACAAGACCTTAAACGACGTCGATAGCTTGCTAAGAACCATTTTCATTGTCACGCTCCCTCTGAAGATATATTCCATGTCGTCGCAAATCGCGTGCGATGCGACTGCGAACGTCTTTGACGGTTGATTCGCTGGCTGTTGACGATACTTAGTACGAAAACGCTCGCGGCTGTCCTCCCTCTTCCTGTTTGGAGCAAGGCCCTGGATCTGCGAGCGCGCGATCCGCCACTTCGCCTCCCGCGCCGTTTCGGGGCGAGCGGCGAAATCGGCGCATTTGCGGCAAGCCACAGCGGCGCGAACACTCGACGATCATCGCCTGCCCGAAGCAAGGGGCGAATGGGTTGGCTTGGCGGAGCCTGCGGCCGACGAATCCGCAAGCGATCAGCCTCCGCAAGATCGACGCCTGCAAGGGATGCGGCCGAGCCCATCATTGCGTTTCCCCACGCCGGCGCTTGTTAGCGATGCTTCTCGCGCCGATCTCGCGTGACCTTAGCCAATTTCAACGGATGTTGAAAGGGCTTGCATTCAGAATTCGGAAATGGACATCGCGCAACTCCGAGTCTCTTTCGCCCGCCGGGCTGCGCGGTGCGAAAACATGTTGGTCGCGCGCGCCCGAGCCGAAAATTCCGAGCCGAAAATTCTGTGCCCGCCATCGACGTTTGCGCGTAAGACTTGTTAAGATGGGGGATCATTTCGCGTCGGTCTCGGCGAGACGCGACCTTGAAAACGCCAGCTTCGAGGCGCCTGTCGTTATGGGCGTCACAAAACAAAGGCTCTGGGGAGGGGCAAGCACATGGACTCCACGCGCCACGCCATTCGATCGCTCATCTTTGCCATTGCGCTTGCAATAGCCCGCAGCGCGGCCGCCGAGCCGCCGGACGCATTTTCGACCGGGCTCGCCCACGACTTCTTTCAGGATCGCCAAATCGTCGAGAGCGCTGAATTCGTGGCGCTGGACGCGCCCGTCAACGCCGCGGACGCCGCGCTGGTGCCGGTGACGATGGCGATCCGGGCGCCGCAGGGCGACGCACGGCGTGTCGTCAAGATGACCCTCATCATCGACAACAATCCGGTACCCCTGGCGGGGGCGTTCACGCTGGGCGAAAAAGCCGGCCTCGTGCAGATCGCCACCCGCGTGCGCGTCAATTCCGACACCTATCTGCATCTCGTGGCGGAACTTAGCGACGGCGCCCTGGTGGCGTCCAAACGCTACGTGCACGCCGCCGGCGGCTGTTCGGCGCCGGCGACGAAGGCTGTCGATGGCGCCGCGGCGCGGCTCGGACAGCTCAAATTCCGCATGTTGCCGGACATCGTTCATGGCCGTCGCGAGGCGGTCGTGATGATCCGCCATCCCAACTTCACCGGCATGCAGATGGACGAGAGCACGCACGATTACACGCCCGCGCGCTATGTCGATCATTTCGCGGTCTATCAGGGCGAAAACCTTGTTTTCGCGCTCGACGGCGGCATCGCGATCTCGGAAGATCCCAATTTCCGCTTCGCGTTTCGGGTCGATGAAAACCAGACGATCCGGGTCGAGGCCGCAGACATCGCCGGCGGACGCTTCAGCTCCGCCTGGGACATCATCGGAGGAGGGGGCTGAAATCTGGCACGTCCCGGCCGGCCCGACCTGCGCCTGCATTTCTGCGCTCCATAGCTTTGGGCGACTTGAAACCGGAGGTCAGAGCCGCCAAATTGTTTCCGACGGCTCTTCGAGCGAGGCGACAGGTTCGCCGAAGATCGTTAAGCTTTGCGGCAGGGCGACGGGGCTATCATTACCCGATTCGCAGCCGGAGGCGGGGCGCGGCGCTCATCGCAGGTTGCGCTACGTCGGCATTTCAGGGCTTGGAGCCCGGGGCGGATCAAACCGACGCCCGGGCGACACAGGACAGGATTCTCATGACAACGCCACGCAAGCCCATCCTCCCCGGCGCGTCCGACGCCTATCCCGTTCTGCCTTTGCGCGATATCGTCGTGTTCCCGCACATGATCGTGCCGCTGTTCGTCGGGCGCGAAAAATCCATTCGCGCGCTCGAAGAGGTGATGCGCGCGGACAAGCCGATCCTGCTGGCGACACAGAAGAACGCCGCCGATGACGATCCGGCGCCCGAAGCCATCTTCGAGACTGGCACGCTCGCGCGCGTGTTGCAGCTCCTCAAGCTGCCCGACGGCACCGTGAAAGTGCTGGTCGAAGGGGCGAGCCGCGCCAAGATCCTCAATTACGTCCCGGCCGAGGGCTATTACGCCGCCGAGGCGCAGGCCGTCGCCGACGACCCGATCGACCCGATCGAGGCGGAAGCTCTGTCGCGCTCCGTGATGTCGGAATTCGAGAACTACGTGAAGCTCAACAAGAAGATCAGCCCGGAAGTCGTCGCCGCCGTCACGCAGATCGAGGATTACGGCAAGCTCGCCGACACGATCGCCTCGCATCTCGCCGTCAAGCTCGCCGACAAACAGGCGATCCTCGAAATCCATTCCATCGCCAAGCGGTTCGAGAAATGCCTGGCGCTGATGGAGAGCGAAATCTCCGTGCTGCAGGTGGAGAAGCGCATCCGCACCCGCGTCAAGCGGCAGATGGAGAAGACGCAGCGCGAGTACTACCTCAACGAGCAGATGAAGGCGATCCAGAAGGAGCTTGGCGACGAGGACGGCAAGGACGAAATGTCCGAGCTGGAGAATCGCATCAAGGCGACCAAACTCTCCAAGGAAGCCCGCGACAAGGCATTGGCCGAGTTGAAGAAGCTCAGGCAGATGTCGCCGATGTCGGCCGAGGCGACGGTGGTGCGCAACTACCTCGACTGGATGCTGTCGATTCCGTGGTCGCGCCGCTCCAAGATCAAGAAGGATCTGCCCGGCGCGCAGGCGTTGCTCGACAACGACCACTTCGGGCTGGATAAGGTCAAGGAGCGCATCATCGAATATCTGGCCGTGCAGCAGCGCGCCAACAAGCTGACGGGACCGATCCTGTGCCTTGTCGGCCCGCCCGGCGTCGGCAAGACCTCGCTCGGCAAGTCGATCGCCAAGGCGACCGGCCGGGAATTCGTCCGCATGTCGCTCGGCGGCGTGCGGGATGAAGCGGAAATCCGCGGCCATCGGCGCACCTATATCGGCTCGATGCCGGGCAAGGTGATCCAGTCGATGCGGAAAGCCAAGACGTCCAACCCACTGTTCCTGCTCGACGAGATCGACAAGATGGGCATGGACTTCCGCGGCGACCCGTCCTCGGCCTTGCTGGAGGTGCTGGACCCCGAACAGAATTCCTCGTTCAACGACCATTACCTCGAAGTCGATTACGACTTGTCGAGCGTGATGTTCGTGACGACGGCGAATACGCTCAACATCCCCGCGCCGCTGATGGATCGTATGGAGATCATCCGCATCGCCGGCTACACCGAGGAAGAGAAGCTCGAAATCGCCAAGCGCCACCTGATGCCCAACGCCATGGGTAAGCACGGCCTCGACAAGAAGGAATTCGACGTCGACGACGGCGCGCTGATGGAGCTGATCCGGCGCTACACCCGAGAGGCGGGCGTGCGTAATCTCGAACGCGAAATCTCCAATCTCTGCCGCAAAGCGGTGAAGGAGATTTTGCTATCGAAGAAGAAGAAGATCTCGGTGACGCTCAAGAACGTCAGCGATTTCCTCGGCGTGCCGAAATATCGCTATGGCGAGATCGAGGAGGACGATCAGGTCGGGCTGGTCACCGGGCTTGCCTGGACCGAGGTCGGCGGCGAGTTGCTGACGATCGAGGGCGTCATGCTGCCGGGCAAGGGCCGCATGACCGTCACCGGCAACCTGAAGGACGTGATGAAGGAATCGATCTCCGCGGCGGCCTCCTATGTCCGCTCGCGCGCGCTCGATTACGGCGTGGAGCCGCCGCGCTTCGACAAGCGCGACATCCACGTTCACGTGCCGGAAGGCGCGACCCCGAAGGACGGGCCGAGCGCGGGCGTCGCCATGGCGACGGTGATCGTCTCCATGCTGACCGGCATCCCGGTCCGGCGCGATCTGGCGATGACGGGCGAGATCACTCTGCGCGGCCGCGTGTTGCCGATCGGCGGCCTCAAGGAAAAGCTGCTGGCGGCGCTGCGCGGTGGCATCAAGAAGGTGCTGATCCCGCAGGACAACGCCAAGGATCTCGTCGATCTCCCGCTCTCCGTGAAGAACGGGCTGGAGATCGTGCCGGTGTCAAGGATGGACGAGGTGTTGCTGCACGCGCTGGTGCGCCAGCCCAAGCGAATCGAATGGGAGGAGGATTCCTCCGCTCCGCCAGCTTTGCCGCCGGAGGAGGATTCGTCGGGCCTCGTCGCGCACTGACGACCGACTGGCTTTTGTGAGGTTATAGAAGGCCGCGCTTCCCCGGGGGAGCGCGGCCTTTTTGTTGCGGATTGTGCAATTTCATCAGGAAAATGGGGGTTATTCCAAGGTTTGTCGGTTGGAAGCCTTGCGTTTTCAAGGAAATTTGGCGAGCAATTAAAGATCGTGGGCGACGATTCGCGGGCGCTTTCGGCCAGAACAGGCGGAAAGACAGAGTTTTCGGGGCGACGCCGACGCATCGGACAATTTTCAAGGAGAGGCCCTATGAACAAACTCGAACTCGTCGAGCATATCGCCGCCGAGGCCGAACTGACCAAGGTCAGCGCAGCGTCGGCATTGGAGGCGGTGCTGGACGGCATCGCCAAAGCGTTGAAAAAGGGCGACGAGGTTCGCCTCGTCGGCTTCGGCACCTTCTCGGTGCGCGAACGCGCCGCCGGCAAGGGTCGCAATCCCGCCACGGGCAAGGAAATCAAGATCGCCGCCTCCAAGAACGCCCGCTTCAAGCCCGGCGCTGCTTTGAAGGCCAGCCTCAACACCAAGAAGGCCGCCAAGAAGGCGTAAGCGCCTCCGCTTTGCGCAGTTGCGACGCCCGCGACGGGCGTCGCCGGTCTTTGATTTTAAGCAGAGTTGGAATCGCTGCGCCGCGCGCCCTTGGCAGGCGTGAGTTGAGCTAGTAGTCTCAGGCCAGCCGCGGCGCTTCCGCCTCGGCGCGGCCGGGCGGTTAGCTCAGTTGGTAGAGCATCTCGTTTACACCGAGAGGGTCGGCGGTTCGAGCCCGTCACCGCCCACCAGTCACACGCGGCGGTTTACAGCATGGATATGACACGCGTCTTTTCTTCCGCCGCCGCCCCGCTTCGATCAGCGCGCCTGCTGGCGATGAGTCTTGCTTTAGTTTGCCTCGCGCCCGGCGTTGCCCGAGCGGGCTCGCAACCCATGCAGTTCCACGTCGAACCCCTACGGAGCGCGGAATGCGGCGCGCGCTGCCCGAACGTGGTCGTCGCCGACGGCGTGATCGAACCCGACACGCCGGAAGTTTTCGCCGATTTCGCGCGCAACGCGGCGCGCACGCCCAACATGAAGAGCCTGATGCTGATCAATTCGCCGGGCGGCAATGTCGTCGCCTCGATGGATTTCGGTCAGATGCTGCGGCAGCTTCACATCGCCGCGGTAGTCGCCAGCTATGCCTCCGACGGCTTTCGCGCCGGGCCGACGCCGGGGGAATGCGTCTCCGCCTGCGTCTATGCGCTGATGGGCGCGGTGCGTCGCGTCGCGCCCGAGCAGAGCCGCGTCGCCCTGCATCGCATGTCGGTTTCGGAAACGCTGATGCCGAACCGCGGCCGCACCGGCACGGTCTCCCGTCGATTCGCCGACGGGCGGCTGGTCGACAAGGTCGCGCTTTATGCGCGCAAGATGGGCGTCAGCCCCGATGTCGTGTTGCAGGCGGAATCGCTCGATCCCGACCA
>JANLPL010000383.1:0-4874 GCA_031367195.1 Bradyrhizobium sp.
CGCGCCGCCTGGGCCGCCGACCATTACGCCGACGTGCGTTCCGTCATCGAAACCGCCAGACGCCGAGGCGTCCACGCCCTACAGGCAATCCGCCTAACTCTCGCCGATATCCCGCTGCCCCTCACGGCCTGAGCAATTACCCCTGTCTATTGGCCGTGGCTGCCCATACACTTGCCCATGCCTCCTCACCAGTGGGGGCCATGAATGCAGCTCCGGCATAAGAGAGGAGGGTGTCAGGCGCCGCGTACGCCATGAGACCAGACGACTGCGGAATTGCACGCTCAGAACCCCAGGTTTTCCGAGGGCCGCTCGTCCGACTTCAACGTTGTAATCAGAAATCGAGGCTAGGACGCACACTCTATTTGGAGAGTACGATCTCTACACGCCGGTTCTTTTGGCGACCGATTGGATCGTCGGAGCCGTCGGACTTAACATTAGGGGCGATCGGATTCATGGCTCCAAAGCCGCGGGAGGTAATTTTCGCCTGAGGCAGTCCCTCTTTCTGTGTCAACCAGAGTTTTACCGCATTCGCGCGACGGTCTGAAAGCTTCTGATTATACGCGTCGCCGCCCTTGCTGTCTGTATAACCATCAACGCGCAAATTGCGCCCTTTGCCTCTGTCCTTAATTATTTCGGCAACATTGTGCAGTGCTGATGCTGCCTCCGGTCTAACTATTGCCTTATCGAAATCAAACAAGACGTCCGCCGCGAGCTCGATGCGGATTTCAGTCTTGGTTTCCTTCACTTGAAGCTCTTGCGTTTTCGCGACTGTCCCTTGAATCCCTCCCGCAACAGTCTCCACGGAGAACTTTAGGTCCAGCGTGGCAAACTTGAGGTCTTGCGTGGGAAAGACAAGATCAAGCGTATGCGCCCCAAGGGAGGTTTGGGTCCAAGCGGGTGCGATGAAAAGCATCAGCGCCCCGAACAGAATTGGCGGCTTAACGAGAGATTGGAACATCGTCCATCGGGATGAAGTGCGGCACCACAATGCCGATTTTCTGAACACTATCCGGAGGCAAAGGGAACTTTGCCCAGTAGGCTGCGCTCGAGTTTGGAGCCATCTCGTGTGTGATTGCGCGGCTGCACAGGCAATGACCGTCTGCATCTCGTACAACCAGATATTTCTTCTTTCCGGTAACGTCGAGCAAATATATACCGTCGACGGAATATCCTTCGGAACTGGTCATCAGTTCGTAGAGGCTAACGGCCTTGTCGCTATTGTTTTCAAGGACGATCTTCAGCGTCATCGCGCCGCTTGCCGCTTTTAGTTCTTGAACTTTTATATTGGCGCCCGGCATCTCGCCGTCGGTGGCGGCAATCGGTTCGGCGGCCATGGCCAGGGCAGTTCCAAAAAAAGCTGCGCTTAGCCCCATAGCGAACGCTCGCATCTTGCGCCTCCCCAATCCGCGATTATGAAAAGCTCGGACATACGGCTTCTTCGGCGCTCTCCAATATGGCTGTGGCGCGGGTCACAATCTGCCTCGGTTCGCGCACTTTGGCAATCTGTCGCGTCGCCTATCCGTACGATTGCCGACAACGGTCGACGTATAGGGAATGGCTCAATAAAGCCATTCCCTATACGTCGAACAATTAAACCTCTCTGACATGTGGAATAGTTCGGACCATTTTACCTTCGGATCGCGCGTCAAGCCGCGATGTTCCCGCGGAGCCCGAGGTGCTGTTCGATCGCCCGGACGCTGATGGCCGTGGCGAGATGTGTCTTGCCTCCTGAGCTTGTCGAAGGGGCCGGGCCCGCCGACCAGGACGGCGTTATGGGCGTCCTCCAGGAACTCGGCTCGCGGTGAAGCGGGCGCACCAAGGCCTCGTTGACCTCACTGCTGGCGAAGTCGAAGCCGGCGAGATCGCGATAGTTCGGGAAGCGGGCGGCTTTCAGCGGGCAGGCCGTCGATCTGACCTCCCGGTCGGCGGTCTCCGCCTTCAGAAGTTGCGACAGGATCGGCACGACGGCCTCGAAGGCTGGCGAGCCTTGCTCGGTCAGTTCGCCCACAGCCTGGGCCAATCCGTGCATCTTTAGGGCGCGCGAGCCATGACGACGACGGCGCCGTCGGCGGGGTTATGACGCATGGCGCGCCTCCCTGGCCTTGCGTGAGGCGCGTCGTAGCGCTCGACATTGGCCTGCGGCTCGGTGGTGAGCGCCAGGGCGCCCGGCGGCTTCACCGGCGGCGCTTCGAGCGGCTTGTCGTCGACCAGGCGGTGCAGCAGGTTCAGGATGTGCGCCCTGGTCGGGGCGCCCGCTTCCAGCGCCAGTTCGACGGCGGTCAGCACGGCCTGTTCGTCATGCTGGAGGACCAGGGCCAGAATCTCCACCATCTCGCGGTCGCCGCCGGGCGTCTTGAGCCTGCGCTGTTGCAGAGCCCGGAAAGCCGGCGGCGGTTCGGCGAAGGGCGCGCCCCGGACGATGGCTTCGCATTCGCCTTGAGTTGCGCAGCGCCCCCGGCTTGCGCTGCATGACGGGGAGATAATGCCGCCAGTTGTAAGCCGTCGCGCTGCTTTTGCGGTCATGCGAGCGGGCGAAGACACGGGCGGGCTCGCACACGATCTGCCCCTCGGCGGCGACGACGACGCGCTCGGAGCACACCCGCACGCTCACCGGGCGATTGACGATAAGACGCCGGCACGCTGTAGCGATTGCGCGCCAGGTGGATCAGGCACGTCGGCGAGACGCGTTTGGTGTGTTCCACGAAGCCGCCGAGCGGGCGGAGAAGCTGCGCCAGGCGCTGCGCTTCCTCGCCCCAGACGTCGGCGACCATGCCCGGCTGCGAGCCATGCGCGATCTTAAAGCCCATAGTTCCCTGCATCGCGCCTCCAGCCAATCGTTCAGCGCCGCCAGCGGGGGGAAGCTCGGCGTCGGCCGCCAAAGCCGGTGACGCGCGTCCTGGACGTTCCTCTCGATCCGCCCCTTCTCCCATCCGGCGGCTGGCTTGCAGAACTCGGCCTCGAACAGGAAGTGGCTGACCATCGCCGAGAAACGCGTATCGACCTTAGCGTTCCTTACCGCGCCCGACTTTGTCCGCGGCGGTGCGCATATTGTCGTAAATCCCGCGCCGCGGCACGCCGCCCAGCACGCGGAAGGCGTTGACGTGGGCGTCAAACAACATCTCATGGGTCTGCTGCGGATAGGCGCGCAGAATGAAGGCGCGGCTGTAGCAGAGCTTGACGTGGGCGCGCCTCACAACGTGGTGCGCTCGCCCGCGAGGATCGCCCAGTCTTCCGACCAGTCGAACTGAAACGCCTCGCCGGCCAAGAACGCCAACAGCGCGAAAGCGCCGCGGCCACAGGTCTCAAGCTCCCGATGCCGAGCCGCCTTCCCCTCGCGAGCGAAGGCGGCCACACGATTGCAGGAGCCATCGTAGCCGAGGACGGTCAGGTCGATGCGCAACTGCTTGACCGTCCGCTTCTGCTTGCGCGACTTCGCCGCCTCCTGACGTAACATGTGCGCCAGCTTGTCGGCGTACGGGTCCAGCCAGCTTGGGCGGCCTGGAACGTTGAACTTCGGCTCGACGCTGTCCGAGCGCAGGCGCTTGCGCACCGTTTTCCTCGACAGCCCCATACGCCGTGCGATCTCCGGATCGAATAATGCCGCCGAAATCGCCAGCGTCGGATGACACTCAGCAGTTCCATGACGATCACTCCGCGTTCCCTCGCTTTGGCCGAGGCGGAGAGGTTCGAACATGGGTCAGTTCTCGATGGAAAAACCTGCGCTAAAGGGTCAGTTCTCGGTGAAAATCAACAGACCTGCATCTGCGGCTCCGACCTGTGGCCGTTTCGTGGGCTGAATGACGTCAACGAGCCGCGCGCCATGGGGCACGAGTATTGCGGCGTGGTCGTCGGCGACGGCGCGCTCGGCCTCATGGGCGTGCTGGCGGCCCAACAAATGGGAGCCGCGCGCATCATCGCCATGAGCCGCCACAAAACGCGCCAGGCGCTGGCGCTCGAATACTGGGCGACCGAAATCGTCTCCGAGCGCGGCGATGACGGCGTCGCGCGCATCAAAGACCTGACGGGCGGAGTCGGCGCGGACTCCGTGCTGGAATGCGTCGGCACGGAGCAGTCGATGGCGCAGGCCCTCCAGTGCGCTTGGCCCGGCGCGATGATCGGATACGTCGGCGTGCCGCATGGCGTGCAGTTCGACGGCCAACAAGTGTTCTTCGCGCAGCGCGGCCTCATGGGCGGCCCGGCCCCGGTGCGGCGCTTCCTGCCGCTTCTGATGGAGCTGGTGCGGGACCGCATGATCAACCCCGGCAAGGTCTTCGACCTGGAACTGCCGCTCGCCGACGTCGCCGAGGGCTACCGGGCCATGGACGAGCGCCGCGCCATCAAAGTGCTGCTGCGCGTCTGAACAAGGAAACACCATCATGCAAACACGGACACTGGGCGAGAACGGCCTGGAAGTCTCCGTCCTCGGCTTTGGCTGCATGGGCGTGAGCGCCAACTACGGGCCTGCCCAGGATAGGACCGAGATGATCGCCGTGTTACGCGACGCCGTGGATCGCAGCGTCACCTTCTTCGACACGGCGGAAGTCTAGGGCCCCTTCGTCAACGAAGACGTCGTCGGCTAGCAGCCTGTCGGACTGAGTATCATTTTGGCCGCGTTATTGGTGAATTGGGGCGTACGCGGCGTTCTATGGCCCGCCTGCCGTGGACGGGCTCCCATAGAAGCTTTCCTGATTACGTGCTTGCGTCAGCTTGGGTTTTTGAATAGAACAAACCACGAACATATTGTTCTCGAAGGTGTTTGGCGATGGCGCGCAATCGGGTCCAATTCCAGAACGGCCTCAGCGAAGCCGATTTCGACAAAAGCTACGGGACCGAAGAGCAATGTCACGCGGCGCTCGTCGCATGGCGCTGGCCGG
>JANLPL010000218.1:0-7454 GCA_031367195.1 Bradyrhizobium sp.
AAGCGCGGATTCGACCACCACGCAATCGCCGAATGCGGCGATCCGGAACTCGCGGAAGAATTCCTGCCGATTATCCACTTGGTCTTCGCCAACCTGAAGACCTGGATCAACGGCATCCACCACGGGGTCAGCGCCAAGCATCTACAAGCCTACCTCAACGAATTCACGTTTCGATTCAATCGGCGCTTCTATCCCTTCAACGCGTTCCGTTCGCTGCTCGGAATCGCCAGCGGGGCAGCCGCGCCGACCTTTGATGGGCTGTATTCGGGGGAATGGCTGCACCCCACATTTAGTGGGTGTGGGTGACAACCGGATAGGCAAGGATCAATCCATCACGGACATCACGACCGACAAGCACGACGGCATCCATTTCGAGCCGGGCATGTGGTTGTTCGTGCCTTCGACCACAAACCCGAACGAGCCCGTCACCGTCGCCCGCATGGCCTCGATCCCCCATGGCACGACCATCATCGCGCAAGGGGTCGCGACGCCCGCCGTCGCCGGGCCGCCGAACATTGGCGCGGCCGGCATCACACCGCTGTTTGGCGGCGTCAATGGAAACCCGTTCCGGTTCGAGAATCAGACCGTGACGAACATGGCGACGCGGCGCTTGCCGCAGGATCTGACAGCTCTGAGCGCGGCGGGGCTAATCACCCAGCAACTAATCGACAATCCCAACAAGATGCTCGCCGACCGCATTATTGGGCAAAACATCACCAAGACGATCGAGATTCGCATTTCGACCAACCCGGTTTTGCCGCTGCCCGATGGTCCCTTCCCCACGGGATTCGTGCTGGGCGCGCCGGGTTTCGGCGGCGGGACCTCCAATATCGCCTTTCTGCTGGGGGGAAGCGGCGCCTACGCCCGGCGGGCCGAACTCCAACGCCAATGCGTTCCAGATGGATGCCATCTTCTGGATCGAGACCGTGGTCTATGACGTCGCCGTGCCGCCGATCCCGCCCGGCACGCCGGCCTTCACGCTCGATCCGGTGCAAACGGGCAAGGCGCCGTTCCCCACTTTCCTCGCCGAGATTCCGTTCGTCGAGGGCAAGGGATTTGCGGGCGGAACGGTGCAGGTGGAGACTTTACAGATCCAGTATTCGCAGAAGGTGATGCTGGATTTCAACCGCCTCAGTTGGCCCCATGTCTCGGTCGCGACGCTCGTGCCGGCGGCGCCGATTCCAATTCCGGTCGCTCTGCTGCCGCTGACCTGATGCGCCGCCGTTGACGGGCGAACCCGGCCGCCCTTACCGTCTCGTCCGACGGGAGGGCCGGCTTGGCGACCACCGTCGGCGGGCACATCGGCGAACCGCCTCTGATAGCGGCGCGGGCGTGAGCTGCGGACCTCACCTCGCCGCCCCCGCCGTCCATTCCACGACCTGCCTGGCGACCTCTGCGAAGGCCCGGCTCAGCGCCAGCGCCGCCGCCTCTCCGTCACTTGCGGCGCAGTCCGACGATCCGCTGAAAATCCGCGCCGCCGCCACCCGCCCGTCCTTGCCCACAAGCCGCGCCGACAACTCCACGACCGCCGCGCGCGCGGCTAGATCGATCTCGAACCGGCGCAGTTCGCCCAGCAGTTGAAAATCCGCCGCGCCGGAGTCCAGCGGCAGGCCGACCGATCCCCCGAGATGGGCGTTCTCGAACGCCTCGACGAGTTTCAGCTGGATCAGCTTCGGCGTCGCGTCGGTCCATTGCGCGTCGCCTAGCGTGAGCGGGCTGTCGGGGCCGGTCCGGCTCATGATTCTCTGGGTCTGGAACGCAACAGGCGCGATGACGTCGGCGACGGCGACCTGAGCGTTCATCGGCGGAAAAGCGGGGAAATCGCCCGGCGCGCGCAGGGCCAGGAATTGCGGCGGCGGCGCCTTGGGCCCTTGGCCAAGGTACTTTTCGAGCCCGGCGACGATGCCGTCGAGCTTACTGGAATTGCGGCCGAGCGCTTGCGAGAACGTATCGAAATTGTTCAAAATGTCCTTCAGCGGCGCCTTGTTGTCGGCGACCACAGTTTGAATGTCGGCGAGCGCCGCGCGCGCCTGCTCCATCATCGGGGTCGACGCCGGGGCGTGCAGGACCGCCGACCCCGTCAGCAGCGGCGCCTCAGCGCTAACGCCGTAGATCGCGACCACCGTCGTGCCGAGCAGGCCCTGCGCCTCGACGCCGACGCGGGCGTCGGCGCGCAAGGGGGTCGCGGCATCGACCGCGAGATCGGCGTCGACCAGATCGGCGCGGGCGGGATCGAACGAGATGCGCGTCACCTCGCCGATTCGCACACCATTGAACAGAACGGCGGAGCCCGGCCGCAGACCCGTGGCAGAGCCCTCGAACTCCACGCGCAGCGCCCGCATATTCGAGAGCCCGCCCGACCCGTGAATCCAGAACACGAACAGGAATACGCCGACGATCGCCGCCAGGGCGAAGGCGCCGACGATGATGAAACGGACCCGCGTCTCCATGCGCTCCCTCGCTAAAGTTTCGCTGCGCGACCGCGCGCGCCGCGGAAATAGGCTTTGATCCAGGGATGATCGACGTCGCGCACTTGAGCCAACGGGCCGACGGCGAGGATCTTTCCGTCAAAGAGCGCCGCCACGCGGTCACACACGGAATTCAGCGTGTCGAGATCATGCGTCACCAGAAACACGCTGAGGCCGAGCGTCTGGCGCAGCGTGCGGATCAACTGGTCGAAATCGCCGGCCGCGATCGGGTCGAGCCCGGAGGTCGGCTCGTCGAGCAGCAGCACGTCGGGATCGAGCGCCAAAGCGCGGGCGAGCGCGACCCGCTTGACCATGCCGCCCGAGAGTTCGGCGGGAAATTTCGCAGCGTCGTCGGCGCTGAGCCCGACCATTTCGAGCTTGGCGATCGCTACCTCGCGCCGCAGCCGGTCCGAGCCGCCGAGATATTCGCGCATAGGGAATTCGAGATTTTCCAGCACGGTGAGCGAGGAGAACAGCGCGCCCTGCTGGAACATCGCGCCGCAGCGCCGGCCGATCTCGCGCCGCTCCTGCGCCGAGTCGGTCTCGCGGGCCAGGCCCAGAATCTCGATCCGCCCGCCGCGCTTCGGAATCAAGCCGAGCACGGCGCGCAGCAACACAGTCTTGCCGCCGCCCGAGGCGCCGATCAGGCCGAGAATCTCGTGGCGCCGCACCTCCAGCGACAATTTGTCGATCACGGTTTTCGCGCCGAAACCGACGGTCAGGTCGTCAATGTGAATGGCGCTCTCGGTCACGCGGCCTCACATGCCAATGGCGGCGAAAAAGATCGCGAACAATCCGTCGAGTACGATGGCCAGGAAGATCGACTTGACGACCGAACTGGTCGTGCGCGCCCCGAGCGAATCCGTGCTGCCCTCGACCCGCAGGCCCTCGCAGGCCGCGACAATTCCCACCACCAGCGCCATGAACGGCGCCTTGATCATTCCGATCTCGAAATGCGCCAGCGACACGGCCTCGGAGAGACGCGCGACATAGATCGCCGGGCTCATGCCGGCATAGACCCAGGCGACGACCCCGCCGCCCGCCAGCGCCGAGATCGAGCCGATGAAAGTCAGCGCCGGCAAGGCGATCACCAACGCCAGCACGCGCGGCAGGATCAGGAATTCGGCCGCGTCAAAACCCATTGTCGACAACGCGTCGATCTCCTCGCGCACCTTCATCGAGCCGAGTTCGGCTGTATAGGCGCTGCCCGAGCGGCCCGCCGCCATGATGGTGACGAGCAGCACGCCGATCTCGCGCAAAATAAGTACGGCGACGAGATCGACCACGTAATCCTGCGCCCCGAAGCGGCGGAAATGGAAAAATCCCTGCTGGGCGATGATGGCGCCGACGAGAAAAGTCATCATCGCCATGATCGGCACGGCCTGAACACCGACGCGGTCGAGATGATGCACGATCGAGCGCAGCCGGAACGCCTGGGGATGCCGAACCGCGCGCGCGAAGGTCAGCGTCAGCCGCCCCAGCATCGCGGCGAAGTCGATCCCGTCGGCGCCGGCCTCGACCAGGGCGCGGCCGAGCGCGGCCAATGCATCAGTGAAGCGGGCGCTGCGGGCGGGCGGGGGCGCGAGGACCACGGGAAGTCGCTCGATCGCCTCGAACAGGCCGGCTTGTGTCGCGCGCACGCCCGTCAGCGCCGCTCGAGGTCGTCCTTGCACGCGGGCGAGCGCCCAGGCGCCGAAAGTGTCGAGCCGCTCGACCCCGGCGACGTCGAGCGCGGCCGGCGGCGCGCCGCCGGCCGCGTCGAGCAGAACTTGCAGCGCATCGGCGTTATCGGCGATCCACGCGCCCGAGGCCTCGAGCCGCAGGCCGCCGTCGGCGGTGACGCTTGCGATTTTCGGGGCCGTCATTCCGCGCCTCCTCGATTTCGGACGAACCCTTCGCCGTTCCGTCGGCCGCGCGCCGCGATCTGCATCAAGCGCGCGTTGCGCCGGCGGGCCTGCCGCATTAAGGAAGCCGCCACCATACGACACAGGACGCTCCGATGACGAGACTGGACGAAAAGCTGGCGCGCATCCGCGCGGGCCAATATCGTCGCCGCGACTTCATCATCGCCGACGCCAAGGACCCCGACATGGGCCCCGGCCTGCACGCGGTCGGCCCGATCCGCACCCCCGACGGCGCCACCCCGCGGCTACGCACCCGCGCCGAATTCCTCACTGCCTGCGCCGACATCGTCAAACAGGACGTGGTCGATATCCTGCTCGCCTCGGCCTCCAACATCGAGGCGCTGGTGGACGAGGGCGTGTTCGCCGGCACAGGGGTCAAGCCCGCGATCCGCGCCAATGACGCCACCGACGTCTGGCGCCATCGCGCCGCCAAGCACCACGTGACGCCCTCGCGCGCGTTCCGCACCGCCTCGCTCTCGCGCGTGCGCCATGGCGCGCCGACGCCGCAGATGAGCGGCCGCGTCGCGCTGACCGATCTCGGTCTCTATTCCCTCACCTTCAACAACGTGACCGACGCCGACGTCGCCTCACTGGAAGCTTTCGCGGACTTTCGCACCGATGCCGCCGCCAACGATTTCAAATATTTCCTCGAAGTGTTCAACCCCAACGCGCCGCACGACCTTTCGGCCGAAGACATGCCGGCCTTCGTCAACGATTCCATCGTGCGCTGCCTGGCCGGTCTCACCAAGGCGGAGCGGCCGCAGTTCCTGAAAATCCCGTTCAACGGGCCGCGCGCGTTGGCCGAACTCGCCGAGTATGATCCGAGCCTCGTCGTCGGCGTGCTCGGCGGCGGCGCCGGCACAACGCGCGACTGTTTCGAGTTGATCCATCAGGCCGAGAAATATGGCGCGCGCGTCGCCCTGTTCGGCCGCAAGATCAACCTCGCGGAGAGCCCGCTCGACGCGGTGCGTTTTATGCGCGCGGTGGCGGATGGGGACATTTCGCCCAAGGAGGCGGTCGCGGCCTATCACGACACGCTCGCCAAGGCCGGGATCAAGCCGGCCCGCGCTCTGGCGGCCGACGCGGAAATCACGGAAGCCGTGCTGAAAGCGGGCTGATCCATGCGTCGCGGCGTTCTCACGGCCGGCACCTGGTGCGTCGATCTCAACAAATCGATCCCCGTCTGGCCGGACGAGGACACGATGACGACCATCGCCCATGTCGACCGCCAGGGCGGCGGCTCCGGCTGCAACATGGCGATCGACCTCAAGCGGCTCGATCCCGCTTTGCCGGTGGAGACGATGGGCCTGATCGGCGACGACGGCGACGGGCGATTTCTGCTGGGCGAATGCGATCGCTATGGCGTCGACCGAACCGGGCTCGCGCTCTCGGCAGAGGGCATGACCGCCTCGACCGATTGCTTCAACTCCAAAGCGAGCGGCCGGCGCACGCATTTCTATGCCCCCGGCGTCGCGGCGCTGATGTCGCCGGACCATTTCGATTTTTCCGCCACGACCGCGCGGCTGCTGCATCTCGGCTTGCCGGGCGCCCACAAAGCGATGGATGCGCCGTGGGGGTCGGATTCGACGGGCTGGGCGAATGTGCTGCGCAAGGCGAAGGCGGCGGGGTTGCGGACCAATCTCGAACTGGTCTCGACCGTGCGCGAGGAAGTGGCGCGGTTCGGCCACTCCTGCCTGCCGTTTCTCGATTTGTTGATCGTCAACGATTACGAGATCGGCTGCGTCGCGGGCGTCGAGACCCGCGAAGGCGGCAAGGCGGCGCCGGCGCGGATCGCCGAGGCGCTGCGTCGGGTGATGCAGATGGGACCGCTCGAACTGGCGGTGGTGCATTTTCCCGAAGGGGCGATCGCGGCCGTGCGGGGCGGCGATGTCAGCGCGCTGGGCTCGGTCGCCTTGCCGGGGCAAGCGGTCGCTGGGGTCAATGGCGCGGGCGACGCTTTCGCGGCCGGCGTGATCTACGGCTGGCATGAGGGCTTTGCGCTGGAGAGCAGCCTCGCTCTCGGCCATGCTTGCGCCGCCGCCTCGATGCGCGAGGTCTCGACCACGCAGGGCGTGGCGCCGCACGCGGACTGTCTTGCGCTGAGCGAGCGTTACGGTTTGCGCCCCCGTCCGCCGATATGATCCGCATCTCCCATCGGCTGTTGTTCATCCGGCACGGCGAGACGGACTATAACCGCGAAGGGCGGTTGCAGGGTCAGCGCGACATTCCGCTCAACCCGAAGGGACGCGAGCAAGCGAGCGCGGTCGGGCGAAGCTTGCGGAAGCTCGCCGGCGCGGAGATCGATCGGCTGGAGGCGGCGCACGCCTTTGTCTCGTCGCCGCTGATCCGCACGCGCGAGACGATGGAGCGCGCCCGCGTCGCCATGGGCCTGCCGCAGCAGGACTACGGCCTCGACGACGCGCTGAAGGAACTCACCTTCGGCGATTGGGAGGGTCTCACCTGGCCCGAGGTGCAGGCGCGCGACCCCACCAGCGCCGCCGCGCGGGCGGCGGCCAAGTGGGATTTCACGCCGCCCAACGGCGAGAGCTACGCCACGCTGGCGCTGCGCCTGACGCCGTGGCTCGCCTCTGTCGAACACGATCTGTTCGTCGCTTCGCATGGCGGGGTGGCGCGAGCGCTGTTGTATCTTTTGGCGGACGTTCCCCCGGCGGTCGCAGCGGAGGCGAGCATCCATCAGGGCCGGGCGATCCTGTTCGCGCAAGGCGGGTTTCGCTGGCTGGGCTGATACGGTTTTCGGTTGATTGGTTCGCATCCCTCGGCCCGTCATCAATTCACTTGGAGGGTGGGCGGATCGCGCAGGACGGCGTTTGCGAAGTTGACGCGCTTTCGCATGACGGCGACGATAGCGAGCTTGTGGGTTTTTCCGTCGGCTCTCAGCCTGTCTTAGAAAGCCTTGGCGGTCTCAAATTTGAAGTGCGACACCCGGCCTCTGAATTTCATTGTATACCCTGAGTCCTTGATCACCCGGGAAAGCGCTTGCCAATTGTCGGTTTTTGGATTCGATTTTGCGGATGATTGGTGGCGGGTTTCTTACGGCGCGGGAGCGGGCGGAACTGACCGC
>JANLPL010000042.1:0-11930 GCA_031367195.1 Bradyrhizobium sp.
CGACAGCGAACGCGCGGCCGGGATCAGCTTGCCCCAGACGGTGAAGCCGCCCTCGCCGTCGAGCATCTCGCCGGCTTTAAGCGCGCGTTTGGCCACCGCCACCGCAGCGCCCGCAAAACCTTGCGCCGCCCCCGTCGCCTCGCCGCGTAACGCCGCGCTGGCGACGCTGATACCAAGCTCCAGCCCGATCAGATGATAGGGTTTGTAGGTCGCGGCATAGCGCCCGCTCGCGTCCGTTCGCAGGCCATAATCGGCGAAGCACCGGCGCACGTAATCGTCCGGCCCCTCGATCACGACATAAACTCCCCAGCGCAGATCCCGCGCGACCGGCCCGCCCTCGCGCGTCAGCGAGGAGACCACCTCGACCATGCCCTTACCCGCCAGCACGCCGCCGTCCGCGCGAGGGCGCAGCACGTCGGCCAGATCGTCGGCGCCGCAGGGGGGGAAAGCCAGCCCGTCCTCGGGCGGCGTCAGTTGGCAAGCATTGGCGACCGCCGCCATCTCGATCGCCGATTTGGTGCCGTCGAGGAAGGAATTGAACATGCGCGGGTTGAAATCGCCCGAGGCGACCTGCTGTTCGGAGAAGCCGTAATGCCCCCACACCGTCTCCGGCGTCGAGGCGTGATACGCGGGCAGATATTTGGTCCCCTTGCCCGCCGCGACCACCTCGAAGCCGCAGGTTCGCGCCCAGTCCACGAGTTCCGCGATCAGCGCCGGCTGATCGCCATAGGCGAGCGAATAAACGAGGCCCGCCTTTCGCGCCCGCCGCGCCAGCAGCGGGCCCGCCAGCACGTCGGCCTCGACATTGACCATCACGACGTGTCGCCCCAGATCGAGCGCGCGGGCCGCATGAGCGAGCCCCGCACCGGGATGCCCCGTCGCCTCGACGACGACATCGAGCCCGTCGGCCTCGATCAATCTCGCCGCGTCGTCGGTTACAAAGGTCGCGCCCGTCCGTCGCGCCTCGGCGGCGCTGGCGGCGCCATAACGCTCCGCCGGCCAGCCGACGCGCGCGAGCGAAGCCCTGGCTTTGTCGGGTGACAGATCGGCGACGCCGAGCACATGCAGCCCGGCCGTGCGCGCCGCCTGCGCCAGAAACATCGAGCCGAATTTCCCCGCGCCGATCAGGCCGACGCGAACGGGGTTTTGCGCTTGCGCGCGGGCGAGGAGTTGGCGGTGAAGCGACATGGGGCAGCCTCCCTTTCCCGCGTCGCAGATCGCACGGGGGGCTTGTCATAGCCGTTTCGCCGAACGACCAGCAAGCCCGGACATCTTCTTGACAACCTGCGCCCCCCCCACTAACTCCACGTCTTCTTCGAACGGCTAAAGCCCTCTCGAAACGCTGACCCGTACCTCGATACGGGCGGTCACCGTCCGGCAGCGCGTTGCGCCCCCGGGCGCGTTTCGCGTTGGCTGACGCCGCCGGAATTTTGGAGCGAACCCATGTTCGAGAGCCTTTCCGACAAGCTCTCCGGCATATTGGACAAACTGACCGGCCGCGGCGCCCTCTCCGAGGAAGACGTCAACGCCGCCATGCGCGAAGTGCGCCGCGCGCTGCTGGAGGCCGACGTCGCGCTCGACGTCGTGCGCTCGTTCATCGACCGCACCCGCGCCAGGGCGGTCGGCGCGGCTTTGGTCAAGTCGATCAAGCCCGGCCAGATGGTGGTCAAGATCGTCCATGACAGCCTCGTCGAGATGCTGGGCCAAGAAAGCCAGACCATCGACCTCAACGCGCCCGCGCCGGTCGCGGTGATGCTGGTCGGCCTGCAAGGCGCCGGCAAGACCACGACGGCGGCCAAGATCGCCAAGCGACTGACGGAACGCCAGAAGCTCCGCGTGTTGATGGCCTCGCTCGACGTCAAGCGCCCGGCCGCGCAGGAGCAGCTTCGGGTGCTGGGCGAACAGGTCGGCGTCGACACGCTTCCCGTTATCCCCGGCCAGAGCCCGGTCGAGATCGCCAAGCGCGCCGAAGCGCAAGCGCGGCTGCAAGGCTACGACGTCGTCATCCTCGATACCGCCGGGCGCACCCATATCGACGAACCGCTGATGCAGGAAATGGCGGACATCCGCGACGTCGCGCGGCCGCACGAAATCCTGCTGGTGGCCGACGCGCTGACCGGTCAGGACGCGGTCAATCTGGCCAAGAATTTCAACGAGCGCGTCGGGATCACCGGCATCGTCCTCACCCGCGCCGACGGCGACGGGCGCGGCGGCGCGGCGCTGTCGATGCGCGCCGTCACCGGCAAGCCGATCAAGTTGCTCGGCGTCGGCGAGAAGATGGACGCGCTGGAGGATTTCCATCCCCGGCGACTCGCCGACCGCATCCTCGGCATGGGCGACATCGTCAGCCTGGTCGAGAAGGCGGCCGAGCAGATCGACATGGAGCAAGCGGCCAAGATGGCCGAGAAGATGCGCAGGGGCGTGTTCGACCTCGACGATCTCTCCAACCAGCTCGCCCAGATCGAGAAGATGGGCGGCATGGGCGGCATTTTGAGCATGTTGCCGGGCGTCGCCAAGATGAAAGAGCAGCTCAACAATTCCGCTTTCGACGACAAGGCGGTGAAGAAGCAGCGCGCCATCATCTCCTCGATGACGCCGCGCGAGCGCCGCAACCCGCATCTCCTCAGCGACGACGCCCGCAAGGCCAGCCGCAAGAAGCGCATCGCGGCGGGCTCCGGCGTGCAGGTCGAGGCGGTCAATCGCCTGCTCAAGCAGCACCGCCAGATGGCTGACATGATGAAAGCGATGGGCGGCAAAGGGGCTAAGGGCATGATGGGTAAGCTCGGCCAGATGATGGGCATGCCCGGCGGCGGCGGAATGCCGAACCCGGAGCAGATCGCGGCGTTGCAGAAGCAGATGGGCGGCGGCGCCCCCGGCCAGCCGACTGCGCCCCCGCCCGGCTTCAATCTACCCGCCAATTTCCCCGGCCTCGGCGGCGGCGGCTTACCCAAACTTCCCGGTCTCGGCGGCGGGTTCAACCCGTTCGGGGGCAAGAAGAAATGATCCCGACGATTGAAACCGAGCGGCTGCGGCTGCGCGGCTGGAGCGAGCGGGATTTCGAGCCCTTCGCCGCGATCTACGCCGACGACGCCCAAGCGCGCTATATCGGCGGCGCCTGCGACGGGGAGGCAGCCTGGATACGTCTGGCCGCGACGATCGGTCAATGGACCTTGCGCGGCTATGGACTATGGGCGCTCGAGATAAAGGAAGATCCGGGTTTCATCGGCTGGGCGGGACTTTGGCATCCCCAGGGCTGGCCGGAACGGGAGATCGGCTGGACCCTGATCCCCGCCGCGCGCGGAAAGGGATTCGCTACCGAGGCGGCGCTTTGTGTGCGCGCCTACGCTTACGAGACCTTGGGCTGGACGACGGCGATCAGCCTGATCGCCATGCCCAATCAAGCCTCGATCGCGGTCGCCGAGCGCCTCGGCGCCCGGTTGGAGCGAACGATAATGTTTCGCGACGTCGAAACCGGAATTTTCCGCCATCCGGACAAAAACGGAAATCTTGTCTTCAAACGCCAGTTTCACTGAAAGGAAAAACACATGTCGCTCAAGATTCGTCTCTCCCGCGGCGGCGCCAAGAAGCGCCCGTTCTACCGCATCGTCGTCGCCGACGCCCGTATGCCGCGCGACGGCCGCTTCGTCGAGAAGCTCGGCACCTTCGATCCGTTGAAGGCCAAGGATGACGCCGCCCGCCTTGTGCTCGACGTCGAGAAGGCGAAGGCATGGATGGCCAAGGGCGCCCAACCGACCGACCGCGTGCTGCGTCTGCTCGACAGCGTCGGCGCCGCCAAGCGCGAGCCGCAGAACAACCCGGAAAAGGCGAAGCCGAAGAAGAAGGCGCAGGAGCGCACCGCCGCTGCCGAGAAAGCAGCCGCCGCCGCCGCCGCTGCGGCGTAAGTGTCGGATCGGCTCGTTGCGCTTGGGCGTTTCGGCGCGCCGCAGGGCGTGCGCGGCGAAATCCGCATCAAGTCCTACACCGCCGATCCGAAAGCGATCGGCGGTTACGGGGCCTTGACCGACGCGGCCGACGCCCGGCGCTTCGCCGTCAAGGTCTTGCGCCCGCTGCGCGACGACATGCTTGTCGTGCGGGTGGAAGGGGTGGCGAGCCGCGAAGCGGCGGCGGCGTTGACCGGCGTCGAACTGTTCGCGCGCCGTTCGCAGCTTCCGCCGCCCGACGCGGACGAGTTCTACTGGGACGACCTGATCGGGCTGGAGGCGGTGTCGGCGCAGGGCGATGTGTTTGGCCGCGTGACGGCCGTGCTCAACCACGGCGCCGGCGACATTCTCGAAGTCACGCCGCCCACGGGCGACACGCTGCTGCTGCCGTTCACGAAGCAGACCGCACCCGAGATCGATTTTTCCGCGCGCCGGATCGTGATCGCGCCGCCCGCCGAGATCGAAGGCGAGACGCCGCGCTGAGGCGGAGCGCCAGATCGGGCGGTTGATGCGCCTCAATCGGGGCGAGCTCAGTGGAGTCCACGATTACGGCGTCTTGCGACCATCTACCGGAGACGCGAACGGGCGCGGACAGTGAGGCGTCAACCTGTAATCCGCGACGGTTGGTCGTCGGCGCCGAAAGGAGGGCCTCGCCGCTGGCGAGAAACCGATGCGACGGCTCGATGACGATAGAATCGGGCGCGACATACAGAGAAAACAACCGTGCGCCGGAATAGACCGACTCAAGGCGCCTTTTCAGATTCTCCTCGTAGAACGAATTGGTTGATAACAGTTTCGAAATTGAGGACCTGATCCGCGCTGCCTCCTCCGCTGGATTTGGAGCAGATGCTTTCTCGTTAGTTTTCACACTGTTTCGCGTTTTAATCACTCGTAGATAGGAGCCACTTCCGGCTCGGCCGAGCCGTACTCCATCGCCTAGCAAGCCTTCGAGCGAGCCTTCGAAAAAGAAGGACGGCGAAACCTCCAAGACTTGGGCGAGCGCCACAAGCCGCCTGGACCCCACTCGGACGGCGCCGCTCTCGAATTCCTCGATTTGCGGCCTTGCGACGCCTATCGCTTCGGCCAAGGCGTCCGCGCTCAAATTCCTCGCCAAACGCTGCCGACTAATCTGCGCTCCCACGAGTTCATCGACGCGCGAGCGGGCTTCGACTTGCGTCGTCGGCGCTTGCGCTTGGCTTGCCAATATTTTTTCGGCCTTGGCGTAAAAGGCGCTGGATAAGGCAACGTTGCTCGTCATATCCGCCCATTCCGGTATCGCCACGCCAGCGTAGCACAGAGACCTTCCAAATCGACCATCATCCGTTGCCGATTGAATCCGAACTGATCAAGGGCCACTCGAAAAGCTTCTTTCGAACTGTGAGGGATCACGAACTGTTGGTGCGAGACTCGGGCATCGCTGGCGACATCCCAAACCTTATCTGGCTCGCGGTGCAGCGAAAACAACCCGTGCTGCGCTGTTATGCGCGCCGCGCGCGGCGGCACGCGCAGCATAACCGGCTCGGGGCCGCCGCCGAACGGTTCAGGGCTAGACTCGATCACCGCTGGGTTGACGCGGATCGCGTGAACCACCGCCGGCAGCGGCTTGCGCCTCGGCGGCTTCGGCTTGTGCACTTGTTCGTCGTTGACGGCGAACCAAGCAGCGACCAGCGGATTGTCGGACCAGTCGAGCAGACGCGTCGGCAGCCCGAAATGCTGCGCCAGCGCGAGCCAGTCGAGATCGGTGAAGCTCGTTCCGGCTTCGAAGGTGTGCGCCGTTCGCTTGAAATCGGCGAACAGACGATGCTCGACATCGGGCCGCCATCCCGTCGACGGCGCCTTGTCTGAGCGCCCGATCCCGGAAACGAGCTCCCATTCCAAATTGGGCAATCCGCGGAAAAACGTCCATTTGTCATTGTGCAAACCAACGAATTCCAGAAAATCGAGCCAAACGGGGTCCGCTGCCGGCACGCGCCCCTCCCCAAGTCAAATATAACTCACCGTAGCAAGTCGATCTCGGCGGGTCTATCGCCTCGCCGCAAGATTTGCGCATCGCCGCTAAGCCGCCGTTCACCTTGATCCGCGCGTTGCGGCATTTGCCTAAATGTCTAACGATTGACGTTAGGTCATGCACACCACCGCCGCCCAAGACTGCCTGCACTTGGCGGGCGGGGTGGGTCGATGGGGGAAGCTGGGATCGCGGTCGTCGTGCCCTCGTTTCGCGCTAAGCGTACGCTTCGTCGCTCGGTCGAAAGCGTGGCGCGCGATGCGCGGGCGATCGTCGTCTTCGACGGCCTTGACGTAGCGGCCGAAGGCACCATCGCGGATCTTCCGGTGGAAATGCTGCGAATGCCCGCCGGCAGCGGCGCGTCGGCCTGCCGCAATGCGGGCCTCGCGCAAATCGAAGCGCCCTACGTGCTGTTTCTCGACTCCGACGATTATATCGAGGGCCCGCTGCTGCAAGCCGCCTGCCGCACGGCCGAAGAGACACAGGCCGACGTCGTGCTGGCGCCCTTCGCGTTCGCGTATCCCGACGGCTCGCGTCAGCTTTGCGATCCGCGTCTGCGCTATCGCGAGACAAAGCCGGAAACGCTGCTGCGCGCGTGGCTCTCCGAACTCTTTACGCCGCCCTGCGCCGTCGTCTGGCGGCATGAATTCCTGCAAGCGATCGGCGGATGGGACGAAACCATCGCCAAGAACCAGGACGGCGATCTTATCTATCGCGCGCTGGGACGCCGGCCGCGCATCGCCTTTTCGACCGCAGGCCTCGGCGTCTATGTGCAGGACGACGATCCTGCCCGCATTACCCGACGCCACGACGCGCGGGCGCTCGGATCGCAGTTGCGGGTGCTCCATCGGGTGCGGGATATGGCGGCGGCGCAGGATTTCGCGGTCGGCCCGGAACTGGCGCGCGCCTATTACACCCTGGCGCGCTGGGCCTATACGCACGAGTTTGACGAAATCGGCCGGGCGGCGGAGCAGGCGGCGCGCGATTTGGGCCTGGCGGGCGAGGTCGGCGCCCCCGCTCATTGCGCGCTTTCGGCGATATTGGGCTTGCGCGGCAAGCAGCGCCTCGCCAAATTCGCCCGTTCGGCGGCCGATTTCGGAGCCGCAATGAAGGAGCGTCTGTGGCCGATCCCGCTTTCATCGGAGTCGACTGGGGCACAACAGCTTTCCGCGCCTATCTCGCCGACGGAGACGGCCACGCGCTCGATTCGCTCGACGGCGGCGAAGGCGCGCTTGGGCTGAAGACGGGGGAGCACGAAGCCTATCTCGCCGGCCGGCTTGCTTCCTGGCCGCGCCTGCCCGTGCTCGCCTGCGGCATGGTCGGCGCGAAACAGGGCTGGCGCGAGGCGCCCTATGTCGCCTGTCCCGCTGGTCTGGCGGAGATCGCAAGGGCCATGCTCGCCGTAGAGACCTCATTCGGCTTGGTGCGGATCGCGCCCGGCGTTCGCGCGAACGATTCGGGCGGCGCGCCCGACGTGATGCGCGGCGAGGAAACGCAAGTTCTGGGCGCGCTGGCGGCGGGCGGCGGCGACGGCGTCTATGTGCTGCCCGGCACGCACTCGAAATGGGCGCGGGTCGAGGGCGGCCGGATTGTCGCTTTCGAGACCTTTATGACCGGCGAAATGTTCGCCGTGTTGCGCGCCCATTCCGTGCTTGGCCGGATGATGGCGCCCGAGCGGGACGGCGCCGGCTTCGCGCGCGGCGTCGAGGCGGCCCGCGCGCTGGAGCGGCCGGGCGATCTGCTGCACGCGATGTTCGCCGCCCGCACTTTTGGCCTGTTCGAGTCGATGCCGGCGGACCAACTCGGGGAATATTTGTCCGGGCTGCTGATCGGGGCGGAGATCGTCGCCGGCGCCCGGGAGGCGACGCGCGCGACGGCGATCGGCTCGGCGGCGCTGACGGCGCGTTACATCGCCGCCGGGGCTCGACTTGGCGTCACGATGCCGCCGGCGCCGAAAAATTGTGCGCTGCTCGGCTTGCGCGCCCTGTGGGCGAGCAGCGTTTAGCGCCGGGGCAATCGGGTGAACGAATATTGAAAGATCACTGACGGTTGGGTTCTCGCTTGTTTGGGGGAATCCGCCACTTCCCGGCTTTACGGCCCTTCACCCGATGGCCCTGATTTGCGCCCTGACTCGGGCTGACATGTTTATCTTCCATGTGTAAGTCATTTCTTACGCATGAAAGATAAACATGATGCATCGAGCGGAGCCGAAATGCTCGCGATCCTGTCCGCGCTTAGCCATCCGCATCGGCTGCCCATCGTCGCCATTCTGCGCGAGCAGGGGCGTAAATATGTGAGTGAACTCGCCCGCCTGGCCGGCCTGAGCCGGCCGCTGCTGCATCTGCATCTAGCCAAACTCGCGCAGGCCGGGCTCGTCACGCGCCAGCACGAGCTTTCCGGCGACGGCAAGGCGCTCGCCTATTTCGACCTGGTCGAATTCGCCTTCGAACTGAGCCCGGACGCGATTGCAGCCGCCGTCCGCAGCCTCGCCGCGCTTGACCCGGAATAGGAGACCGCCATGGCCCCGCACGCCCCCGCCTTTTTCGCGCTGAGCTGCCTCGCGCTCATTGCGCTCGTGCTGATCTTCGGCATTAAATATGTCTCGGCCGCGCGCGGCGGCGGCGGCCGCGCCTCGCTCGCGGCGCTGCAAGCCGATGTCGCCGAGATGAAGGCCCGGCTCGCCGCGATCGAGACGTTGCTGAAGGAGGTGGGATGAGCGCGCGCGACTATAGGCTCTTGCGCGTGGCGTCGGTCGCCGAGGCGGCGACGCTGCTGGCGCTGGTCGGCGTCGCGGTTCCGCTCAAGCATTTCTGGGGCTGGCCGGAAGCGGTCCGTATGATGGGGCCGGTGCATGGGCTGGCGTTTCCGAGCTTCGGCTGGGCGCTGATGCAGGCGTCGGCGGCCGGAGATTGGCCGCGCGGGGAGGTCTTTCGCGTCGCATTATTGGCCTGCATCCCCTTCGGCGGCTTCGTCAACGAGCGCGGCTTCGCCGCCCGGCAGGCCCTTTCGGAAGGGGAAACTTCGTGACCTATCTCTGGCTGAAGGCGTTCCACGTCGCCTGCGTGTTGCTGTTCGTCGGCGGTATTTTTACGACGGCGCTGACATTGTCGGGTCTGGAGACGCCGCGCGACGCGGCGCGGATGGCGGGGTTGCAGCGGCTGCGGCTTTGGGATCGCTACGTAACGGGCCTCGCTTTGCTCGCGTTGTGGGGCTTGGGTATCGCGATGGCGGTTCAGGCGGACTGGTTTGCGGCGCCGTGGCTCTCGGTCAAGCTCGTCGTCGTCATCGCCCTTTCCGGCTTGCACGGCGCGCTCACGGGAAACCTGCGCAAGGCCGCCGCCGACCCGGCTCGCGCGCTCCCGCGCTATCTCAGGGCCGTGCCGGCGCTGATCGCCGTCAGCGTCGCCGGCGTCGCCGTTCTCGCGGTGGCGAAGCCGTTCTGAGCGCTACTTCTCGACGAACGCCTTTTCGATCACGAAATCGCCGGGCTCGCCCGTATTGCCTTCGCTAAAGCCGCGCGTGAGGAAAACGGCGCGCAGATCCGCGATCATCGCCTCGCTGCCGCACAGCATGAAACGGTCGGCGGCGGGGTCGAAGCCGGGCAGGCCGAGATGCGTGCAGCTTGCCGCCTTCCAGCAGCGTCGAGATGCGGCCGTTGTGCCGCGCCGGCTCGCGCGTGACAGTGGGGTAATAGGTGAGCTGCGCGACCGCGAGTTCGCCGATCAGTTCGTCGTTGGGCAGGTCATGGCCGAGATAATCGCTATAGGCGAGGTCGTGTGCGTAACGTACGCCGTGCACGAGAATGACGCGCTCGAACCGCTCGTAGGTCTCGGGGTCTTTAACGAGGCTGAGGTAGGGCGCGAGGCCGGTGCCGGTGCCGAGCAGGAACAGGTTGCGGCCGTCGCTGAGGTTGTCGAGCAGCAGCGTACCGGTCGGCTTGCGCCCGACCAGCACCTCGTCGCCCTCGTGCAGATGTTGCAGCCGCGAGGTGAGCGGGCCGTTGGGAACCTTGATCGAGAAGAACTCCAGCCCGTCTTCGTGAGGGGCGCTGGCCAGCGAATAGGCGCGCAGCAACGGCTTGCCCTCGCCCGGCAGTCCCATCATCACGAACTGGCCGCTGCGGAAGCGCAACGACGGACTGCGCGTGGTGCGGAAGCTGAACAGACGGTCGGTCCAGTGGCGCACATTAGTCACACGTTCTGTATGTAGGTTGCTCATATCCGCATCCCGTTTACGTGAGAAAGACATCAGCCACAAAAAACGGCCGAAGGCAAGTGTTTTGTGCATTGCACAATGACGGGCGCGTCCGCACGCTTGACGAGCGCTTTGACGCGCCGCACAAGACCGCAGAGGTTTTGCATGGACGTCGCCGGATTTCTCGCGCTGATGGATATCGAGCCGGCGGGCGCGGACCGCTGGCTTGCCCGCTCGCCCGACAATGGCTGGAAGCGGGTGTTCGGCGGCCAGGTGCTGGCTCAATCCCTGGTCGCCGCCGAGCGCAGCGTCGAGGCGCGCGTCCCCCACTCGCTGCACGCCTATTTCATCCTCGGCGGCGATCCCGCCGAGCCGATTGAGCTTTCCGTCGAGCGCGTGCGCGACGGCCGCAGCTTCTCGGTGCGCCGGGTGGTGGCGCGCCAGCGCGGCGAGATCATGTTTGTGATGTCGGTGTCGTTCCAGGTTGAGGAGGAGGGCGCCCTCAACCACGCGCTGGCGCCGCCGCGGACCGCGACGCCGGAACAGACGCCCGATCCGGCAGCGCTGGCGGAGGCGCTGCCGTCTCCGCAGGCGGAGCGCGTGCGCGGCTTCTTCGCCCACATCAGCCCGGTCGAGCTACGCCCGCTCGACGCGCGCCGCTATCGCCCCGCGGTTCCCGGCGCGTTGGGCGATCCCAGGCAGAATCTGTGGATCCGCCTCGCGGGCCCGCTGCCCGACGATCCCGCGATCCACCGCGCCGCGCTGGTCTATCTCTCCGACATGACGCTGATCGACACGGTGCTGGTCGCGCATGGCTATTCGATTGCGCGCGGGCAGTTCCAGACCGCAAGCCTCGATCACGCGGTCTGGCTGCACCGCCCCTGCCGCGCCGACGACTGGCTGCTCTACGTGCAGGACTCGCCCAGCGCGCAGGGCTCGCGCGGCTTGACGCGCGGATTGCTCTACACACGCGATGGCGCGCTGGCGGCGAGCACCGCGCAAGAGGGGCTGGTGCGGATGAAACGCCCCGCCCCGGCGCCTGATTTTTCATCGCCTAATTCTTAGGCAACCAGCTCTCCCGCTTCGCGCATATTCTCCGTCGCCATCATTTCCGCGTGAATCCGGAGTTGGCACGACCTTTGTAAGGAGCCTCCGCGAGAGGGCGCGGCGCGCTCGATCGTTACACACGGCGCATATGGCGAAGGTCGATCCCCGACGCCGGAAACGCCGTACCCAAGGGGCGTTGCACATGAAAATAGTGATGGCAGTGATCAAGCCGTTCAAACTCGAGGAGGTCCGCGACGCGCTGACCGCCATCGGAGTTCACGGCCTGACAGTCACCGAGGTCAAGGGCTACGGACGGCAAAAGGGGCACACCGAAATCTACCGTGGCGCGGAATATGCCGTCAGCTTCCTGCCCAAGCTGAAGATCGAGGTCGCAGTCGCCTCCACGCTCGTGGACAAGGTGATCGACGCCATCGTCGCTTCCGCCCGCACAGGCCAGATCGGCGACGGCAAGATCTTCGTCTATGCGCTCGAATCCGCCGTGCGCATCCGCACCGGCGAAAAGGACAACGACGCCCTCTGAGGCTCTCTATTCCCCTTGTGGAGTTCTAAAATATGAAACTTTCCAGATATTTGTCAGGCCTAGCGCCAGCGCTGGCGATCGCCGCCCTGATTGGGTTCGGCGGTCCCGGCGCGGCGCAAACGCCTTCGCCGACGGCGACCGCGGAGGCCACGCCCGCCCCGGCCGCCGCCGCGACCCCCGCCGCCGCGACCCCCGCCGCCGC
>JANLPL010000076.1:0-11849 GCA_031367195.1 Bradyrhizobium sp.
CCGCTTCAGGGCCACGTCGAATTCTCGCGCGTCCGGTTCAAATACAACGGCGCGCTCAGCTATGCGCTGGACGGAATCAGTTTCGAGGTGCCGATCGGCTGGACCCTCGGCATCGTTGGGCGCTCGGGTTCCGGCAAGACCACGGTCACGCGCCTGTTGCAGCGTCTGCATTCCGATTACGAGGGGCTGATCAAGATCGACGGCATCGACGTGCGCGAGTACGATGTCGCGCATCTCAGGCGCAACCTCGGCGTCGTGTTGCAGGAAAACTTTCTGTTCAGCGGCACCATTCGCGAAAACATCACCGCCGCCAAGCCGCACGCGACATTCGACGAGATGGTGCGCGCGGCGCGGCTCGCCGGCGCCGAGGAATTCATCGACCGGTTGGCGCGCGGCTACGAGACCTATATCTACGAAGGCTCGCCCAACCTGTCGGGCGGCCAGCGCCAGCGGCTGGCGATCGCGCGTGCGCTGATCGTCGATCCGCGTATTCTCATCCTCGATGAGGCCACCAGCGCGCTCGATCCCGACAGCGAGGCGATCGTCAACGACAACATCCGGCGCATCGCGCAGGGGCGCACCGTGCTCGTCATTTCCCACCGCCTCTCCTCGCTGGTGCGGTCGGACGCCATTCTCGTGCTCGAACGCGGCAAATTCGAGGATCTCGGCTCCCATGAGGAGTTGCTGGAGCGCTGCGACATCTACCGCAATCTCTGGCAGCAGCAGAACCGCCACACCTCCGGCGGCCCGGAGACGCGCCCCGCAGTGAGAGGGCCGAGCCGTGTTTCGTAGTAAAAAGGCCATCCGACGCATGAACGACCGGCGCGAAGTTTCGCTCGCCGTCGTGCGTGAATATCAGTCCGAAATCGCCGCGCTGCGCGAGCAGCCCTATCCGCGCGGCGCGGGCCTGACGATCCACATCCTTTCCGCCGCCCTGTTGGTGGGAATCGTGTTCATGTATGCGTCGCATATCGATCGGGTCGTCAACAGCGCATCCGGCGCGATCGTCACCGCGAATCCGGCCACCGTCTATCAGGCGCTCGATCCCTCGATCATCCGCAGCCTAGACGTGAAGGAAGGCCAGCGCGTCGGCAAGGGTCAGGTGCTGGCGACCCTCGATCCCACCTTCGCCGCCGCCGCCGTCAATCAGCTCCGCACCCAGATCGAAGGCTTGCGCGCGCAGATCGCGCGCGACGCCGCCCTCATCGCGCAGGCGCCGCTCAACTTTCCCGCGCCGTCGAGCGATCAGATCGCGCGGTATCAGCGGGAAAATCTCGAATATTATCGCCAGCAGATGGCGCAGTACAAAGCCGGGCTGGACAGCTACGATCAGAAGATCGCGACGCAGCACGCCACGATCGAAAAATTCAAGGTCGATGAGAAGCGTTACGCCAGCGAAGCCGATGTCAGCGAGCAGATCGAGCAGATGCGCATCAAGCTGGAGCAGCACGGCACCGGCTCAATGCTCAATCTGTTGACCTCCACCCAGGCCAAGATCGAGGCGCAGCGCTCCGCCGATTTCTCGCGCAACAGCCGGATCGAGGCCGAGCATACGCTCGCCTCCACCCAGGCCGACCAGAAATCCGCCCAGGAACAGTTCAAGGCCAATGTCTCGCAGGATATGATGACTGCGCGCAACGCGCTCGAAGCGGCGTTGCCCCAGCTCGACTCGGCGCTGAAGCACCAGGAGCTTGTGCGTTGGACGGCGCCGGAGGATTGCGTCATTCTGTCCGTCGCGCCCAATCTGTCGATCGGCTCGGTCGTGTCGCAGGGCACGACGGTTATCACGCTGATGCCGGTGCGCAATCCGCTGGAAGCTTTGGCGCAAATATCGGCCGGCTCGATCGGCTTCGTGCGGCCGGGCGACGCCGTCACGCTGAAAATCGACACCTTCAACTCAACCGAATTCGGTTCGTTCGACGGTACGGTTAAGTGGGTGGGCGAAAACAGCTCCAGCCAGTTGAATGGCCAGCCCGTTGCGCCATACTACAACGTGGAAATCACCATCGACCGGAATAGGCTCGTCAACGTGCCCCCCACCGTCACCCTGTTGCCCGGCATGACGCTGACCGCCGAGATCAAGGTCGGCTCGCGGTCGATCTGGGATTTCGTGATGGGCGGCATGATGCGCGGCGTCGGCCAATCCATGCGGGAGCCGTGATCTCGCATGGCGACGAATTGGTTGTCGGCTGGCGTGCGGACGCGCGGCGCCCAGGTGTTCGCCGGCCCGCTCAAGGCCGGCAATGTGGCCTACGATGCCGGCCGTTTCACCGACGCGCTCGTGCTGTGGCGCAAGGCCGCCGAGCGCGACCGGGGCGACGGCGAGGCGGAGTTTCGCATCGCCCGGCTCTATCGCCGCGGCGAGGGCGTGTTCGTGAATTTCTCCGAAGCCGCGCATTGGTGTGATCGCGCCTCGAAGCGCGGCCATATCGAGGCCAAGCTCGACCTCGCCAAGCTCTATCTCTCGGGCGCGTCCGACCTCGACGCCTCGCGTTTCAAAGCCGTGCGCCGCGACCCTGATTCGCCGGCGACCTCGACCCTCGCCACCTTGATTTTTCCGCACGGCGACAAAGTCGAGGCCGACAACGAAAAGGCCCGCGCCCTGCTGGAGGAAGTGGCCACGAGCGGCAACGCGGAAGGCGCCGAATTGCTCGCCTCGTTCTACCTCGGCGCGCGCGAGGGCCCGCGCGATCTGCCGCGCGCCAGGGAATTGCTGGAGCAGGCGGCGGCCGCCGGCCGGCCCGCCGGCCACTTCGGCCTGGGAGATATGTATTTCCGCGGCTACGGCGTGGAGGTCGACCAGGCGCGCGCCGCCGATTTTTACGAGCAAGCCGCCCAAGGCGGCCACGTTCGCGCCCATACGGCGCTCGCCACCATTCTGTTCGACGGTCTGGGACGTCCCCGGGATCGTCCGCGCGCCGCCGCCTTGTTCAACGAAGCCGCGGACAAGGGCGAAGCCATCGCCCAATATCGCATCGGCATGATGCTGATGGCCGGGGAAGGCGTGCCCCGCGACCTCGACCGCGCCGAGACGTTTTTACGCGCGGCGGGCAAGCAGGGCCACGTGGCGGCGCAGATGGCGCTGGGCGAATTCTACAGCCGCGGCGACGGGCGCGAACCCAATCTGCGCGAAGCGGAAACCTGGTATCGCCTTGCCGCCGAATCGGGCGAACTGCACGCCCTGTTCATCGCCGGACGCTTCGCCGCCCACGGCGACGGCCGCTTTCAGCGCCTGCCGGATGCGGCGAATTACTTCCTCAAGGCCGCGCAGAAGGGTCACGTGATCGCCGCTTTCAACGTCGCCGCCTTCTACAGTTCGGGAACCGGCGTCGCACGCGATCCCGCGCTCGCCCGCCACTGGTACAAGGCCGCGGCGGAAAAGGAATTTCCCGCCGCGCAGGTCCGGCTCGCCCGTCTGCTGCTCGCGGGCGAGGGCGGCGCGCGCGACCCCGCCGAGGCGCGCAAATGGCTCGAACGCGCCGCCGCCAAGGACGATGCGGAGGGCAAGGCTCTGCTCGCCACCGTGTTCCTGCTGTCGGACAAGGCGACGCGCGATGTCGGCAAAGCCGAGACGCTGCTGCGCGAAGCCGCGACCTCCGGCCTGTCGGCGGCCGCGATGCAGCTCGGCCACCTCTACGCCGGGCGCTACGACGTGGCGGCGCGCCCGGAGGACGCCGTGCGCTGGTATGCGATCGCCGCCGAGGCGGGGCAGGCCGAGGCGCAATATATTCTCGGCGTGATGTATCGACACGGCCGCGGCGTGCCGCAAGACGCAGCCCACGCGGCCGGCTGGTTCGCGCGCGCCGCCGATTCCGGGCTGACGGCGGCGCAATTCGATCTCGGCGTCTTGTATTGCACCGGCGAGGGCGTCGTTCTCGACGTCGTGCGCGGCGCGGAAATGTACCGGCTGGCGGCCGAGGGCGGCCATCTCGACGGTATGCACAATTGGGGCGTGATGCTGCTCAAGGGCGTCGGCGTCGACGCCGACGAACAGGCCGGCGCGGGATGGATCGAGAAAGCCAGGGCGACGCGCGAGGCTGCGGCGGCGCGCGCCTGACCGGCGAAAGGGCCAGGAGATGGAGGTCGGCGACAGATTGAACGCGGTCGACCTGCCGCTCGCCCGAAGGCTGTTGCAGGCCAGCCTGTTCGACGCCGCCTTTTATCGCAGCCAGTCCGGGCTCGGGGCCCACGAGGACGCCTTCGCCCATTATTTCGAGACGGGCTTCCGCGACGGCCTGCGGCCGAACCCCGTGTTCGACCCCGTCTTCTACCTCGCCGCCAACGCGGACGCGGCCGGCGTGGTTCCGCTGCTGCACTACGCCGTGCTGGGCGAACCCGCGGGGCGCGACCCCTCGCCCCTGTTCGACGTCGCGTGGTATCGCCTGACCTACGAAGTCGAGCGTCCGCTCGCGCATTATCTCGCGCATCGCTTCGGCCCTTACAGCCCGGTCCCCGAGTTCGACGCCGCCTACTATCTCGCCGCCAATCCCGACGTCGGCGCCGCGCGGCTCGACCCGTTCCTGCACTACATGCACTTTGGGTTTCGCGAGTATCGCAAGCCCTTCGCCGGCTTCAACCCCCGGCTTTACGCCCTGCGCCATCTCGCCGACGATCGCGGCGCCAACCCGGTCGCCCACATGCGCGCGAGCGGCGCTCTTGCCGCCGCGGCGCCGCCGGATCGAAGCGCGTTCGACGAAGTGCGCCAGTTCTCCCGCCCCGGCCCCGATTTCGAGCGCCTTGCGCCCGTCCCGGCGCGAGCGCGTCCGCGCGTGCTCGCGCTCGCCTTCCATCTCACGCAATATCACGCCATCGCCGAGAACGACGCCTGGTGGGGCGAGGGTTTTACGGAATGGACCCATCTGGCGCGCGGGCAGCCGCGCTTCGCCGGGCACTATCAGCCCCGCATTCCCGGCCGGCTTGGCTTCTACGATCTGAGCCACCCGAACGTTCTGCGCGCGCAGGCGGCGCTGGCGCGCGGCGCGGGCGTCGGCGGCTTCGTGTTCTATTATTACGATTTCGACGGCAAACGCCTGCTGGAAAAGCCGCTGGAGGCGTTTCTTGCCGCGCCCGACATCGACATCGGCTTTTGTTTGATGTGGGCCAACGAGAACTGGACCCGGCGGTGGGACGGGGCCGAGCACGAGGTCTTGATCGCCCAAACCTACGACGAGGCCGAGGAGCCGCGCCGCTGCGCCGAACTCGCCCGCCATTTCCGCGATCCCCGCTATGTCAGGCTGGAGGGACGGCCGCTGCTGATGGTCTATCGCGCCAGCCTCATCCCGCAGACGGCGCAGACCCTCGCGCGCTGGCGCCGGCTATTCGCGCAAGCCCACGGGGAAAACCCGATCTTCGTCATGGCGCAGACTTTTGACGACCTCGATCCGCGCCCGCTCGGCTTTGACGCGGCGGTCGAGTTCCCGCCGCACAAGCTCACCCGCGGCCTGCCGCAGGTTTACGACCGCCTCGATATATTCGACGAGACGTTCGAGGCCGACGCCTTCGCCTATGCCGATCTGGTCGAGGCCTCGCTGGCCGAGCCCGCGCCCGACTTCCCCCTCATCAAGACCGCCGTTCCGTCGTGGGACAATGACGCGCGGCGGCAGGGCCAGGGGCTGACGCTGGTCGCCTCGACCCCCGGCCGGTTCGAGCGCTGGCTCGACGAACTCGTGGCCCAGGCGACGCCGCTGTGGGGCGAGCGCATCGTCTGCATCAACGCCTGGAACGAATGGAGCGAAGGCGCCTATCTCGAACCCGACGCGCATTTCGGCGCCGCCTATCTCAACGCCGCCGCGCGCGCGCTTCTAGGCCTGCCGCCGCCCAAGGCCCGGCTCGCCGTCGTCGGGGCCTCGCCGCGCCTCGATGCGCTCGCGCGCCGGCTCGCCGCCGAGTTCGGGCTGCAAGTCGAATTCCATGCTGACCTCGCCGAGGCGGCGCTGACCGATTCCGCCGCCGCAGTCGCCTCGCTGGTGCAAGCCGGCCTACGCACGGCCTATGCGCCCGCCGCCGCCCCTGACGACGAGGCTATGGCCCAAGCGCAGGCGACCGTGCTCGCCGACGCCTCCGCCACGCTCACGCCGGCGCAGGCCGCCAAATGTCTTGCCGACGAGCCGGCCGCCGATGGCGCCGATCCGCTCGCGCGCGCTCTGTTCACCAGGCTTTGGCCGGAGACGCTGAAAGTCTCCGTTTTCGTCCTCCCCGCCGCCGTCCCCGATCTCGCCGCCGCGCTCGCCAGCGTGTTCGCTCAGACCCATCCCGTGTGGGAAGTGGTGGTGATCGCCGCCGACGAAGCCGCGCTCGCTGAGGTCGATGCCGCCGCGCGCGCCGCCGACCGGGAGGCGACGCTGGTGCTCGACCCGTTAGCCGCCGCCGAGCCCTTGTGTCGCGCGGCCGCGATGGCGAGCGGCGATTGCGTCTGGTTCGTGCCGGCCGACGGGCTCGGCGATCCCATCTGCCTCGCCCGGCTCGCCGCGCCCCTGCGCGCCGACCCGCGCCTCGCGCTCAGCTTTTGCGACAGCCGCGCGGTTGACGCGCAGGGCCGCCCGATCCATTCCGCGCCGACGCCGCTGGCAACCGCCGGTCAGGGGCTATTCGACCACACGCTGTCGGGGGCCGACCTATCCGTCCAAGCCGCGCCCGAGCCCGGCGCGATGCTGGTCAGGCGCGAGGCGCTGGCGCAGGCTGGCGATCTCGAAACCCTGTGGCGCGAACTCGCCGCCAGCCCCGGCGCGCGCGCCCGCCATGTCGCGGAAGCCCTGAATTTCGTGCGAAACCCCGCCTAGACCTTCATCTGCGCGCCAAGCTCCACCACGCGGTCGGACGGAATGTGGAAGAAGTCCGGCGCGCTGGCCGCCTGCTTGGCGAGCCCGATGAATAGATGATCCTGCCATTTCGGCATGTTGGACTTCTCCGCCGGCTTCAGGCTGCGCCGGCCCAGGAAGAACGACGTCGTCATAATGTCGAACTTCAGCCCGAGCTTGCGCAAGCCCGCCATCGCCGCGGGAATGCGCGGCTGCTCCATATAACCGTAGTGCAGCTTGACCGTGATGAAGCCGGGCGTGAGCTGTGCGATCTCATAGCGTTGGTCGGCGACTATGCGCGGCTTGGGATGGTTGCGCACGCACATCATCACCACCCGCTCGTGCACCACCTTGTTGTGCTTTAGATTGTGCATGAACGAGGCCGGCGCCAGGGCGACGTCGTTGGTGAGAAACACCGCCGTGCCCGGCACGCGCGTCGGCTTCGATTTCTCCAGCATCTTCAGGAGATCGGCGAGCGGGATCGAATCGCGCCGCGTCTTTTCCGCCAGAATCCGGCTGCCCTTGGCCCAAGTCGACATCACCACGAACGAGGCGGTTCCCAGCATCAGGGGCACATAGCCGCCGTCCAGCACCTTGTAGAGATTGGCGACGAAGAAGCTGAGGTCGATCGACAGAAACGCCGCGATCAGCAGCGCCGCGCGCCACAACGGCCAGCCCCACAATTTCCACACCACGAAAAAGGCGAGCGCGGTTGTCATCACCATCGTGCCGGCGACGGCGATGCCATAGGCGTTGGCCAGCGCGTCCGAGGTCTTGAACAGCAGCACCAGCGCCAGCACGCCGATCAGCAGCAGATTATTGACGCGCGGAATATAAATCTGCCCTTCCTGCGTATCGGAGGTGTGGACGATCTCAAGACGCGGCAGCAGGCCGAGCTGGATCGCCTGCGCGACCAGCGAATAGGCGCCGGTGATGACGGCCTGGCTGGCGATCACGGTCGCCGCCGTCGACAACAGAATCAGCGGCAGCAGCGCCCACGACGGCGCCAGTTGATAGAACGGATTCTCGACCGCCTTCGGATTGGTCAGAATCAGCGCGCCCTGACCGAGATAATTGCAGATCAGCGCCGGCAGCACGATGAACAGCCACGAGGCCTGGATCGGTTTGCGGCCGAAATGCCCCATGTCGGCGTAGAGCGCCTCCGCCCCGGTGACGGCCAGAAACACGCTGCCGAGCACGACGAAGCCCGTAGCGCCGTGCCCCCACAGGAACGCGACGCCGGGAATTGGGCTCAGCGCCCTGAGAATGACCCACGCGTGCGGAATCTGGATCAGGCCGAGCACGGTGTTGACCGCGAAGAACACCAGCATGATCGGCCCGAAGAACATCGCCACGCGCGCGGTGCCGCGGCTCTGCACGAAGAACAGCGCGATCAGAATCACCAGCGTCGCCGGCAGGATGAACGGCGTCAGATCGGCGTCGACCTGCTTCAGGCCCTCCAGCGCCGACAGCACCGAGATCGCCGGGGTGATGATCGCATCGCCCGAAAACAGCGCCGCGCCGCCGACGCCCAACAGGAACACCGTGGTCGTTTTCCGCCCGATCGCCGTCTGCGCCAGCGCGTTGAGCGAAAGAATGCCGCCCTCGCCCTTGTTGTCGGCGTTCATCAGGAACAGCACGTATTTCGCGGTGACGACGATCAACAGCGCCCAGACGATCAACGACACGGTGCCCACCACCTGCGCCTGCCCCACGCCCTCGTTCTTGAACTGGCCGAGCGCGGTCTGCAACGCATAGAGCGGGCTGGTGCCGATGTCGCCGAACACGACGCCGATCGAGCCGAGCGCGAGAATCCAGAACTTGCCGCCGGTGTGCTCGTCTTGCCCGGCGAGCCTCTCCGGCCCGGCCGCGTCAGCCCCGGGGATATCCTGCAACATGAAGTTCGAACCCTGAAGCCGCCTCGGCGGCCGGAATGGCGGCGCTCTATAGACCGGTTGCCTCGCGCTCGCAAAGCCCGTTGCGAAATATCAACCGCCGATCGCGCCCGCCCTGCCGTTAAGTTCCCGATATAGCTCGGCATAGCGCTTCGCCGAGCGACTCCAGCCGAAATCCAGCGCCATCGCCGCCCGCCGCATCGCGGAAAATTCGCGCGGGGATTGATACAGCGCAAAAGCCCGCGCGATGGCCGCCTCCAGCGACTTGCGGTCAGGGGCCTCGAACAGCAGGCCGGTCTTGCCGTCGAACACGGTCTCGGCAATGCCGCCGGTGCGATGGGCGATCGGCAGCGCGCCGAATTTCTGTGCGTACATCTGGCTCAGGCCGCACGGCTCGTAGCGCGACGGCATCAGCAGGAAATCGGCGCCCGCGAACACCGCCCGCGCCAGCCGCGCGTCGAACGGCGTTCGCACTGCCACCGCTTCGGGCCAGCGCCGGGTCAACGCCCGCAATTCCGCTTCCGCCTCGCCCTCGCCGACCACAACAAGCTGCCCGCCGCGCGCGACGACGCCTTCCGCCGCCTCGATCAGGAGATCGACCCCCTTCTGATGCGCGAATCGCGCCACGAACGCGAACAGCGGCGCGCGCGCCAGGCTGAGCCCGAGGGCGCCGCGCACGAAATCGGCGTAGCGGCCCTTCCAGCGCGGCGGGTCGAATTGATAGGGACAGCTGCGGTCCGCGCGCGGGTCCCACTCGTCCTCGATGCCGTTGATCACCCCGCTGAGCCGGCTTTGCTCCGCGCGTAGCGCCAGCAGCCCGTCGAGCCCGCAGCCGCGCGCCGGCGCGACGATCTCCTTTGCGTAGGTCTCGCTCACCGTCGTGACATGGCTGCTATAGGCGAGCCCCGCCTTCAGGAACGACACCTTGCCGTGGAACTCGACCCCCTCAAGCCCGAACGCCGCGTCGGGAATGCCCAGCGCCCCCAGCCGCTCGGCCGGAAACAGACCCTGATGCGCGAGATTGTGGATCGTCAGCACGCTCGGCGTCGCGGCGCCGCGCCACGTCAGATAACCCGCCGCCAGCGCCGTCGGCCAATCGTTGAGATGGACCACGTCGGGCGTCCATCCGCCCGCCCCGCGCGCGGCGATCTCGGCCACCGCGAGGCTAAGCCGGGCGAATCGCACGTCGTTGTCAGCATAGTCGCGTGCCGCGGCGTCGGCATAGGGGCCGCCGTCGCGGCGATAGAGTTCGTCGCACAGCACCACCAGCAGCGCGAGCCCGTCCGCCGTCGCGCCGGCCGCGATCGAGCAGGGCGGCAGGCCCGCGTGACCGGGCAGTTGCTCGATCACTTGCAAGGACGGCGTCCTGGCCAGCACCTGCGGGTATCCCGGCAGCACGACGCGCATGTCGCAGCTTGCGCGCAAGGCGCGCGGCAGCGAGGCCGACACCGCGCCGAGCCCGCCCGTCTGCACGAAATCCGAGATTTCCGAGGTTGCGAACAAAATCTTCGGCTTGGCGCGCGGCAGCGCGAACACTTTCGCGCTCGGCCGGGCCGGCGCGGCGACGGCCTTGTCCTCCGCCTCGATAGGCGGCTCAAAGCTAAGGGATTGCAACGCCATCGGCTCTTGCTCTTTACGACGTGTGTGCTGCTGTAGGCGTGCCGGATTAAGGTTAATCCTGCGTTTCAGCGACGCGACTGACGCGCGAAAAGCCCAATCTCGCCATGAGCTAACGCCTTGACGGAGCGGGAGGTCGGGGGCAAAGCGACGCTCCGGTGGCTCTCAGGGAGAAGTCCGTCATGGCGTTGATGTCGGATAAAGGCGGGCGCGGTCTTGCCGCCCCCGTAGCCGCATCGGGTTCCGGCGCCGTGCTGATGGCCGACAGCGCCCACGGGCCGGACCTCTCCGGCGTGTCGGAGGCGATGCGCCCGCTCGCCGAGCTTTGCCTTTCGCCCGACGCGCAAACCCCATTCACGCTGGCGATCGTGGGCGGACGCGGCGCCGGCAAGAGTTTCGCCCTCCGACGGCTGATCGAGCGCGTCACCCGCAAGACCGGCGCCGCCAAGGCGGTGGTGGCCGAAGTGGACGCTTCCGCAGGCTCGGCCGACCCCGCGGGCGCGGTCGCGGCCGCCGTATTCGCCGCACTGGAGCGCGACAACGGCGGCGCCAATCATTCCGCGCTGGCCGACGAGGCAGCCCAAGCCGCCGTCGATCCGCGTCAGGCCGCCGCTCACGCCGCCGATCGCCACGACGAGATCATCGCCCGGCTGGAGCAGGAGCGCCGCGCGCGCGACGAGGTCGAAGGCCGCCGCGCCCGCCTCGTCGATGTGCTGCTGTTCGAAACCCCCGGCTCGCGCCTCGACAGTTTTGTGCGCGCGCGGCGCGCCGCCATCGAGGCGCGGCTGCGCCGGTTCGGCTTCGTCGAGGGCGACGCCGACATGAATTACCGCTCGCTGGTGCGCGATCTCTCCGGGCCCAGCGGCGCCTCGCGGCTGGGCCTGTTCGTGCGCGCGATCTTCGCCTATCGTGGTCAGAAGGGACTGATCGGGCTGGCGTTCTTCGCCTTCGCGCTCGCCTTCATGCTCGACCGGCTGCGCCACCCCGACATCGACGCGGGGCTGCGCGGCCTGATCGCCCAGACCGCGCCCGCGCTGGATTGGCTCGGCGCCCATGTCGAGGCGGCCGAATATGCGGTCGAGGGCCTTGTCGCGTTCGGCGTCCTGGCGCTGTGCCTCAATCTGTGGCGCGCGGCGAATTTTACCGGCCTGCTGTTTCGCGGCCTGCGGTTGCTGAAGGCCGATATCCGCGAGCGCAGGCGCGAACTCGACGCCAGCGCGGCGCGGCTGGAGCGGCGGGTTTCGACCTTGCAACTGGAGGCCGACAGCGCGCAGCAGCGCGCCGATGCGATGCTGAAACGCGCCGGCGGCGGCGCGCCGACCACCCGCCCTCCCGGCCCCGCCTTCGCCGCGCCCGACCCTTCCGGCGCGGCGCGCGCGTTCATGGCCGAACTCGGCCGCGCGATGGCGGCCGCCGCCGCGCCGCCGCGCCTCGTGATCACGCTGGATCACCTCGACGCGCTGCCTTTGGCCGAGGCCAGGCGTTTTCTGGAGACCGCCGTGCGCCTCGCCGGCTCCGGCGCCGTCGTGGTCGCCGCTTT
>JANLPL010000079.1:0-2768 GCA_031367195.1 Bradyrhizobium sp.
AATTCCTTTGGCGAACGACAAGAGGCGATATTATGACAAGCTTCAATGCCCAACGCTTGAGAGTAGCCGGGAGGGCCGCGTTCTTCGGCTTCTGCGCCGTCGCAGCGGTATTCCTGATCTACGAACACACGGCGCATGTGCTCGGTGCGTTACCCTTCCTGCTGCTGCTCGCCTGTCCGCTGATGCATGTCTTCATGCACCACGGTCATCACGGCCACCACAATCACGCGGACCACGGATCGCCGGATGCGCCGCCCGCGCCAACTGCGGCGCACGTCGCCGCGCCGGGGAGCGACGATCATGCATGACGCGTCGCCGGCCTATGGGCTTTGGAGCCTGGTCATCATCAATTCTCTGGTGTTCATCATTTTCGCGGCGAGCTTCACGCGCACGCCGGGGGGACGCGACTGGCGCTCGCTCGGCGCGTTCTCGGCGTTCGTCGTGGCGCTGTTCACCGAGATGTACGGCTTCCCTTTGACGATCTATCTGCTATCCGGCTGGCTGATCCGCACCTTTCCGGGCGTCGATTTCTGGTCGCATGACGGCGGGCATCTGCTAGAGATGATGTTCGGTTGGAGCGGCAATCCGCATTTCGGGCCGTTCCACATCCTGAGCAACATCCTGATCTTCGCCGGCTTTGCCCTGCTGGCCGAGGCCTGGTCCGTGCTGTTCGCGGCGCAGCGTGAGCGCCGCCTTGCGACGGCCGGCGCATATGCCTGGGTCCGCCACCCGCAATATGTCGGCTTCGTCATCATCATGACGGGCTTCCTGCTGCAATGGCCGACGATCCCGACCCTTTTCATGTACCCGGTCATGGTCTGGATTTATGTCCGGCTGGCGAAACGCGAGGAAGCGGCTTCGGAAACCGCGTTCGGCGCGGAATGGCGCGCCTACGCCGCCCGGACCCCTGCTTTCATCCCGCGCTGGGGTGGCGGGACGAAGAGAGCAATCCGGTGAGACCTCCGTCGTTACAGCGGGCGGCGAGGTGCGCGCTCGAGGCGGTCCAGGATCGGACAATCGGGACGCTCGTCGCCATGGCAGCGCCGGATGAGGTCGCTAAGCGTCGAGGCCATGCCCTGCATTTCGGCGATCCGCCGTTCAAGGTCGGCCAAATGCGCGGCGGCAAGCCAGCGCACCTCGCGGCTTGGCCGGCTCTTGTCGCGCCAGAGCGCCAGCAGGGCCGCGATTTCCAGCATGGCGAAGCCGAGCTTGCGGGCGCGGCCGATGAACCGGAGCTCGTGCACCTCCTGCGCGCCATAGTCGCGGTAGCTGTTGTCGCGCCGGACGGGCGGCGGCAACAGACCGATCGCCTCGTAATGGCGGATCATTTTCGCGCTGACGCCGGAAGCGGCCGACGCCGCGCCGATATTCATTGGCGTTTTATCCTTAACGTTGCCATGATGGGAAGGACTAGCAAGATCAACAAAGCGCTTCAAGCACGCGCCCTCGTGCACAATTGGATTGCAAACCATGTCGGCACATGATCACGCGCGCGCTGCGCCGCACCCGGTGACGGCGCTCTTCGAACCGCCTTTGCCGGAAGGCAAGACACGTGATCCCGTTTGCGGCATGGCGGTCACTGTCGCCACCGCGAAGCATAAGGCGGAGCAGGGGGGCGAGACCTACTATTTCTGCTCCAACGGCTGCCGTGAAAAATTCCTCCGCGATCCCGCGCATTATTTGAAGCCGAAGGCCGAAACGCCGCCCACCAAACCTGCGCCAGCCGGCGTGATCTACACATGCCCGATGCATCCACAGATCCGGCAAGTTGGCCCGGGGGCCTGCCCGATCTGCGGCATGGCGCTGGAGCCCGAGGTGGCGTCGCTCGATTCCGGGCCGAACGTCGAGCTTGTCGACATGACGCGGCGCTTCTGGACTGGTTTAGCGCTTGCGGTCCCGGTTGTAGCGCTCGAAATGGGCGGCCATCTCGTGCATCTGCCGATGTGGCTCGCAGGCGGACCCTCAAACTGGATTCAACTCGTGTTGGCGACGCCGGTCGTGCTGTGGGCCGGTTGGCCATTCTTCGAGCGCGCCTGGGCCTCGCTCGTCAGCCGCAACCTCAACATGTTCACGCTGATCGCCATGGGGACGGGCGTCGCCTGGGGTTACAGCCTGATCGCGACCGTCGCGCCCGGCCTGTTCCCGCCGGCGTTTCGTGGCATGGATGGAGGTGTCGCGGTTTATTTCGAGGCGGCGGCGGCAATCACCGTGCTCGTGCTGCTCGGCCAGGTCCTCGAACTGCGCGCACGCGAACAGACCGGCGGCGCGATCCGAGCTTTGCTCGATCTCGCTCCTAAGACCGCGCGGCGTGTCCGTGCGGGCGGCGCGGATGAGGAGATCGGCCTCGATGCGGTTGCGGTCGGCGACCTCCTGCGCGTCCGTCCCGGCGAGAAAGTGCCGGTCGATGGCGAGTTGATCGAGGGCCGAAGCGCGGTCGACGAGTCCATGGTCACGGGCGAGTCGATGCCGGTCACGAAAGGCGCCGGCGCAAAGCTGATCGGTGGCACGCTGAACGGGTCGGGAGGTTTCGTGATGCGCGCCAATAAGGTCGGCGGCGACACGATGCTTGCGCAAATCGTGCAAATGGTGGCGCAAGCACAACGGAGCCGCGCGCCGATTCAGCGGCTCGCCGATCAAGTGGCAGGATGGTTCGTGCCTTTGGTGATCACCGTTGCGCTCGTGGCCTTCACCGTGTGGGCGATCTGGGGGCCTGAGCCGCGTTTCACCTACGGTCTGGTCGCAGCGGTCTCGGTGCTGATCATCGCCTG
>JANLPL010000086.1:0-10285 GCA_031367195.1 Bradyrhizobium sp.
CGCCGCCTGGGCCGCCGACCATTACGCCGACGTGCGTTCCGTCATCGAAACCGCCAGACGCCGAGGCGTCCACGCCCTACAGGCAATCCGCCTAACTCTCGCCGATATCCCGCTGCCCCTCACGGCCTGAGCAATTACGAATAAACTGTACTATGGATATCAACTGGCCAGATTCCGGCGGTATAATTTTTGGATGGAAATTGTAATTGCTATCGGGGCCGCGAGCAGCGGGATAGCAGGCCTTGCGCTTTGGAAAACAGAATCAGGACAATATGTATGGGGCGCTTTCTCGGCTCTCTCTGTTGTGCTGGCAACAATAAAGCCTTCCCTCAAATTTGCGGAGAAAGTAGAAAATTACGCCAAATTGTACGGGCAATATACGGATGCTTATATCAAAATGAGCGTTCATTTGCAGGACATACAACTAGAACAAACTGTCACAAACGAACGTATTAAGGCGTTTGGCGATCTGCGCGTACAAGCAGCAGAATTGGAATCGCTTGGCGACCCTGTTCGTGACAATGTTTTAATCGAAAAACTGACCGCTGAAGTCAACAGGACAATCCCGATTGAAGATTTATGGGTGCCTCGCTAAGCTGACGCAAATGGCGAACGTACAGAATTCGGAATTTGCGAGTTCTCGCGCTCCTCGAACGTCCGCCGGAAGCGCCGCCGCGCCTTGCCCGCGCCGCTCAAAGGGAGGTCAATGTCCGCTTTCGGCGTCTTTTCACAGTCAATAAACCACGACGCTGCGGATCGACTTGCCCGCGTGCATCAGATCGAAGGCGTCGTTGATCTTTTCGAGCGGCATCACGTGGGTGATGAGATCGTCGATGTTGATCTTGCCCTCCATGTACCAGTCGACGATTTTCGGCACATCGGTGCGCCCGCGCGCGCCGCCGAACGCCGAGCCTTACAAGCCGCGCCCGTACAAAAGCTGCAACGGCCGGGTCGAAATTTGGGCGCCCGTGGGCGCGACGCCGATGACGATCGATTCGCCCCAGCCGCGATGGCAGCATTCGAGCGCCTGCCGCATCGTCGTCGTGTTGCCGATGCACTCGAACGAGAAATCCGCGCCCCCGCCGGTGAGATCGACGATCGCTTGCACCACCTTGTCACGCCCGACCATTTCGGGGTTGACGAAATGTGTCATGCCGAATTTGCGCGCGATCTCCTGCCGCGCCGGATTGAGGTCGACGCCGATGATCTTGTCGGCGCCGACCATGCGCGCGCCCTGGATCACGTTGAGGCCGATGCCCCCTAAGCCGAACACGACGACATTGGCGCCGGGCCAGACTTTCGCGGTGTGGACCACCGCGCCGATGCCGGTGGTGACGCCGCAGCCGATGTAGCAGATCTTGTCGAACGGGGCGTCCTCGCGCACCTTGGCGAGCGCGATCTCGGGCAGCACCGTGAAGTTGGAGAAGGTCGAGCAGCCCATATAGTGGAACACTTCGTTCCCCGTGCAGGAGAAGCGCGAAGTGCTGTCCGGCATCAGGCCCTGACCCTGCGTGGCGCGGATCGCGGTGCAGAGGTTGGAGCGTTGCGACAGGCAGGTTTTGCAGTTGCGACATTCCGGCGTGTAGAGCGGAATGACGTGATCGCCGGATTTGACGCTGGTCACGCCGGCGCCGATCTCGCGCACGATTCCCGCGCCCTCGTGGCCGAGGATGGCCGGGAATTTGCCCTCCGAATCCAGCCCCGACAGCGTGTAGGCGTCGGTGTGGCAGACGCCGGTCGCCATCACCTCGACCAGCACCTCGCCCGCCTTGGGGCCCTCAATGTCGATGGTCTCGATGGTGAGCGGCTTATTAGCTTCCCAGGCGACGGCGGCGCGTGAACGCATGATCTTTCCTCCTCGAACGCCTTTAGGCGCGAAATTTCACAAGCCGCGACGCGGACGCTTCACGAAGCCGAGCACCGCCACGTTCCAGACAATGACGGCGAGCGCGAACCCATAGGAGGGATAGAGGGCCCATTCCGGCATCAGGCCTTCCGAGCGCGGCTGAAACCAGGCGGCGGCGCCGGCGAGCAGCAGCGCGAAGGGCGCCAGACCCGCCCAGGCCGTCGGTTTGCCGAGATCGAGAAAGCGCTTGGCGCTGACGAAATACTGCATCACCGAGAGAAACATCAACGCAAAGCCATAGACCAGGAGATAGGCGTGAACGGCGACGATCGAGACGGAGAAGAAGGGTTGCGACGCGAGATCGCGCGGACCCGGCGCGATGACCCAGGCGATCGCGGTCATCGCCAGCGCTGCGCCGACGGGAAGCGCGCTGGCGCGCGCCCACAGGCCCGGGCCAATCGGCCGCTCGGCTTCGCGATAGAGAAAGCAGAACGTCGGGGCCGCCATCAATCTCTCAGGAGATCGTTGATGCCGGTCTTGGCGCGGGTCTGCGCATCCACCGTCTTGACGATGACGGCGCAATAGAGCGAGGGGCCAGGCGAGCCGTCGGGCAAAGCTTTGCCGGGCAGCGAGCCCGACACCACGACCGAATAGGGCGGGACATAGCCGACGTGAACTTTGCCGGTGGCGCGGTCGATGATCTTCGTTGAGGCGGAGATGAACACGCCCATCGAGACGACCGAACCCTTGCCGACGACGACGCCCTCGACCACCTCGGATCGGGCGCCGATGAAGCAATCGTCCTCGATGATGGTCGGGTTGGCCTGCAACGGCTCCAGCACGCCGCCGATGCCGACGCCGCCGGAGAGATGGACATTGGCGCCGATCTGCGCGCACGAGCCGACCGTCACCCAGGTATCGACCATCGTCTTCGCGCCGACATAGGCGCCCAGATTGACGAAGCTCGGCATCAGCACCGCGTCGCGGGCGATGAAGGCGGAATGGCGCACGATAGCGCCGGGCACGGCGCGAAAACCGGCCTCGCGGAAGCGGTTCTCGCCCCAGCCGGCGAATTTCGAGGGAACCTTGTCGAACCACGTCGCCCCGCCGGGGCCGCCCTCGACGATGGAATTGTCGTTAAGGCGGAACGACAGCAGCACCGCCTTTTTCAGCCACTGGTTGACCTTCCAGGAGGCCGGCCCCTCCGCGCCGTCGATCTTTTCGGCCACGCGCGCGGACCCCGAATCGAGCAGATCGAGCGCGCGGGAGACCGCGTCGCGCACGTCGCCGTGCGTGCTGGCGTTGACGTTTGCGCGATCCTCGAATGCGCGTTCTATCAGGGCTTGCAGATCAGCGTCGGACATGGGTCGGCCGGGTTGGGGAGAAAGCGGGTCTTTCCCCTCCAGGGCCGCGATTGTCAATGGCGGCCTCAGGCCGCCGTCTTGACCGTAGAGGCGCGAAAAATCTCGTCGATCGAGGCCGCCAGCGCCGCGTTGAATTCCTCGTCGCTCATCGACGCCCGTAGATCCTGCGCCAAAGCGCGCGAGAAACTCGCGACCATGGCGTGATTTTGCGCCAGCAGCCGGCAGGCCTCGGCCCGGCTGTAGCCGCCCGACAGCGCCACGACCCGGACGATTCGAGGATGTTTCGCCAGGCTCGCGTAGAGGTCCGGCGTGGTCGGGATCGTCAGTTTCAGCATCACCCGCATGTCCTGCGGCAAGGCGTCGAGGCGCGCGCGCAGGGCGTCGAGCAGCATTGTCTCGCAGGCCGCCTTGTCGGGCGCCTTAATCGAAACCTCGGGCTCGACGATCGGCACGAGGCCGCGCGCGGCGATCTCCTCGGCGATGTCGAATTGCTGCGCCACGATGGCGGCGATTCCGCTCAGTGAGGCGCGATGGATGACCGAGCGCATCTTGGTGCCGAACATGGTCTTCGCCACCGCCCGGTCGAGCAGTTTGCCCAGATCCGGCATCGGCTTCAGCAGGCTGACGCCGTCGCTCTCCTCGTCCAGTCCCTTGTCGACCTTCAGGATCGGCACGATTCCGCGCTCTTTCCATAGGTAGGTCGGCGCCGGCTGGCCCAGAACCTCGCCGTCCATCGTCGCTTCGAACAGGATCGCGGCGAGCACCCTGGCGCCATTGAAGGCGGCCGCGGTCATGATCCGCACGCGCATGGCATGAACAGCCGCGAACATCTCCGTGTCGCCGCTATAGGCGCTGTCGGGGACGCCATAAAGCCGCAGCGCGCCCGGCGTCGATCCGCCGCTCTGGTCGAGCGCGGCGATGAAGCCGTCCTTCGCAGTCATCTGCTTGAGCATCCCAGCGTCGATCATGTTTTGCCTCCCGTGGCCCACGACAGTTTGCCGCGCGCCGCCTATCGACGCAAGCTCTGCGCGCGGGCGCGGACATGCTCTGCGCGCGGGCGCGGACATGCGCTTGAAAAGACGCATCTCAGCGGGCAAGACTTGCGGCGCAGGTGGGGGAAGCGAGCATGGCCAAAGGGCAGCCCTGGTACAAAATCTTGTATGTGCAGGTGCTGATCGCGATCGTGCTCGGCGTTCTCGTCGGCTGGCTCGCGCCCGATTTCGCCAAAAACCCGTGGATCGAGTTTCTCGGCAAGGCCTTCGTCAAGCTGATCAAAATGGCGATTGCGCCGATCATCTTCTGCACGATTGTCTCCGGCATCGCGCATATTCAGGAAGCCAGCAGCGTCGGTCGGGTCGGGGTCAAGGCGCTGGTCTATTTTGAATTCGTCTCGACGCTGGCTTTGTTGATCGGCATCGGCGTCGGGCTGATCTGGCAGCCCGGCGCGAGCTTTCCGACCCATCCGCCCAGCGAGGCGGAAGCGGCGGCGGTCAAGTGTTACGTCGAGGCGGCGGGCAAAATGACGCCGATTGAATACGTGTTGCACATCATTCCCGACAGCGTGGTCGGCGCCTTCGTCGCTTCGCCCGACGCGGGGCTGTGCAAGGCGGGGGCGGCGCCGATCTTCCAGATCGGCGATATCTTGCAGGTGCTGCTGTTCGCCATCCTGTTTGGTTTCGCCCTGATGCGGATCGGCGCGCGCGGCTACGCCCTGCGGGCGCTGATCGACGAGGCGGCGCAGGCGATGTTTCAGGTGATCGGCATCGTCATGTATGTCGCCCCGCTCGGCGCGTTCGGCGCGATGGCGTTCACGATCGGCAAATACGGGCCGTCCGCGCTCGGCGGCCTGCTCAATCTGATCGCGACATTTTACGTGACAGCGCTCCTGTTTGTGCTCATCGTGCTGGGGATTATCGCGCGCATCGCCGGCTTCTCGATTTTCAGCTTCCTGCGCTACATCAAGGACGAATTGCTGATCGTGCTCGGCACGTCCTCCTCGGAAAGCGCGCTGCCTTTGCTGATGGCGAAACTGGAGCGAATGGGCTGTTCGCGTCAGGTGGTTGGGCTGGTCGTGCCCACAGGCTATTCCTTCAACCTCGACGGCACCAACATCTACATGACGCTGGCGACCTTGTTCATCGCGCAGGCGCTGCACGTCGATCTCACGCCGTGGCAATTGCTGACGATCCTGGTCGTCGCGATGCTGACCTCGAAGGGCGCGAGCGGCGTGACGGGCGCGGGCTTTGTCGTGCTCGCGGGCACGCTGGCGGCGGCCGACGCGCGGCTCGTGCCGGGGCTCGCCATCGTGTTCGGCATCGACAAGTTCATGAGCGAATGTCGGGCGCTGACCAACATTATCGGCAATGGCGTCGCGACGGTGGTGGTGGCGTGGTGGGAGGGTGAACTCGACCGCGACAAGATGGCCGCGGCTTTCGCGGCGACTGACACCGCCACCGCGGCGGAACTGGCGACGCCGGAAGGCGTGGCTTGAAAACCAAACCTTGCAGGGAGCTCGGTCCATGAACCTCGATTCCTCGATCGTCGCCGTCGTCACCGGCGGCGCCTCCGGCCTCGGCGAGGCGACCGCGCGAAAGTTGGCGGGGTTCGGCGTGCGCGTGGCGATCTTCGACCTCAACGCGGAGAAGGGCGAGGCGCTGGCGCGTGAGATCGGCGGCATGTTCGCCAGGACCGACGTCACCTCGGAGGACAGCGTTGACGCCGCCTTCGCCGCCGCCCGCGCCGCCCATGGCCAGGAGCGTATTCTGGTGAATTGCGCGGGCACGGGCGTCGCGATCAAGGCGGCGAGCCGCGACAAGACGACGGCCAAGCCAAAAGCGCACCCCACCGCCGATTTCGCCCGCGTCATCGAGATCAACCTGATCGGCACGTTCCGTTGTCTGGCCAAAAGCGCGGCCGGCATGATGAATCTCGATCCGCTCGACGCGCAGGGCGAGCGCGGCGCGATCGTCAACACGGCGTCCGTCGCGGCGGTCGATGGGCAGGCGGGCCAGGCCGCCTATTCCGCCTCGAAGGCCGGAATCGTCGGCATGACGCTGCCGATCGCGCGCGATCTGATGAGCGAGGGCATCCGGGTCAATACGATCCTGCCGGGCCTGTTCAAGACGCCGCTGCTGCACGGCCTGCCCGACCATGTGAAAGGCGCGCTCGCCGCCTCGGTGCCGTTCCCCAAGCGGCTCGGCGACCCGCAAGAATACGCTTCGCTGGCGCTGGAGATGATCCGCAACGGCTATTTCAACGGCGAGCATGTGCGGCTCGACGGCGCGATCCGCATGGCGCCGCGCTAAGGCGACGCCACGACGGCGTGGGCGTAATAGCGCACCTCGTGGTCGCGCCACGCCGCGGGATGGCCGGAAAAGCCCTCGCGCAGACTGACCGCCGCGCTGTTGACGGTTCCCGCCTGAATGACCAGCGGGCCGTCGGCCGCCAACTCGGCTTCGCTGCGCGGCGCGGGCTTGAGGATCGCGATATGGCCCGGCTTGTCGTCGCGGTGACTTTCGTAGGCCGCCACCACGAAATCGCCGGCATTGGCGGCGGCTTGCGCGGCTTCGCCATCGCGCAAGGGTCGCCAGCCCTCGTCGGCGCCGTCCTCGCCGAGCCATTCGAATTGCGCGTTGGCGAGCAGAACCTGGCCGTGCTCGGGCGGGCGCAGGATATGCACGCCGAGCTGTTCGGCGGCGGCGGCGACGAAGGCGCTGCAATGGGTGTGGCGGCCGTTTCCACGCTCGGGTCGCCCATCGGGCAGGCCGCTGCGCCAGTCGATGTGATGGCCGGCGATCCATTTGCTCTCGACGCCGAGCGCTTCGAGTTGAGCGGCCAGCCAGCGGCCGCTCGGCGCGACGGTCTCGGTCGCGGGGCCGGCCCAGGCGGCGCTGGCGACGAGCAGCGCGGCGGCGAAGAGGGATAGGGCGGTTCTCATCGAGGCTGTCCAGGTTTCGCGAAGGCGTTGTCGTCTTACGGAACGTCGGTTTTATTCGGGAACTTCCAGCCGGTCGTAGAGCGCGCCGAGCGGCAGCGTTACGCCGATGGCCGCGAAATCGATCGTGGCGGCCTTTCCCTTCAACTCCCGCGACCCCCATTCCCCGTCCTCGTCGCGCGAATAAAGCTGGCCCGCGACGATATCGGGGTCGATCAGCAGGATATGCCGCAGGGTCGGCAGGCGGCGATATTCGTCGATCTTGACCAGCAAATCGAACTTGCGCGTCGAGGGCGACAGCACTTCGACGATGACGGTCGGTCTATGCGCCTCGTAAGTCTTGGGCTGCGGCGGCGCGCATTCGATCATCAGGTCGGGGCGCCGGGTGACGCGGATGCTGGTGCGCAGCGCCGTGTCGGCGGTCGCGACGCGGCAGGGCTTTCCGCGCAGGCGCGGGTAAAGCTCGCCGATACAATTGACCAGGATCGTGTCGTGCTCATTGCTCGCCCCGGTCATCGCCCGCAGCGGCACGATTTCGCCCTCGACAAATTCGTAGCGTTCGTCCTGGTCGAGCTGCCAGATGTAGAATTCCTCGACCGTCATCGATTTTGGCTTCGCCTCGGCCATATCCGACCCCCCAGGGGCAAAATCTACCACGCCCCCGTTCCTCCCGCCAACGGCTTACGACCAAAGCGTGACCCGCTTCCGCTTGGCGCCGGAGGGCGCGTTAAGGCATAGTGAAGCGGGAAAAGCGCGCCGGAGAGGCGCCTTCGAGGAGACGCCGATGTCCGAGAAAATCTACGAGGTTTCGGCCGAATGGGCCAGGCGCGCCTATGTCGACGACGCCAAATATCAGGCGATGTACGAGCGCTCGCTGAAAGACCCTGATGGCTTCTGGGGCGAGCACGGCAAGCGGATCGACTGGACGAAGCCGTTCACCAAGGTGAAGAACGTTTCGTTCGATCCGCACAACGTCTCGATCAAATGGTTCGAGGATGGGCAGACCAATGTCGCCGTCAATTGCGTCGATCGCCACCTGCCCCAGCGCGCCAACCAGACCGCGATCATCTGGGAAGGCGACGACCCGTCCCAGTCGAAACACATTACCTATGCTGAACTCAGCGAACACGTCGGCCGCTTCGCCAATGTGTTGAAGACTCTCGGCGTCAAAAAGGGCGACCGCGTCACCATCTATCTGCCGATGATCCCGGAGGCCGCTTACGCGATGCTCGCCTGCGCGCGGATCGGCGCGATCCATTCCATCGTGTTCGGCGGCTTCTCGCCCGATGCGCTGGCGGGCCGCATCGAAGGCGCGGAGAGCGCGGTCGTCATTACCGCGGACGAAGGTTTGCGCGGCGGCCGAAAAGTGCCGCTGAAAGCCAATGTCGATGCGGCGGTGGCCAAGACCAACTGCGTCAAACATGTGCTGGTGGTCAGACACGTTGGCGGAAACGTCGATTGGGACGCCGGCCGCGACGTCTGGTTGCACGAGGCCAGCGCTAAAGTCAGCGCGGATTGCGCGCCCGAGCCGATGAACGCGGAAGACCCGCTGTTCATCCTCTACACCTCGGGCTCGACCGGCGCGCCGAAGGGCGTGGTGCATACGACGGGCGGCTATCTCGTCTATGCCGCGATGACGCATCAATATGTGTTCGATTATCACGACGGCGACATCTACTGGTGCACGGCGGATGTGGGCTGGGTGACGGGCCACAGCTACATCGTCTATGGCCCGCTCGCCAATGGCGCGACGACGCTGATGTTCGAGGGCGTGCCCAACTATCCCACGATGAGCCGGTTCTGGGAGGTGATCGACAAGCACAAGGTCAACATATTCTACACCGCCCCGACCGCGATCCGTTCGCTGATGGGCGCGGGCGAGGAGATGGTGAAAAAGACCAGCCGCGCCTCGCTGCGCCTGCTCGGCTCCGTCGGCGAGCCGATCAACCCGGAAGCGTGGGAATGGTATCACCGCGTGGTTGGCGACGGGCGTTGCCCGATCGTCGACACCTGGTGGCAGACGGAGACGGGCGGCATCATGATCACGCCGCTGCCGGGCGCAACTAAACTGAAGCCCGGTTCGGCGACGCGGCCGTTCTTCGGCGTCGCCCCCGAGATCGTCGACCCCAATGGAGCGCCGCTTTCGGGCGCCTGCGCGGGCAATCTGGTGATCGCGGAATCCTGGCCCGGCCAATCGCGCACCATCTATGGCGACCACGAGCGGTTCGTCTCGACCTATTTCTCCACCTATCCCGGCAAATATTTCACCGGCGACGGCTGCCGGCGCGATGCCGACGGCTTTTACTGGATCACGGGGCGCGTCGACGACGTCATCAACGTATCCGGCCATCGCATGGGCACGGCGGAAGTCGAGAGCGCGCTGGTCGCCCACGCGGCGGTGTCGGAGGCGGCGGTGGTCGGCTATCCCCACGACATCAAGGGCCAGGGCATCTACGCCTATGTCACGCTGATGAAGGGGACGGAACCAACCGAGGCGCTGCGCAAGGAACTGGTCGCCTGGGTGCGCAAGGAGATCGGCCCGATCGCCTCGCCCGACCTGATCCAGTTCTCGCCCGGCCTGCCCAAGACCCGCTCGGGCAAGATCATGCGGCGGATTTTACGCAAGATCGCGGAGAACGAATATGGCGCGCTGGGAGATACGTCGACGCTGGCCGATCCGGGCGTGGTCGGGCAGTTGATCGAGAATAGGCAGAACAAGGGGAAGGCCTAACAACGCCGTTCCCTTCAGCGCGGCAGAATGTGTTGACAATGCCGACACATTCCGCGCGGTTTGAAGAATGAAAGAGCAAGCCGTCTTGGAAACGGGGGGCAGTTCTTTGGTTTCGGATTTTATTGCAGATCAGCGAAAGGCGCAGGCGAGTTTCTTCTCTCGCACATTGATGGAAGGGCACACGCGACCGGGCGAAGAATAGCGCCTCATCACTGGCAGGCGCGACCTGAACCTCGCCCCCTCACTACTCCCCTCATTTTCAAACGAAGCCGAAGGTCTGGGAGAAGGTTCGGTTTTGCGTGAGTAATTTTTGATATCGCTCGATGAGCGGGCGCAGGCGGTGTTCTGGCATGTTGGGGATGAGTTCGTAGAGCAGGCAGCCTTGGCGGAACAGCGAGTGGACGCGACGC
>JANLPL010000098.1:0-30982 GCA_031367195.1 Bradyrhizobium sp.
CTATGGCCCCCGCAGCCGTCAGCTTGGGCTCCTGTAAGGTTCCGACCGTCGCCACTTGGGGGCTGCCGAGAGTTCCACGGCCCGGTGTTGCTACGCCGCACACGCTGGTAGCCGCTACCCACTCGAAACAGCGAGGAGCCAAAAATGAGCGGAACCAATTGACGTGGTTCGGCAAAACTCCCGTCATTAGAAAACTTGGGAAATTCGAGTAAATAAGGAAATGCGTTTGTACCAAACCGTGGAGACCATGACTTGATACTTACTTGGGAGTGTGGACTCCTTTCCGACGTTCATGCAAATATCCCCCTTCTATGCGCCGCGACCGGGATCATCCGCCGCACCCGCTCGACATGGCCCATGTCGAGCCGCGCCGAGATCACGCCCGGCCCGTCGGAGGCTTTGGCGACGACGTGGCCCCAGGGATCGGCGACCAGCGAATGGCCATATGTCTGGCGCGTCTCGTTATTGACGCTGTAGGAGCCGGTTTGCGCCGCCGCGCAGACATAAGTTTGCGTCTCGATCGCCCGCGCTCGCAGCAGCGTCTCCCAATGGTCCTTGCCGGTTTGCAGCGTGAAGGCGGCGGGCAACGCGATCACTTGCGCGCCCTTGTCGGCAAGCGCCTGGAACAGCGCGGGGAAACGCAAATCGTAGCAGATCGAGCAGCCGATGGTGACGCCCTCGCAATCGTAGGTGACAACAGCGTCGCCCGGCTTCACCGTGGCGCTTTCGCGGTACGACGCGCCGTCGGGCGTGGTCACGTCGAACAGGTGGATTTTTCGGTAGCGGGCGATCTCGGCGCCGTCGCGGTCAAAGACCACCGTCGTGTTGTGGATGCGCTCCTCGCCCTCGATGCGCTCCATCAGCGAGCCGGCGTGGATGAACACGCGATGCCTGGCGGCAAGCTCCCGCGCCATCGCATAGGCGGGGCCGCCCGGCAGCGTCTCGGCGTTGCGCGCCTTGTCGCCCTTGACGCCGCCGGCCCAGTCGAATTGCTCCGGCAGCAGAATCCAGTCCGGCCCCTCCTCGGCGACGGCTTTTTCAATCAGCGCGCGGGCGGCCGCGATATTGGCGGCTTTGTCATGGATCGAATTCATCTGGATCAGCGAGATTTTCATGGAGTGTGGCCTTGGCTGGAGGCGCGACAGAGGGCGAAAGACGTCCGCGGGATTATAGCGGCCGCCGCCCGCCCTGAGAAGACGTTAGAAATTCCCCCGCCGGCGCGCGCATTAACCGAAACCGAACGCGTTTCGATCTAAATTCGACAGGCGCCCTAGCGGTAGCGAAGCGGGTGCGGGGAAACTTCCGTGCTGAGATCGGACGTCGCGAAAACTAAGGACGCCGAAAGTCGCCGGGCGCCGCGTCAGCGCGCGTTCCTGCGCGCAAAAATCTCGTATTTGGACGGCGCCATTTCCTTCGACTGCGTGGTCACGCAAATTTCCTCGACCGGCGCGAAGATCAATCTGGCGGAAGGCGTAACCCTTCCTGAACGATTTCGGATTGAAATTGCAGGGAAAAACATCAATCGCATTGCGAGGCTGGTGCGCCGCCAATCCGAGGGCGCCGCCCTCTCGTTCGTGGACGAAACGGAGGCGCCCGATTGGACCCTGACGGCGCTGAAGGCGCGTCTGCGGGTGCTGGAGGCCGAAAACAAGGTGCTGCGCGCCAATTGCGACACGCTAGCGGCGCAAATCCAGCGCGCCAACGCGTCCTACTGAGCGCCGCTGGATAAGTCGGCGGGATCGGCTATATCTCTCGTCAACGCGTCTTGACCACAGACGACGCGTCGCCAGGAGGTTCGATGTTCGCTTTTGCCGATCTGTTTTCCGTAAAAGGCCGCGTTGCGCTCGTGACGGGCGGCGGCACGGGGCTCGGCCGGGTCTGCGCGGAAGCCCTGGTTTGTGCAGGGGCGCGGGTGCTGATCGCGTCGCGCAAGGCGGAGACGTGCGAGGCGACAGCCAAAGAGCTGTCCGAGATCGGGCCTTGCGAGGGTTTTGGCGGCACGGTGCAGAGCGAGGCGGGCGTGGCCGCGCTGGCGCAGGAGGTCGCCAAGCGCACCGGGGAATTGCACATTCTCGTCAACAACGCCGGTGTGAGCTGGGGCGAGCCGTTCGAGGGCTACCCCTGGAAGGCGTTCGACCGTGTCATGGGCGTCAATGTCACCGGGCTGTTCCAACTGACCCGGGTGCTGTCGCCGATGCTGCTGGCCTCGGCGACGGCGGAGCGTCCGTCGAGCGTCGTCAATCTCGGCTCGGTGATGGGCACGGTGACGCAGGCGGAAAGCGCCTACGCCTATTCCGCCTCGAAGGCGGCGGTGCATCACCTGACCCGCATTCTCGCAGCGGAAATGGCGGCGCGCCATGTCACTGTCAATGCGATCGCGCCGGGGCCGTTTCCCAGCAACATGACCCAATTCGCCATTGGCTCGCAGGAGGGTCGCGCGCACGCCGCGAGCACGGTGCCGATGGGGCGGGTCGGCTCGCCGGCCGATCTGGCGGGGACTTTGCTCTATCTCACCGGCCGCGCCGGCGCCTTTACGACCGGGGCGGTGGTGCCGCTCGACGGCGGCATTCATTGCGCTGCGGCGCCGGCGATGTTCTCGGGCGGACATTGAGGCGCAGTTTCTTAAAGCGCCCCGGCGTCACGCATCCGCCAAAAACGCGGATTAGGGCCCGCCCGCACCTATCGGTCGGGCATTGCGAAATTTTCTGACGTTCATCGCCGTCGCGCTGGTCACCGCGCTGACGGTGGCGCTGGTCGCGCCGCCGTTCATCGACTGGACGGCGCGGCGCGATATGGTCGCGCGCGCCATCGCCACGCGCATCGGCACGCCGGTCAGAATTTCCGGCCCCGTCACGCTGCGCCTGCTGCCGACGCCCTATCTCAAGCTGGCCGATGTCGCGATCGGCCCGCGCGGCGCGCCCTGGCTGCAAGGGCCGGCGATGCGGTTCGAGTTCAGCCTGACGAGTCTGTTAGGGGCCAGGATCCGGCTCGACGAAGTGACCTTTGACCGGCCGCGGATTCACGTCGGGCCGAAATTCGCGCCGCCCGTCGGCAATCCGCTGGAATTTGAACATGTCCGGGTGACGCATGGCGAGTTCCGCATCGAGCGCGACGGGGCGTCGGATTTCGTCGCGCACGACCTGACTTTCGACGGCTCGGCGGCCTCGACGCGCGGGCCGTTTCGCGGCCACGGGGATTTTGCGCTCGACGGGGCCCGTGCAAATTTCCAGATCGCGGCCGAAAGCTTCGTCGGCGACGCGTTGCCGCTGAAAGCGCAAATCGAGACGGGGGCGACCCGCGCCGATTTCGACGGCCGGCTCATGCTGGACCCATCGCCCGCCTTGGCGGGAGCAGCGACGATTACGGGCGAAGCGGCGGGGCCGGACGGCGAAGCCTGGCCGTGGCGCATCGCCTGCGACGCGGCGGCGAGCGGCGATGAAGCGCGTTGCGAAAACGCCGAGGTCCGGCTCGGCGCCGATGCCCGCGCGCTGGAAACCCACGGGCGGCTCGCGCTGCGGTTCGGCGCGCAGCCGGAGATCGAGGCCGAACTCAAGGCCAAGACCCTCAATATCGATTCGCTGCTGCGCAAGGACAAGAAGACCTTCGCCTCCCCCGCCCGCGCGGCCGCCGCCTTCGCGACGCTTGCCGAGCGCGGCTTGCGGCGTGATGCGCTATTGGCGAAATTTTCCCTGCGCCTCTCGGCAGGCGTCGCCTATCTTGGCGCGCGCTCGCTCGACGCGCCCAAGCTCGAACTGTCGGGCGGCGCCCCGGACGGCGGGCCGTCGGGGGCGCCCGACGGCGGGATGCGGCTGAAATGGGACAGCGGCCTGCCGGGCAATGGGCGCGTCGCGCTCGACGGCGCGCTGGAGCTTGGCGCCGCGCCCATTTTCCGCGGTCGCGGCGAGGGCAAGGTCGGCGATTTCGCCAGTCTGGCGGCCTGGATCGCCGAGGGGTCGCCGGCTTTGGGCGAGCGGCTGGCGGCGCTGGGCGCGGCGCTGCCGACGGGCGAAATCGCGGCTTCCGCCCATCTCGACCTGTCCCCGCTGGGCTTTTCCGCCCGCGATCTGGCGCTTGGCGTGGCGGCGTCGCGTTTCAACGGCAGCGTGATCTACCGGCTGTCCGAGGACGCCAGCCGCGGGCGGCTCTATGTCGATCTCGCCAGCGACGCGCTCGATATCGAAGTCGCGCCCAATGTCGAGGCGGGGCTCGACTGGCTTGGCGGCGCCGATCTCGATTTCCGCCTGAAGGCCAATAGCTTGCGGGTCGCGCGCGTCGGGCTGGCGTCGTTGCAAGGCGGGTCGCTCGACATTCGCGCCCGCAAGGACGGCGCGAAATTCGTGCTGGAGAAACTGTCGCTCGCCGATCTCGGCGGCGCTTCGATCCGTGCGGAAGGCGAGACTTCGCCGGCCGGGCGTTGGACGCGGATCAAGCTCGACGCGGGCCGGCTCGACGATTTCGCCGCTCTGCTCGCGCGCGCCGCGCCGAGCGCCCCGACCCGCTGGCTGCTCGCCCGCGCGGATGCGCTGGGCGCGGCCAGGGCGACATTCGAGGCGCGGCGCGACGGGCCGCCGATTGACGGGCCGTTCGGGCTCGACTTCCTCAAGGGCGACGGCGAAATCGCCGGCGCCCGCTTCGCGCTGACCTTGAGCCGCGCGCCGGCCCCGGTCGACGCGATCGCCGCCCACGCGACGCTCGACGCGCCCGACGCCGGCGCGCTGCTGCGCAAGTTAGGCGCGACCCTTCCCGCCGGCGTCGCCGGACGGGCCGAGTTTTCGCTCGACGGATCGGGCCAATGGGAGCGCGGCTTCGACGCCAAGGCGAAACTCGCGTTGGCCGGCGCGGAGTTTTCCTGGAGCGGCGCGCTGAAGCCGCAGGCCGAGGGCGACGCGCCCTTGCTGGCCGGGCCGCTGACGCTTAAGAGCGCCGACCTGTTCCCCGCGCTGGCGGCGCTGGGATTCGCAGCGGCGTCAACCGGCGTCGCGGCGCCGGCCGATCTCTCCGCCGAAGCGCGGTTAAGCGAAAGCGGCGCGCATTTCACCAAGCTCGCGGGCGCGCTGGCGGGCGCGCGCTTGAGCGGCGCGCTCGACTGGACGCCGCGCCACGAAATCCTGTCGCTCGATCGGCTCGTCGCGATGGCGCAAGGCGCCGAAACGCAAGCGCCCGCGCCGACGCTGACGGGAGCTTTGGAGATCGACCACACCTCGCTGGGCGGGCTGCTGTCGCTCGTGCTCGGCCGGCCAGGCGCTACGAGGCCAGGCGCGGTCTGGTCGGAAGCGGGTTTCGGACCGGCGTTGCTGAGCCCGCCGAGCCTCGACCTCGGGCTGAAAATCGGCGCGCTCGACCTTGGGCCCGGAATGGGCCGCTCCGTCTCCGCGCGGTTGAAGATGCAGCGCGACCGGCTGGCGCTCGACGACGTCTCGGTTCTGCTGAACGGCGGTGAGGCGAGCGGACGGATCAGCCTGCGGCGCGACAAGACGCAGGCGACGGCGAGCGGCGCGCTGACGCTGAAAGATGTGGGGCTCGAACGGGCCGGGATGCACGGTCGGTTCGACGCTTCGCTCGATTTCGGCGGCGCCGGCGGCTCGGCGGCGGCGCTGGTGGGCGGCTTCGCCGGCGCGGGGCGACTGACCATCGCCGAGGCGAAAGTCGCGCGGCTCGACGCGGAGGGCTTTGGCCGCGCGCTCGGCAAGATAGAGCAAAGTTCGGCGGCGCTCGACGAAAAGAAACTCCAGGCGCAGATCGGGGCGGAACTCGACAAGGGGCCGCTGACGCTTGCCGGCGCTTCCAGCGCGCTGGCGTTCAGTTCCGGCGCGCTGCGATTTGGGCCGTTCGAGGCGCCTGCGCGCGAAGGAGCGGCGAGCGTGTCCGGCGCCTTCGATCTCGCCGATCTCTCGCTGGGGCTGAATGCGAAGCTGGTTCACACCAAGGTCGGGCCGTTCTGGAGCGGCGCGCCGCCCTCCGTCGAGGTCGCGACGAAGGGAGAGGCGGCGACGCGCAAAATCGACGCGACGCTGCTGGCGGCGGGTCTGGCGTCGGAATCGCTGGCGCGCGAAAGCGACCGCATCGCCAATTTCGAGGCCGATATCCGCGAGCGCGCCGCGTTCAACCGATTCCGCAAGGCGGAATTGTTCCTGACCCGGCGCGCGGCCGAAATCGCCGCTTTTGAGGATGAACTGGAGCGCAAGCGGCTGATGCAGCTCTATCTCGGACCCCATGCCGAATGGGCCGCTTCGCGCATCGAGGCGCGCGAGTCCCGCCGCCCGGAGGTGAAATAGACGCTAGCGGGCGTTTTCCAACGCGAATACGCGCAGGGCGGAGGACAGATTGGCCTCGCCCCTGACCGCATCGACCTGCGCCACCAGCGCACTGAGCGACAGGGCGCGCGCGGTGGCGAGCGCCTCCAGCTTGCGCCAGAACGCGGCTTCGAGCGACAGGCTGGTGCGATGGCCGGCGATGGTCAGCGAGCGTTTGACGAAGGCGGTCGCGTCAGGGCTCATCGGGACGAGACAGCGCATGGCCGTCGAGCGTGCGCGCGTCGCGCGCGCGGCGCTGCGATTCCGCGCTTGTCTCCGCTCGGGTTCGGCCGAATTGCGCCCGCCGCTGCGCGGCCTCGCGTTCGGCCGCGTCGCGCGCCTTGCGCTTGCGGGCGAGGCGCAAATTGACGATCTCGCTCACCTCAGTCCTATTTCTTGCGGAAAGCATCGATCGAGACGACCTTGGCGGCCTCGCCTTCGGCCGGCTTGTCCCCGCCCTTCGCGGACTCGACGAGTTTCGGCTTGGGCTCGTTCTTGGCCTCGTTCTTGGCCTCGCTCTTGGGTGCAAATTTCGCGGACGATTTGGCGGACGGAGCGGGAACCGGGGCCGGCCCGGTCATCGCCGGCGCTTCCGTCGTGCGCGGCTCCAGCTTGAAACCGAACGGCACGGAGGGATCGCTGAAGCCGGTGATGGCGTCGAACGGGATGGTCAGCCGTTCGGGCTTGCGCGAGAAATTGAGGCTCACCTCGAAGTGATCGGCGCCGACAGCGAGATCCCAGAACTCGTGCTGGAGAATGATCGCCATTTCCTCGGGATAGCGCTGTTTTATGGAAGTGGGGAGCCCAACGCCCGGGGCATGGGTTTTGAACGAAATGTTGAAGTGATGGTCGCCGCGAAGCCCATCGCGCGCAGCGTCGGAGAGAACCCTTCTCACCACCGAGCGCAGCGCGTCCTGAACCAGAAGGTCGTACCGGATGAAGTCGGCGCCCATGAAGCTCGCTCTGGATGAATGTCGCCAAATTAGACGAGCGCCGCCTCCGATGCAATTGCGATGCGGCGCGATTGCGATATGTCAACGATCGCCACACTCTTCAAGGAGGGGTGGGTGACGCCGGGCCTCGCCGCCGGCTTTCGTCGAGCGCGGCGGCTCAGGCAAATTTCCGCGCCGCCGCGCGATGCTCGCTCAGCAGCGCCGCGAGGTCGAGCCCGACCACGGCGCCGTCGATCACACGCCACTCGCCGTTCACCATCACCCGGTCGGCCCGATGCGCGCCGCATAGAACCAGCGCGGCGAGCGGATCGTGGGCGCCGGAAAATCGCGGCGCGTCGAGCGTGAACAGCGCGAGATCGGCCATCGCCCCAACGGCGAGGCGGCCGATTTCGTTCCGCCCCAGACATTTCGCGCCGCCCTGCGTCGCCCAGCGCAGCGCATCGAGATGGGTGAGCCCGGCCGCGCCATATCTAAGCCGCTGCAGCATCAGCGAATGGCGCACCGCCTCAATCATGTTGGAGGAATCGTTGGAGGTCGAACCGTCGACGCCGAGCCCGACCGGCGAGCCCGCCGCCTCGAAATCCTTCACCGGGCAGATACCCGCCGCCAGCAGCATGTCGGCGGCGGCGAGATGGCAGACGGCGACGCCCGCGCTCCCCAGCCGCGCAATATCCGCCGCATTGAAATGCACGGCATGGGCGAGCCAGACGCGCGGGCTGAGCCAGCCGACGCTTTCGAGGAAATCGACCGGACGCAGGCCATGCGCTTCGAGCGAAAAGCGCTCCTCGTCCTCGATCTGCATGAAATGCGTGTGCAGCCGCACGTCGAGCCGGGCGGCGAGCGCGGCGAGATCGGGCATCAGCGGCTTGTGCACGGCGAACGGCGAGCAGGGTGCGAAGGCGATCTGAATCATCGAGCCGGGAGACGGGTCGTGATAGAGTTTGGCGACGCGCTCGCAATCGGCCAGCACGACGTCATCGGGTTGCACGACGTTTTCCGGCGGCAGGCCGCCATCGCGGGTCGAAAAACTCATCGCGCCGCGCGTCACGTTCATACGCACGCCAAGCGCGCGCGCTTCCTCCACTTCGATGTCGATGGCGTGTTCGAGGCCCGGCGAAAACAGGTTGTGATGGTCGGCCGCGGTGGTGCAGCCCGACAGCAGCAGCTCCGCCAGCGCCACGCGGGTTGCAAGCCGCAGGTCGCGCGCGTTCATGCGCGACCAGATCGGATAGAGCGCGACCAGCCAGGGCACGAGGTCGAGCTCGAACCCGGCGGGGTGGGCGCGCGCCAACGTCTGATAGAAATGATGATGCGCGTTGACGAGGCCCGGCAACAGCACGTGCCGGCTGGCGTCGAAAGTTTGATCTACCGGCGCCGAGGGCGTAGCCCCGCGCGCGACCAGTTCGACGATGCGCGCGCTCTCGACGACGATCCCGCCCTCCGCGCCGTCAGCCAGCGCGGCGAGCGGGTTTTTCAACCAAAGCCGCATCTTATTTCGGATGCAGGTTGAGCCCGACGCCCTTGTTGACGAACTGAAGCGTGTAGCCTTTCTTGTAATCGAGATCGGCTTTGACGAGGCCGGCTTTCACCATCCTGTCGAAGAAATCTTTCATATGCTCGTCGGTCATCGCGCCGATGCCCTTGGTCAGCGCGTCGCCGGAATCGACGATCCCATATTCCTTCAGCTTGGCGATGGAATAGGCGATCTGATCGTCGGTCATCTCGGGATTGTCGTGTTTGATCGCCTCGTTGGCCTTTTTGTTGTCGCCATAGAGATAGTTGTACCAACCCAGCGTCGAAGCATCGACGAATCGCTGCACGATGTCAGGAGTTTTCTCGACGAGATCCTTGCGCGAGATGATCGTCGTCGCGTAACTGGAATAGCCGTAGTCGGAGAGCATGAAAACGTTCGGCTTGAAATGACCTTGCGTCTCGATCGAGTAGGGCTCCGACGTCGCATAGCCTTGTTGGATCGAATGCGGATCGGCGATGAAGGTCGTGGAATTATAGTTGTACGGCTTCACGTTCTCGTCCTTGAAACCGTGAGCCGTGCGCATCCAGCTATAAAAAGTCGCCAACGCGCCCTTGCTGACGATGGCGGTCGCCTTGGGCAGATCCTGCCACTTGTCCAGGCCGACGCCGGGATGCGACATCATGATCAGCGGGTTTTTCTGGAAATGGGCGGCGACCGTGATGACGGGGAGATCATGCTCGACATTGTAGAAATCGCCGAGAACGTCGCCGCCCATGTAGAATTCGATCTTGCCCGAGATCAGCAGCAGGCCGCCGTTCGACATCGGCCCGCCAGGCAGGATCTTCACGTCGAGCCCGTATTTCTCGTATGTCCCATCGACAAACGCCTGATAATAACCGCCGGCTTCCGGGTCGGCGAGCCAATTGGTGCCGAAGGTCACCTTATCGAGCGCCAGCGCGGGGCTTGAGGCCGCCATCCACACAGCTACAGACGCAAATACCCCCCAGCGCATGGCTCATCCCTTCTGTTTTTGCAAACGGACCTTAGCATAACACCTGGAGCCGTCGAGCCGTTTCGGCCGCTTGCCGCGCGGGCGGGCGGGCTTTATGCAAACGGCGAGCGAATAGGCCTGGCGAAGAGCGAATAGACTTGGCGATGAACCCCTATTGGAGCGCGCTCGCGCGCGAATTGCACCCCTATGTCCCCGGCGAGCAGCCGCGCATCGCCGATCTCGTCAAGCTCAACACCAACGAGAGCCCCTATCCGCCCTCGCCCAGGGCGCAGGCGGCGATCCGCGCAGCGGCGTCAGACGATCTGAGGCTTTATCCCGATCCGGAATCGCGTGGTCTGCGCGATACGCTCGCCGCCTATCACGGCGTTAGGCGGGAAAATGTGTTTGTCGGCAATGGTTCGGACGAGGTGTTGGCGCATACCTTCGCGGGTCTGCTCAAGCACGACGGGCCGCTGCTGTTTCCCGATGTGACTTACAGTTTCTATCCCGTCTTTGCGCAGCTGACCGGCGTGACCTATGAGACCGTGCCGCTGGACGAGAGCTTGCGCCTAGTGGTCGCCGACTATCGCCGCCCCTGCGGCGCGATCATCCTGGCCAATCCCAACGCCCCGACCGGCATCGCGCTGCCGCTCAGCGAGATCGCCGCGCTGGTCGCCGCGCGGCGCGACATTCCGGTCGTGATCGACGAAGCCTATGTGGATTTCGGCGGGCAAACAGCGCTGCCGCTGCAGGCGGATCATCCCAACCTGCTGATCGTGCGGACGATGTCGAAGTCGCGCGCGCTGGCGGGCTTGAGGGTCGGCTATGCGCTGGGGGATGCGGGGTTGATCGAGGCGCTGGTTCGGGTGAAGGACAGTTTCAATTCCTATCCGCTCGGCGCGACGGCGCAGGCAGGCGCGCAGGCGTCCGTCGAGGATGAGCCCTATTTTCAGGCCCGGCTCGCCGACGTGGTGCGCGAGCGCGACGCGCTCACCGACGGGCTGGCGCGGCTGGGGTTCGAGGTTCTGCCCTCTGCGGCCAATTTCGTGTTCGCTCGCAAGCCGGGCGCGGCGGGAGCGGCGATCGCGGTGGGCTTGCGGCAGCGCGCCGTGCTGGTGCGCCATTTCGCCAAGCCGCGCACGGCGGATTATCTTCGCATCACGGTCGGGCGGCCGGAGCATACCGAGCGCCTGCTCGCGGCGCTCGGCGAGATCGTCTAGCCCTCAGCCGACTGAGCTGGTGATCCAGCGATGCAGCTCGCTTTTCGGGCCGGCGCCGGTCTTGATCGCGACCTGTTTGCCGCCCTTGAACACCATCAGCGTCGGGATCGAGCGGATGCCGAGCTGCGCCGAAATCTTGGGGTTCTCGTCGACATTGAACTTGGCGACCTTGACCTTGCCCTTCATCTCGGCGGCGATCTCTTCGAGCGCGGGGGCGATCATGCGGCAGGGTCCGCACCATTCCGCCCAGAAATCGACGACGACCGGCTCGGACGATTCGAGCACGTCTTGCGCCCAGGTGGCGTCGGTGACCTTGGCGGTGGCGGAATCGGCGGCGGCCATATTGTCCTCGGGGTTTGGGCTTGAGATTGCGCGATGATGAGACAAACTAGGTAAGAAGCCGTTGCGCCGCGGTCAAGGCGGCTAAAACAGGCGACCGCCGTTCGGCGTCGCCAGCGTGGGGGAGATCAGCACCACTTCGCCCTCCGCATCGGGAAAGCCCAAGGTCAGCACTTCCGACACAAAGGGGCCGATCTGGCGCGGGGCGAAATTCACCACCGCCGCCACTTGGACGCCGACCAGCGTCTCGGGGGTGTAATGCCGCGTGATCTGGGCCGAGGATTTTTTCACGCCGATCTCCGGGCCGAAATCGATCGAGAGCTTAAAGGCGGGTTTTCGCGCCTGCGGGAAGGCTTCCGCCATCAGGATCGTGCCGACCCGGATATCCACTTTCAGGAATTCGTCGAAGGCGATGCGGGGGGCGACGGGCAAGACAGGCTCCGGTTTGCTAAGGCGCGCGTTATGGCGGGAGCGGGCGGTTGCATCAACCCTTTCCCACTTCATATTGCCAATAGGATTTTTCTCTTCCAAAGCGATGCGCATGATTAGAGACGTGAAACGCGCCTGGCGGAGCTTGAAACGCAACTTTGCGCCCAAGGTAGGGCGGCATCGGCTCATCTCGGAAAAAGTCCATCAGGGTCTGCACATTCTGCAAATCGCTAAAGAAGAACCGCTAACCGTTGTAATCGACGAGCGCGGCGCAACCGGATATCATGGCTACGGCAACGATTGGTGGCTGCAAGCCCGCTGTCCCTATAGCTTCAAATATTTATCCATCGACACAATGTATCCCGCCGAATATTTCCACGGCCACGGGCACCCGCAAGATCAGGCGGCGCATGACTTGGTGGATTACATGCAAAACGTGTTTCGCGCTTTGTTCAGCCGAGATTTGGGTTCGGTGTTGGAACTGGGCTCCGGGGGAGGCGAAATCACAAAAGTGTTCGCCGACCGGAACCTGGATTTCGTCACGGTCGAAGGCACGGACGCGGGCGTTCGCCGTCTGCGCGAAATCGGCGTCGGTCCTGATAGAATCTTGCAACACAATCTGAAGTTCATGCCTAGACTTGAGCGCAGGTTCGACCTCGTCATGTGCACCGAAGTCGCGGAACACATCGAGCCGTTTTTCGCCTCCAAGGTCGTGCAGAACTGCGTCGATCATGGCGACGCGGTGTGGTTCTCGGCGGCCGACCGTCATCGCGCCGCGCATTACCATCACATCAATGAATTGCCGATTGAAGCGTGGGACAACTTGTTCGCCCATATGGGTTTTCCCTATTTCGTGGAATTGGACCAGCGGCACGGACGGGCTTCCCGCGTGTACCTTCGCAACGACGTCGGCTGAGGGCGGGTTCGCCTTGACTTGCCCGCCCCACCCCCGCAATCAGCGCCCCATGCCCACGCCCCGCTTCATCGCCTCGCTCAGCGAGATCTCCGACGCCTATGACGCGATCCTGTGCGACATCTGGGGCGTGCTGCACGACGGCCGATCCGCCTTTCCCGCCGCGGGCGAAGCGCTCGTGCGCTACCGTCGCAAGGGCGGCGCGGTCGCGCTCATCACCAATGCGCCGCGGCCGAACGCACCGATCCGGACCCAGCTCGACCGACTGGGCGTCGCGCGCGACGCTTACGACGCCATCGTCACCTCCGGCGACGTGACGCTCGGCCTGATCGAGGCGCGGGGGGAGGCGCCAGTGCATCACATCGGCCCGGTGCGCGACCTGAGCCTGTACGACGCCATCGCCGCGCGGACGGGCCGCCGCCCCGCCCTGGTCGGACCGGAGGCGGCGGCTTACGCCATCTGCACCGGGCTCGAACACGACCATGTCGAGACGCCTGGAGATTATCGCATGCGACTGGGGATATTGGCTGAGCGAAAGCTGCCGTTCGTCTGCGCCAATCCCGATCTCGTCATCCACCGAGGCGCGGATCTCGTCTATTGCGCGGGCGCGCTGGCGCAGATTTATGAGACCCTGGGCGGCGAAGTCACTTACGCCGGTAAGCCCTATGCGCCGATCTACGATGCGGCGCTGGCCGCCTGCGCCGTCGCGCTCGGGCGAGCGCCGAAGCGCGTGCTGGCCATTGGCGACGGCTTCCGCACCGATGTCGCCGGCGCGCGCGCGGGGGGCCTCGACGTGCTGTTCGTCGCGGGCGGCATCCATCGCGACGAGGCGATGAGCGGCGCGGGCGTCGCGCCCGAGGGGCTTTCGATGCTGTTCGCGCGCGAGGGCTACACGCCCGCCGCGACGATCGCCGCGCTGGTCTAAGCCCGCCGTCCGCCTCGCTGTTGGCTTGCCCCCACCCCGCCTCCCCCGCTAACCTCTGCCCACATTCCGGGAGCCAAACATGGGTGAGGCCAACATCGTCGCCGCCGCGCGCACCGCCGGCGGCAAGCGCAACGGCAAGGTGTCAGGCTGGCACCCGGCCGATCTCGCGGGCGTCGTGCTCGACGATCTCGTCGCCCGGGTCGGGGTCGATCCCGCGTTGATCGAAGACGTCATCATGGGCTGCGTCATCCAGGCCGGCGAGCAATCGCAGAATATTGCGCGCGGCGCCGTGCTGGCCTCCAAACTGCCGCGGCATATTCCCGGCGTCTCGATCGACCGCCAATGCGGCTCGTCGCAGCAGGCGCTGCATTTCGCGGCCGCCACCGTGATGGCCGGCGTGATGGATTGCGTGATCGCCGCCGGCGTCGAGAGCATGACGCGCGCGCCAATGGGGCTTTCGTCGGAAGTGCTCGCCAAGAATGGCTACGGCCGCGCCAAGAGCCCGCGCCAGGAGGCCAAATATCCCGACATCGTGTTCAGCCAGTTCACCGGCGCCGAAATGCTGGCGGAAAAGCACGGCTTCTCCAAGGACGACATGGACGCCTTCGGCTTCGACAGCCAGCAGAAGGCCATCGCGGCCGCCAAGGCCGGCCGGTTCGATGCGGAGATCACGCCCCTAGAGGTCGTCGGCCCCGACGGCGCGCGCTCATACCACACGGTGGATGAGGGCATCCGCTTCGACGTCACGCTGGAAGCGATCAAGGGCGTGCGGCTGATCAAGGAGGGTGGCCGCATCTCCGCCGCCACGGCGAGCCAGATCTGCGACGGCGCCTCGGGCGTGATGGTGGTCAACGCGCGCGGCTTGAAGGCGCTGGGTGTCGCGCCGCTGGCGCGCATCCACGCGATGAGCATGACGGCGGGCGATCCCGTCATCATGCTGGAGGAGCCGCTGTTCGCCACGGATAAGGCGCTCAAGCGCGCTGGAATTCGGATCGAGGACATCGATCTCTACGAAGTCAACGAAGCCTTCGCGCCCGTTCCCATGGCGTGGTTGAAGCATACCGGCGCCGATCCGCAAAAACTCAACGTCAACGGCGGAGCGATCGCGCTCGGCCACCCCCTCGGCGCCTCGGGGACCAAGCTGATGACGACGCTGGTCCACGCTCTGCGTGCGCGCAATCTGCGTTACGGCTTGCAGACGATGTGCGAGGGCGGCGGCATGGCCAACGTCACCATCGTCGAGCGGCTTTAGCGCCGCCCGGCCGCAAGCCGAGATCACTTCCAGCCGGATTCCTTGTCGCAGGCCGCCATTTCCGTGGGATGGGTCTTTTCCCACGCCGTAACCGACAGCGTTTCGTCAGACGCCATCTTGCCGTTCATGCAAGAGCAATAGGCCGCGACAACTTCGGGGGTCGCCCCTTCGCGCTTGTTGTCGGACACGCATTTCTTGATCCAGGCGGCGTCGTCGCCGTCGGCATAGGCTGGCGCAACCGCCCCGGCCATGGCGAATATCGAAAGTACGATCAGCGGACGGATGACTTTTCGCATTGCGGCTCCTGTGTGCGGCGATTCGTCGCGCCCAAAAGCTCACACAATCTATAATTCCGCGCAATGGCGACGGACATCGACGGCAGGGCGGATCGCAGCCCTGCGACCAGCCGCTACGCCTCCGCCCGCCGCGCGGCGGCGAGCTCCGCCTTGGCGATCTTGCCGGTCGGCGTCAGCGGCAATTCATCGACCACCGTCACCGTCAGCGGCGCAAGATCGTAGGGCGTCTTGCCGACGATGTCCTCCTTCAAGCGGCCGCCGTCGAGATGGTGGCCGGCCTCCAGCGTGACATAGGCGGCCGGCCGCGCCCCGAGCACGGCGTCGGGCAGACCGATCACCGCCGCCAGCTTCACGCTGGGGATGCGTTGCAGCGCCTCTTCCACTTCGCGCGGAAACCAGATGACGCCGCCGACCTCGATCAGCTCGCTGCGCCGGCCGCGCAGCGTCACATAGCCGTCGGCGTCGAGGAAGCCGACGTCGCCGGTGCGCAGCAGGCCGCCGTGCGTCGCCTGCGCCGTGGCGTCCGGCCGATTCCAGTAACCCGCCATGAAGCCGCCGCGCAGGCACAATTCGCCAGTCTGGCCCAGGGGCGCCGGGCGATCGTCGGAGTCGAGCACGGCGACGTCCTTGTCCGGCGGCGGCGGGCCGATCCGCGTCAGCCTGGAATCGTCGGGCTCAAGTTCGGGATAGCCCAGCGCCACAAAGCCGCCGAGTTCACTCTGGCCGTAACTCTCCACCAGCGGCAGTTTCAGTTCGTCGCGAAACGCCTTCTTCAACGTCGGCGGAACGGGTCCGCCGCCTGACAGCGCCAGCCGCAGCCGCCCGGGCGGATGGCCTCTTTCGCGTGACTCGGCCAACAGTTCGGTCAGCATGGGCGGGTTGGCGACCAGCAGGGTCGCGCCGCAGGCGTCTATCGCGTCAAAGCCGGCGCCCTGCGTCCAGCGCCCCATCACATTGATGGACGCGCCGGCGGCGAGTTGCGGCAGCAGATTGGCGACGAGCTGGTAGGAGCTCGACAGCGCCGTCGGCCCGAATGAGATGTCGTCGCCACGAATCCGCAGCCGCTCGCCGATGCAGCGCGCGGCGCGGATCGTCGGTTCGTGCGCGAGGCAGGCACCCTTGGGCTTGCCTGTCGTGCCGGAAGTGTAGGAGAGATGTGCGATTGCGTTTTCGTCCCACGGGTCGGCGGGAGCGGGTAGCGCCGCCGCCATCATTTCGGGCAGGGAATGGGCGCCCGGCTGCGGCCCGTCCATGCAGACGAGTTGCGCCCCCCCGGCGGCGCGGCGCACCGCCTCGCCCTGATCGTGCGTATAGACAACGACGCGCGGCGTATGGTCGGCGAGATAGTCGGCAAGCTCATCGGTGAAACGCACATTGACCAGCGCCGCGATGGCGCCGATCCGCCAGGCGCCCAGCATCGTGGTGAGATAGTCGAGGCCGTTGTGGGCGAAAATCGTCACCCGGTCGCCCTTCTGCACCCCGAGCGCGGCGAGCGCGCCGGCGGAGCGCCCCATCGCCTCGACCGCCTGCGCATAGGTGAGCGCCGCATTGTGATCGACCCAGCGAAAGGCGAACCGGTTGGGATGGCGCTCAGCGCCGTCGAGTAGGAGACCGTGCATAAGCATGGGAAATCCTTCCTTGCGCGTTGGGGAACGCCGCCCCCTCTGGTTCGCCCGTTCAAGCCGCCCTCGATTGACAGCCAACGCCCATTGACGGACGTTCAGGTCCGCATCCGCGCGAAGGCCAGAATCGGGGACCGGGTCGAAGATGTCAAACGAGGGGGAGACATTGGCGCTCTGGTCGCCGCTTTTGCAATCCGGCTTCGCCCGCAAGTGGCTTTCGCCCTGGCGGGCGCAGGCGGAGATCGACAGGCTGACAGTCATGCTGGGGGAAATCGACGCCAAGCTCGAAAGCGTTGCGCGACGCCTATCCGCGCAGACCCTTGAGCTTTGCGACGCGACCGTCGCGGGGCTTTCGCGGGTGACGCCGTTCGGCTGTCCCATGCCGGACGGCTCCATGCTCGTGCACAGCGTGCACGGGAATCGATATTTGATTGATCCGCTCGATTGCGTGATGGGGCCGGAACTGATCATTCATCGGCAGTGGGAGGCCGACATCAGCGCGCTGCTGCTGTCGGCTGCGCGTCCCGATCTGATTTTCGCCGATGTCGGGGCCAATTTCGGCTATTTCACCTGCCTGCTCGGTAGCCGCATCGGCGCGGGCGGCGGCGGGCGGGTCATTTCGATTGAGCCCAACCCGGCCTGCGCGGCGCTGTTGCGACGAAATGTCGAGATCAACTGGTCGATGTGCCCGATCGACCTTCTGGAATGCGCCGTCGGCGACAAAAGCGGTCGGCTGAAATTATACGTTCCCGACAACCATTCCGCCAACGGTTATCTCGGCGACGCCGACAATCTCGATTGGACCCATTTTCCCGCCGTCGAAGTCGATGTCCGGCCGCTCGACGATATCGTCCCGCCAGAGCTTCGCCTCGATGTGATGAAAGTCGATGTCGAGGGCCACGAATACGCGGTTTTCGCGGGCGCGCGGCGCATTCTGGCGCGATCGCCGGGCCTGGCGATCGTCATGGAATGGTCGCCCGGCCAGATGATCCGCGCGGGCTATTCGCCCGAGGCGACGCGCAGCCAGATTCGCGAATGCGGCCTGAGAGCCTTTCGCCTCGCCCCGTCATTCGCGCCGGAGGCTTTGCGCGAGGGCGAATTGAGCGACGACCAGCTCGCTTCGCTTGGCTATTGCAACATCATCCTGACCCGCTAATCCCGGCAGGGAACGGAAGTCAGTTCCTAACCGCCCGCTCCGCGTGCGCCGCCCCTGATATGGTCACGCCCGGATCGAGCCGCGCGGAATCGAGATCGAGGCCCGGCGCAGTCACATCCGCCAGTTTCGCGCCGCGCAGGTCGGCGCCGCTGGCGTCGGCGTCGCGCAGCTTGGCGCCCGCGAAATCGGCGCCGGCGCATTTGGCGAAGCTTAGGTCCGCGCGCGAAAGATCGGCGCCCGAGAAGTCGGCGCCGGCGAGATCGGCCGACTTGAACGAGGCGCGCATCAGCCCCATCGACTGGTTCTTCTCGTCCGCCGCGCCATTGGCGCCGCGCAGAATGGCGCCGTTGAGCCGGGCGCCGCTGAAGTCCGCCGCGATGCGGGCGTGCGAGAAATCAGCGCCGTCAAACCGCGCCTTCTGCAACTGCGCCTGAAACAGGCTGGCGCCGACCAGGCTCGCTCCGGAAAAATCCGCCTCCAGCGCCCAGGCCTGATCGAGCACGGCGCCGTCGAGATTGGCGTGCGCGAGATTGGCGTGATTGAGCCGGGCCGCGCGGAAAATCGCGCCATGCAGATCCAGATTGGAAAGATCGAGGCCGGACAGGCGCTTGCCCGTCAGATCGAGCGGCTTGCCGGCGGCGGCGCGGATTGCTGTTTGTAAATCCGCACGCGACATTTCCGCCATGGTCATGTCGGGCGAGGACATGTCCAGTCCACGCATCATATCCTGCGCGGAGGCAGACGAAGCGAAGGCGAGCAGGACGGCTGTCAGAAGGCTACGCATCGCTGCGTTGTAGCGGCGGACACCGGCAGCGTCCACCGCGCCCGGCGAGCCGTCAGATGCCCTGCTCCTCGCGGTCGGGGAACGCGCAACGCCAGCGCGCGATGCGGGCGTCCGGGTGTTGCTCGGCCCATTGCGCCAAATAAGGCGGCGCCTGCATCATACATTGCATGAGCGTTTCGTCGGCGGTGAATTGCATTCGCGCTTCGTCGCATTTGTTGGGCGCGGACATGGCGCAGACCGTCATGATGAGCAAGAGCATCGGGCTGTTCTCCAGAGCGATTCCAGTCTTGTACGCCGACAAGCCGCCCTGGGATTTTCCACCCGCACATATATGCGCCGGGCATTTTTCCCGGGTTCGGTTATTGGCGCCGAAGCGCGGCTCCCGCATAATCTCCGTTGTAAGAGCTAACAGAGAGTAAGCAAACCGCGTGCCAACGACGGGAGACCATCTGCCCAACGGGGTGCGCGTCCGCACGGGCGCGCGGCTGCACCTTGGTTTTCTCGACCTTGCCGGCGATCTCGGCCGGCGCTTCGGTTCATTCGGCATCGCCATAGACGGATTCGAAACCCGCATCGACCTCAGGCGCGCGGCGCGCTTCTCGGCGACCGGCGCCGAACAGGCGCGCGTCGAGCGCCTCCTGCAAAGGCTGTGCGGGCGCCCCCAGGTCGCCGTCGATGTCGCCAACGCCATTCCCGCCCACGCGGGCCTCGGCTCCGGCACGCAACTCGCGCTCGCGCTGGCGCTGGCGATGCGCCGGCTGAACGGGCGCGCGCCCGACACCGCCGCCGATGCGGCGGCCTTGCTGCGCGGCGCCCGCTCCGGGCTCGGCGTCGCCTTGTTCGACCACGGCGGCTTCATGCTCGACGCCGGGCGCGGCCCCGCGACCGATCTGCCGCCGATCGTCTCACACCTGACCTTCCCTGCGGATTGGCGCGTGCTGCTGCTGATCGACGCCGATAAGGACGGCGCGCATGGCGAGGCCGAGCGCGCCGCTTTCGCCGCGCTGCCGGCATTTCCCGCCGAAGGGGCGGCCGACATCTGCCGCCGCGCCTTGATGCAGGTGCTGCCGGGCGTCGCCGAGGCGGATTTCGCGGCTTTCGCGGAAGGCTTGAGCGCGATCCAGCGCCGGCTCGGCGATCATTTCGCGCCCGCGCAGGGCGGCGCACACTTCACCAGCCCGCGTGTGGGCGAGGTCGCGGCGGCGCTGGAGTTGGCGGGCGCGCGCGGGATCGGCCAGAGTTCGTGGGGGCCGACCGGCTTCGCCTTCGCGCGCGATCCCGACGAGGCCGCGCATTGGCTGGCCCTGGCGGCGCGGACGGCACGCGGCAAGGTTCGGGCGCAAATACACGCGGCGCGCGCGCATGGCGCGGACTGTATTCTGCTTCCGTAAGACACAGGGGACCAAAATGGCCAAGTCGATCCTGCACATGCTGACGCCGCTCGCGCATATGAGCCCGTTCGACGTCAATATGGCCGCGGACGCCGGCTTCGACGTGGTGGCGACCTACACCAACGTCTCGCTCGCCGAAGTCTCCGCCCTGACGCAGGACGCGATGTTCTCGCGCTCGCCCAGGGATGCGTTGCGGACCGGCCTGTTCATCGCCGGCAAGGACGCCTTTCTCGCACTCGACATGCTCGACGCGGCGGCCAAATCGCTGCTCAAGCCGTTCGAAATTTCGCTGTTCGCCGATCCCGCCGGCTCCTTCACCACCGCCGCCGCCCTGCTCGCCGTGGTGGAGAAAACCTACGCCGCGAAGTTCCAGAAAACGCTCGCCGGCGCGCGGATCGCCATTTTCGGCGCGACCGGCGTGGTCGGAACGGCCGCGGGCGTGATTGGGGCGCTCGAAGGCGCTGAGGTCACCTTCGTCGGCCATGATGGTCTGGCGCGGGTGACGGGCCTCGCGGCGAAAGTCCGGCGACGTTTCGGCGTCGAGATCGCCGTCGCCGACGGCGCCACCCCGGGGGAACGCGGCGCCGTGCTCGCCGGCGCCGATATCGCGTTGTGCGCGGCAAAAGCCGGCGTGCGCGTGCTGGACGTGGGCCAGATCGACGGCGCGCGCGGGTTGAGAATCGCGGCGGACGTCAACGCCGTGCCGCCGCTGGGCGTCGAGGGCGTCGAACTTCACGCCAACGGCGCGCCGCTGGGCGTCCACGGCGCGGTCGGGATTGGCGCGCTGGCGATCGGCAACGTCAAATACCGAACCGAATCCGGCTTGTTCAAGCAAATGACGGAGAGCGGCAAGCCTTTGAAGCTCGACTTCCGCCAGGCCTTCGCGCTCGCCCGCACGCTCGCCTAGAGCCCCCGCCGCTGCGAAATCGGCGCCGCGGCGGCGGCCGCGCGGCGGCGCACGATCTCGACGCCGACCGCGCCGTCGATCACGTCGAGTTTTCGCGCGACGATCCTGACCGACCGCACCCGCTCGTGCCGCAGCACCAATGCCGCCACCGCCTCTGCTAAGCCTTCCACGAATTCGTGATGGCCTTGTGCCGCGACAATGCGGATCGCATCCATAATCACGTCGTAGGAGAAGATCGCGCGCATGTCGCGCGGTTCCGCCCCGGCGCGCCTCACCTGCGCCTCGACGTCGAAGGCGACGCGTTGGCGTCGTCCGCGCTCGAAATCATAGGCGCCGATCTCCGCCTCGATGACGAAATCGCGCACGAAAATACGGTCAAGATCGTCCTCGCTTTCGTCCGACCCCGCAAGCCCACGTCCCAGCAGCCGCCAATCGACATTGGGCGCGTCGGCGATCCGCTCGCGCGGGATCAGGTCGCGCACCAGCGCCACGGCCTGAGGGTCGATCCGCGCGACACGGTCGCGCGCGACGCAAAGCGCGCCCCGGAAACCCAGTATGTCGGGCGCAACCAGCAGGAGACGCGGAATGTCGGGCGGCTCCAGCGAGCCCGCGAGGCCCGAAGTCAGCCCAACCGCACGGCAGCGCGCGCAGAACACGCCGAGCCGCGCGATGTCGAGATGGTCGATCAGCCGGCCCGCGCCTTTGCGGCGCGTGTCTAGCATCGCGCCGCTGAATCCCAGCGCGGCGAGTTGCGGGATCAGACCAAAATCGGGCGCCTCGTCGGCGAACAACATGCCGACCAGCCCGATCTCGCGCGCGAGATCGGCGAGCGGGGTCCGCAAAGCCGCCAGCGAGGCGCCGTCGAGCGCCAGTTTCAACGTATCGACGCCAGCGCGTTTCAGCGCGCGCGCGCGTTCGACCAGGGCGCCCGGCTCGTAGGGCGGGTCGCCCAGCGTCGCGCTGCTACGCGCCGCGCCGCCCAGCGCGCGCAGCGCCTGCGCCACGACCGCCGGCTCAACCGCGCCGATGGCGCCGCGTGCGGGGTCTTTGAAATCGACGATATCGGCCCCGCCGCGCGCGACCAGAAGCCCCTCTTCGGCGTCAGCGACGCTGGCGAGCATCAGGGTCATCGAAACACTCCGCTAGCGACACATACATGCAAATACGCTTGAGCGCGGCGCGGCGCGCGCCTATTTTCTAGGGCAGGTGAGGAAACGAAATGAGACAATTCACGCGTTTTGACGCATATAGCGCCGCGATGGCGGCCGCGCTTTTCGCCGCCTTGCCGGCGCAGGGCGCAGGCCGGCCCAGGGCCGACCCCGATTGGCCTTGCCAGCAAACGAAAGTCGTCGAGTTTCCGCTTGCTTCGGTGTGGGACGGGCCGCCGCTCGATCTCGACGCCAGCGACTGGCGCGACGATCCCGAGACCGCGGCTCTGGCGGCGCAGATGTCGCAGCGACGGGTGCCGATCGGCGACGTAAAGACGTCGCTCGGCAAGCTGCTCGCCGCCAACGCCCCGGCCGCAGGAGAAAAGGTCAAACAGGCATTCGCCGCCGCCTTCGGCGATCTCGTGCGCCAGCGCGCCGATATTCTCACCGGCCTCGACCGCTACGGCCGCAATATGCATGAAATGGCCGAACGCATCCGGGCCGAGAACGAGACCGCGCACAAGGACGAGACGCCGGGCGTCGCCACCGACGATGTCGCCCTGCAGAAGTTGCAATGGGATCTGCGTATTTACGACGACCGCCGGCGCACGGTGCATTACGTCTGCGAGGCGCCGCAGGCGATCGAGGCGCGCATCGGCGCGCTGGTCAAGCTGCTGCGCGCCGCGCTCTGAGGCGCGGTTCAAGGCCGCGGCTCGGCCTTGCGCGCTTCAAGCGGAAAACCCGCCTCGAGCCAGCCGTCGACGCCGTCGGGATACCAGGCGATGGGCGCAATGCCGAGCGAAAGCGCGCGTTTGGCGGCGTTCCACGACATCCAACAGTCGCGCCGGCAATAGAACACCAGCGTCGCGTCGCCGCGCGCAGCCTTCTTCACGCCGGCGACGAAATAGTCGCGCATGTCGGGCGCCAGCTCGCCGTAGCCGGTGTCAGGCAGCCACAGGCTTCCCGGAATATCGTCGCGCGGCGGATCGCGCCAGACAACGTCCCTGGGCAGGTTCTTCGGCCGCGGCGCCTGCGGCAAAACATCGATGAAGACGCCGCGTTGAGATTGCCACAACTCATGCGCCTGCTCGGTGGAGAGCACGCGCGCGCCCGCCAACGTCGCCGGCGTCGGGGCGCGGTATTCCTCATTGCGGTAGCCGTCGGGCTCGGGCGGCGCGCCGAACGCGGTCGTGGTCAGCGCGAGCCAGACGCCCGCCAAGCGCGCGACGCGCCTCATGGCGACCCGAGCGGCTTGTCGTTCTCGTCGAGCAGCGGCACGCCGAAACTTCGCAGGATGGCGACGATCTCGTCGCGATTGGCGGCGATCAGCTTGTTGAGATCGCGCTTCCAGTTCTGATCGGAATGACGCACGCCCATCGCGATGCGATAGGTCATTTTCGGCCCGCCCGTCTCCTTGACCAGCGGCTGCAAGGTCAGCGGCGTCTTGTGCTTTGCTGCATAATAGCCCGCCAGCGGCCCCCACATCAGCGCGACCTCGATTACGCCCTTGTCGAGATCGTCCATCATTTCCGCATTGGGCGAATCAAAGCGCGTGTCGACCACCAGCGCGTAGGACTTGATATGGCCGAGCAGCCCGTTGATGGCGAGATAGGTGACGGGCGGGGTTCCGGCGATCACGCCGATCCTGGCCGTCTTCAGCCGGGGATCGGCAAGCCCATCGAGCCCTGTGAGCGGCCCGTCCTTGGCGTAAGCCGCGACATAGGCGGTGCGGTAATAGGGGTTGGTGGGTTGCACGACATCGTCGCCGACGGGAATTCCCATCACCACGTCGCAGCGGCGCGCATTCAGCGTGTTGCGGATGAAACCGGTTGCGCCGGGATAGAACGTATAGCCCAGGCTCTTGTCGAGCTTCCTGGCGAACAACTCGGCGATCTTGTTTTCGAACCCCTCGCCGGCCTGATTGGAGAACGGCAGGTTGCGCGGATCGGCGCAGGCGCGAAACACATGGGGATCGACGAGTTCGAGCGCGCCGTTGAGATCAGCGTCCTGCGCCCGCGCCGCCCCTTGCAGCAGACAAACGCCAAGCGCCGCAGCGACGATCCCGGCGCCGGATTTTCGTTTTCTCACCGTCGCCGGTCCCCCTGCCTGTTCAACGTCCGTTCGCGGCCGTGCAGTTCAATCAATCCGCCGCCATGCATTTGCTTTCGTTGGCGTCGAAAGTCGCTGGCTTCGCCCCATGGTTGGCGGGGCGGCCGCGCGGGGCCGCATCCTGCGAGCGCGCGCGAAGATAGATGTAGATATCGTTGAGATAGCACGTCACGTTCTTGTTGTCGGCGAACGCCGGCATGACGTTCTCGTTGCCGTTGGCGAGATTCTTTCGGCCGCTCACAACGATGCCGGCGAAGGTCGCATAGTCCATCGTCTTGAGCGAATTCGCCAGGGCGGGCGCGTAGGAAGATCCCATGCCGTCCGGCCCGTGGCAGACGTGGCAATCGGAATGGTAGCGTCGGAAACCCGAAAACGTCGGGAAATCGACAGTCCCGTCGCTCTCGACCTTGTAGGTCGGATCGCCGTTCTTGTCGCGCCAGTATCCGTCCGCGTCCTGCTTGACCGCGGTCGGATCGGCTGGCGGGTCCGCCAGGGCGACGACGCCGGAAGCGCAAAGGATCGCAACGGCCAAAAGAGAACGCGAAGCGGAAACTCTCACGGAACCTATCCTCCCCCGGCGCCACGGCGCCATTGTCATTAAACAAACGATTATCATTAAACAAACGATTGTCATTGAACAAACGAACCCGGCGTTCGGTTCGGTTCCGATCCGCCGGGCTCTTCTCTAGAGGTTAGCGCGCGCTCAGTTGTTGGGCAGCGCGAACACCGTCAACGTGCCGCCGAGCGCGGTGTAGTTGGACAGCGCCGCATAGCCGCCGACCGCGCCGAGGCCGTCCTGCGGCTTGGTGAGACCGGCCGCCAGGCCGATGCCCGCCCAGCCGCCGACGCCGGACAGGATCGCCACGAACTGCTTGCCGCCGTGCTCGTAGGTCATCACATTGCCGATGATGCCCGACGGGGTCTTGAACTTGTAGAGTTCCTTGCCCGTCTTGGCGTCGACAGCCTTCAGATAACCTTCGAGCGTGCCGTAGAACACCACGCCGCCCGCTGTCGCCAGGGCGCCGCCCCAGGCCGAGAACTGCTCGGGATTCGACCACACAATCTTGCCCGTCTTGCCGTCCCAGGCGATGAAATTGCCCATGTTGGTTTCGCCCTTCGGCGGATACATGGACAAGGTCGCGCCGACATAGGGCTGACCGGCGGTGTAGCTGACCTTGAACGGCTCGTAGTCCATGCAGACATGGTTGGTCGGCACGTAGAACAGTTCCGTCTGCGGCGAATAGGCCGCCGGCTGCTCGTCCTTGGAGCCGAGCGCGGCCGGGCAGACGCCCTTGGAGTTGACGTCTTCGCCGTTGTGGTCGGTCGACATCGCCGGCACCACGAGCGGACGGCCGTAGTTGGGCGAGGTCTTGTCCATCTCGACCTTGGTGGCCCAGTTCACGGCCGGATCGAACTTCTCGGCGACAAGCAATTCGCCGGAAATGCGATCGAGCGTGTAACCAAACCCGTTACGATCGAAATGGGTCAGCAACTGCCGATCCTTGCCGTCGATCTTCTGGTTGGTCAGGATCATCTCGTTGATGCCGTCATAATCCCACTCGTCGTGGGGCGTCATCTGATAGACCCACTTGGCCTTGCCGGTGTCGACGTCGCGCGCCCAAATGGTCATCGACCACTTATTGTCGCCGGGCCGCTGCTTCGGGTTCCACGTCGAGGGATTGCCGGAGCCGTAATACATCAGGTTGGCCGCCGGGTCGTAGGCGTACCAGCCCCAGGTCGCGCCGCCGCCGATCTTCCACTGGTCGCCCTGCCAGGTCTTGGTGGAGGAATCCGCGCCGACCGGCTTGCCGAGCGCGGTCGTCGCCGCGGGGTCGATCAGCGTGTCGGAGTCCGGGCCCATGGAATAGCCGCGCCAGGCGAGCTTGCCGTCCTTGACATTGTAGGCCGAAACCCACGACCGAACGCCGAACTCGCCGCCGGAGACGCCGATGAACACCTTGTCCTTGAAGATGAACGGCGCGTCGGTGCCGGTCTGTCCCTTCGACGGGTCGCCGTCCTTCACCGACCAGGCCGGCTTGCCGGTCTTGGCGTCGAGCGCCACCAGAGTTGTGTCGGCCTGATGCAGGAACACCATGCCGCTGCCGAAGGCGAGGCCGCGGTTGACGGTGTCGCAGCACATCACAGGAATGACGTTGGGATCCTGCTTGGGCTCGTATTTCCAGAGGATTTTGCCGTCGTTGTTGAGGTCGAGCGCATAGACGATGTTGGGGAAGGGCGTGTGAACGTACATCACGTCGCCGATGACGATCGGCGAGCCTTCATGGCCGCGCAGCACGCCGGTCGAGAACGTCCAGGCCGGGGCGATCTTGGCCACATTGGCCGCAGTGATCTGGTTCAGTTCGGAATAACCAGTCGCCGCATAATCGCCGCGCTGGGTCGTCCATTGCTTGGCGTCTTTCTGCATCATCGCCTGCTCGTCGTCGGCATAGGCGTAGCTTGACGCACACAGAGCGGCGGCGCTGAGGCACGTCGCAAGAAGATATTTGCGCATTCAATTCCTCCCATACATCATTGATTGCGATGACGGCGCAAGCCAGCAAAGCCTACTCCGCCGCCGATGGCGACACATTCCGTGGGATTTGCGACCGGCAGCGTGTCACAACAGCCAAGACTCAGGCCATTTCCCGCTTGGGAAATCTTGCCTGCCTTCGAAGAAACGCCGAGGCTCCCTATCCTCGACGCCCGTGAAGCCGGTTACATCCTCATCCTATTTCGAGCCCAATCAGAGCGCAAGCGAAAATTGTGCGCCGGGACAAAATTCAGTCATGTTCTTCCGCATTGTGTAGTTCGCGCGCAAGACATGGGCGGCGCAACAATCAAACACGGCGCGTCGCCTGCGCCTCGGCAAAGGTTTTTGTTTTGCGATGCAGCAATGGACGGACTCGTCATCGACGCGCTGCTTTCGCGCTCGCTCTCATTTGTTCCGCGTTGCCGGCGCCGGCCGCGGCCGCTGCTGATTTTGCGCTGCAACAAATCGCGCCCGGCGTCTATGCGCATCCCGGCGCGATCGCCGTCGCCGATTCGGTAAACCAGGGCGACATCGCCAATCTGGGTCTGGTGATCGGCGAACGCGGCGCGGCGGTGATTGATTCGGGCGGAAGCGTCGAGGTCGGCCGGCGCTTTCTCGCCGCCATCCGCAGCGTTACCGACAAACCCATCATTTACGTCATCAACACGCACGAGCATCCCGACCACGTGTTTGGGAACGCCGCTTTCGCAACCTCTGGCGCCGTGTTCGTCGGCCACAAGAACCTGCCGCGCGCTTTGGCGGAGCGCGGTCCATTCTATCTCAAGCGTTTCCGGCCGATCCTGGGCGACGCCGCGATGGACGAGTTGCGCATCGTGCTCCCAACCTTGCTTGTGGCGGACGAGACCAGTCTGGATCTCGGCGGCCGCATGTTGACGCTTCACGCCTGGGGGCCCGGTCATACCGATTGCGACCTGACCGTCTATGATTCGCAGACGCGTATATTGTTTGCCGGCGATCTGGTGTTCTCCGGCCATTTGCCCGTGATCGACGGCTCCCTCAAGGGCTGGATCGCTGAACTTGGAGCGTTGCGCGGGATTCCCGCGCTTCAGGTCGTCCCCGGCCACGGGCCGCCGGTCGAACCCTGGCCGGAGGCGCTCGCCGATCAGGAGCGCTATTTCGAGACATTGACTCGTGACATAAAGAGCGCGCTCGCGAGCGGGCGGGACATGCGCCAGGCCGCGGATTCGGCGGGCGCGCAGGAGCGCGCGCAGTGGCGTCTGTTCGATGTTTACAATGCGCGAAACGCAACGGCGGCCTATGCCGAATATGAATGGGATCCGTGAACGTTGGATTGAGAGCCGAGGCATGAACAAATATTCCGTGGCCGCCCTAATTGTTCTGTTCGCCACGGCTGCGTCAGCACAGACGGAGCCGGACTCATGGCCCGATCTCAAGCCGCAATTGTTCAGGGACGCCGTGATCTTCGAGGACGCTGACTTCGCCTCGCTCGAAGCGCCGCCCCGCGCCGAGGACGCCGCGCTGACGCCGGTGACGATGACCGTGCGCAGGCCCCCCGGCGACACGCGTAGCGTCACCAGGCTGAGCCTCGTGATCGACGAAAATCCCGTGCCGCTCGCGGGCGAATTCACGCTCGGTCCCAAATCGGACGTGTCGAGCCTCTCCACCCGCGTGCGCGTCAACGCTTACACCCACATCCGGCTGATCGCTCAGCTCAGCGACGGCAGCCTGCACATGACCAAGACCTATGTGAAAGCGGCGGGCGGTTGCTCGGCGCCGGCGAGCAAGGCGCTCGACGAGGCCAATGCGGCGCTCGGCAAAATGAAGCTGCGCGTGATCGCAAATGCGGCCCCCGGCCGTGGCGACTTTGTCGTGATGCTGCGTCATCCCAACAGTTCCGGCCTGCAGATGGATCAGGTCACGCGGCTCTATACCCCGGCGCGCTACGTCGATCATCTCGCTGTCTTCCAGGGAAGCGATCTGATCTTCTCGGTCGAGGGCGGAATTTCGATCTCCGAAGACCCGAATTTCCGCTTCGATTTCGCCCGCAACGACGCCAGAACCTTGCGCGTCGAGGCGAACGACATCGACAACGCGCGCTTCAATGCGGAGTGGCCGCTCGAACGCAGCGGTTCGTAAGCGTCGTCAGAAGCAGCGCACCTCCGCCTCGGCCTGCGCGCGCAACAGCGTGTCGAGGCCTTCCCTGGCAAGTTGCGTCGCCTTGAAGGCGCGCCCGACCGGGCCGGCGTCCTGGTTCATCGAAGCGACAGTTTCGCCCTGGACATAAGCGTCGTAGGGCAGCAACGTCGCGATCACGTCGATCGAGCACGAGCATTGATCGAGCGCCTTGCGCGTTTCGCCATTGATCTTCATGCAGGCGAACACATAATCCGCCCGGGTGGAGGTGGGGTAATCGTTGAGCGCGGGCACGGCGGCTTGCGACGGCGCCCCGGCTAACATCGCCAGCGCGACGAGGCGAGCGCGCATAAGATCCTCCCTGAAACTTCGGCGACCCTAACACATCTGGCGCGAAAGCAGCAGCGCAATCGCCGCCGCCGGCGCGCAGACCGAAGCGTCCCCGTCCGCTCCGATCAGGGCGGCGAAGTCGAGACAGGGCCGGCCCAACCGCCGCGCGACTTCCCGCGCGACGCCCGAGCCGACGCCCGCCGCGATCACCGGCGCGCCCTCCTCCACATCGCCGCGCGACAGGCGCAGAAAGCCCGCGTCGCAAATGTCGCGCAATTGCGCCTCGGCGAACCAGCCCGCCAGCCGCCGCCAGGCCGCATCGGGCGCATCGGCCGCCTCGCGGCCGATCATGCGCGCCAGCCGCGCCCGCGAAGCCGCTGCGCTCTTGTCGCGCCCGTCAGCCGTCGCCATCAAATCCGCGCCCTCGGGCAGGTCGCCGAGCACGCGCCGCACGTCGGCGGCGCAGGCAAAATATTCGTTCATGAGCGGCGTCCACTGACCCGCGAATGGCGCGTGCGCGGTCATCGCCATCACGAATGATCGGGTGAGGCCCGTGTACACCAGTTCGCCCGCCGCCAGCCGTCCCGCATCGTCCTCCCCCACCGCGGCCACCGCGCCGGCGACGATAGGGATCAAGTCGGACGTGGTCGATCCGATGTCGATCAACAGCGCGTCGGGCGCGTGCAGCGCCGCCGCTTCCGCGCTCGCGCGCCAGTTGGCGGAGGCGATGGCGCGGAAGTGTTCGCCCGCCGCCTCCACCGCGACGAAGCCCGCACGGCCGGCGTAGAGCCGCGGCCGGCCGAGATGGCGCGCGGCGATTTCGGCCAGCCCGATCACGCCTTCGCGGCGCGAGGCGAAGGCGTCGCATAACTCGCCCGTCATCGTGACGCCCTGCGCGTCCGCCGGCCCGAGCCGGCGGACCAATTCGACGAAGGCCGCGTGAAGACTTTCGAGCCCCTGCCACAGCGGCGTGGCGAGTTCGCCCGCCGTCACGATACGCCCGTTCTCCGCCCTCGCCGCCTTCAGATGCGCGCCGCCGATGTCCCAGCCTATGGTGACTTTCAATTGGATTTCCTCCTCCGGCGCGCGCCTTTCGCCGACCCAAATGTCACTATCTCATAGCGCCGCCGCGCGCGCCCCACGAACATCCCGACAGTTTTTTGATTGTTATCATTCCTTATCGTCATCCTTTGGAGCTGCGTCGATGGCGGTTGGAGTTTCGGGCAATCGCTCGCAACGCAAAGAGCGCTCTCCGGGGCGATCCAGCTCGCCGACAATTGCCGCCTGATGGTGAAAGCAAGCCAGGCGCTCCCTGGATTTCCAAGCCATGAACGTACGATAGGCGCTGGCGGAATTTGATCCCGGGACCGCGCGCGCCAAGACGACACGGGTCGCCTCGCTCGCGAATGGCGCCGCCAACGGCAAAGCCGCGGTGTGCGCCGCGATCGCCTCGGGAGCGTCCAACGGCCAACCCGAGGGCCAGATACACAAACTCAAGCTCGTCAAGCGGCAATTGTACGGGCGCGGAATACTCGGTCTCCTGCAAGATCGCGTCATCGCCTTCGCCGGGCGTCGCGCGCGACTCGATGACGCCGCCACGGCAGGCCGGGCCCAAGGCCGCCGCCAAGCGCACAAGTTTCTTCGCCCATATCCTCATGCTGACAGGAAAGGCTGGTCACCCAGGCCATGGAATATTTGACCTTTCCCTTGGCGTCGAGACTCTCGAAGCCGATCCAGTTGACCCATAAAGCGTCGTTGCCGTCGCGGATCGGGACCGCTTCGATCCAGCGGTAGCGGAATGTCTC
>JANLPL010000111.1:0-19572 GCA_031367195.1 Bradyrhizobium sp.
CGGCGTGGTCGAGCAGCGCGCGCTGCTCGTCGTCGAGGTCGAATCCCTGGGGTCCGCCGTTGCCGACCCGGTCCGCGCCGACGGAATTCACGTCGCCTCCCTGCCGCCTACCAAGAATTGATCTCCCGATAGCCAAAGCTAGCAGTTCACCCGCGCGGACACAAGCGGACGAACCCGATAATGAACGTAATTCATCATAGACTAGCGGCGACCTCCGGTTCGACACGACGCCAGGTCAGCGGGCTTGCGTGTATTTCACCGCGAATCGAGCGGAAATGTTGAAACCGAATCGACCTCGTTCGCGCAGGAGTTGACAGACTTACTGAGTTCACATCATTAATAACCGCGGCGCCGGTCAAAGCGCCGACAGGGAGTTCGCCGGGGATGACGCTGTGACCCAGCCCACCGGGATCGCGCGCGCCATGCCGCCGCGGAGCCGACCGCTACCCTTCCGAAAAGTGTTGATCGCCAACCGTGGCGAGATCGTCTGTCGCATCGCGCGCACGCTTCGCGAACTCTCGATTCCCTCGGTCGCGATTTTCCACGCGGCGGAGGCTAGAAGCGCGCATGTGCGCGCCGCGGACGAAGCGGTCGAAATCCTCGGCGAGACGCCCGTCGCGGCCCATCTCGACGGCGGGCGGATCATCGAAGCCGCCCTCGCCGCAGGCGCCGACGCCATTCATCCCGGCTACGGCTTTCTCTCGGAAAACGCCGCGTTCGCGCGCGCGACAGCCGCGGCGGGGCTCACTTTCATCGGCCCCGGCGCCGACCTGATCGCCTTGATGGGCGACAAGATATCTGCGCGCGACTTTGCCGAACGGCACGGCGTGCCGGTGGCCCCCTCGGTGATCTCCGACGGCGACGCCGCATCGTTCATGGCCGCCGCCGAGAGGATCGGGTTTCCGCTGCTGATCAAAGCGGCGGCGGGCGGCGGCGGCAAGGGCATGAAGATCGTCCGCTCGGTCGAGGCGTTGGCCGAGGCGACGCGTTCGGCGGCGAGCGAGGCGCTGCGTTACTTCGGCGATGGGCGCATCTACGCCGAGCTCTATGTCGACCGGCCGCGCCATATCGAAGTGCAGGTGCTCGGCGACGGGCGAGGCGGCGCGGTGACCCTGTTCGAACGCGAGTGCTCGGTGCAACGGCGCTTTCAGAAGATCATCGAGGAGGCCCCGGCCCCCAATCTCGCCGACGATATTCGTGAGCGCATGCTGGACGCAGCCCTGCAACTAACGAGCGCGGCCAAATACCTCAACGCCGGCACGATCGAATTCATCCTTGGCTCCGACGGTCGGTTTTTCTTTCTCGAAATGAACACGCGCTTGCAGGTCGAACATCCCGTGACGGAGATGATCACGGGCATCGACCTCGTGCGCGCGCAGATGGAGATCGCGGCCGGGCATGGGCTCCCATTTCAGCAGGCCGACATTGTTCGGAAAGGCGTCGCGATCGAGTGCCGCATTTGCGCGGAAGATCCCGAGCGCGACTTTCTCCCGGAAACCGGGATCGTGCAATATCTCGGCAAGCCCGAGGCGCCCTATCTCAGGTTTGAAAATGCGCTCGACAAAGGGCAGAAGATCACGGCGGACTTCGACCCGATGCTCGCCAAGCTCGTCGTCCACGGCGAAACGCGCGACCAGGCGATCTCCCGCTCCATCGCCGCGCTCGAAGAATTGGCGATCCTCGGCGTGAAGACCAACGCGGAATATCTCGAACGCGTTCTGGCGCATCCGGCCTTTCGCGCCGGAGACCTGCACACGGGCTTTGTCGCCGAACATGCTGAAGCGCTGAACGCGGCGCCGCTCGACGCCTCGACGCTCGATCACGTCCTCATCGCCGCGGCGCTGGGCTTTCGCGAGTTTCGCGAATCCGTGTTCGGGGCTCCCGAGCCGCACGCGACGATCGGGCGTTGGAGGAACTGAGCATGGCGTTGAAGCTGACCTTCGCGGGGCGCGTGCACATCCTCGAAATCGTCCGCCGCCGTCCGCATCTGGTCGTCAGCATCGACGGACGCGAACATGAGATCGCCGCGACGGGCGACGGCGGCGACGGGCGCCACACGCTCGAAATCGCCGGCGAAGCCCTCCACGTCGCACGGGCGCAGGTCGGCGAGCGGCAGGTCGTGCGGCTGCGCGGGCGAACTCATGAAATCGGGTTGATCGATCCGCGTTCGGAGATCGCCGAGACCGGCGCCGGAAATGACGAAGTGAAGGCGCCGATGCCCGGACGGGTGGTCTCGGTCCACAAGTCGGCGGGCGACGCCGTGCTGCGCGGCGAAGCCGTCGCGACGATCGAGAGCATGAAGCTGCAAATGGCGCTGGCGGCGCCGCGCGACGGGCGCATCGCCGCGATCCTGCGCGGCGAGGGCGACTCCGTCGACAAGGACGAAACCGTCGCGCGGCTCGAAGCGCTGACGTCGGAGGATTGAAACGTTGAGAAAGATCCAGTCGAGCCTGAACGCGTCGAGCGCCGAATTCCGGCGCAACGCGGCGCACAACCGCCGGCTTGCCGCCGAGTTCCGCGCCCGTCAGGAAGCCGCGCGTCATGTTCGTCCGGCGCGCGATCTCGAACGGATCGCCAAACAGGGCAAGATGCGGCCGCGCGAGCGGATCGAAAAGCTGCTCGATCCCGGCACCCCGTTCCTGGAGCTTTCCTCGCTCGCCGCCAACATGGCCTATGGCGGCGAGGCGCCGTCGGCAAGCTGCATCGCCGGCATTGGAATCGTCTCCGGCAAGGAGACGATGATCCGCGCCGACGATTGCACCGTGAAGGGGGGCGCGTGGTATCCGCTCACGGTCAAGAAGATAGTCCGCGCGCTCGACATCGCGATTGAGAATCGGCTGCCGGTGATCCACCTCTGCGATTCCGCCGGAGGCTTCCTGCCGTTGCAGGCGCAACTGTTTCCCGACAAGCAGATGGGCGGTCGCGTCTTCCGCAATCAGTCGATCCTCTCCAAGCTCGGAGTCAAACAGCTCTCGCTTGTGTTCGGACATTGCACCGCCGGCGGCGCCTATATCCCCGCGCTGTCGGACTACAACGTGATCGTGCGCGGAACCGGCGCCGTCTTTCTTGGCGGGCCGCCGCTGGTGCGCGCCGCGACCGGCGAGGAGGTGTCTGTGGAGGATCTCGGCGGCGCCGACATGCACACCAGCGTTTCCGGCGTCTGCGACTATCCCGCCGCCAACGAAGAAGAAGCCATATTGATCGGGCGCGAGATCGCTCGACTCTGGCGCGAGCCAACCAAGATCGCCTGGCGCCCGGAGCCCGCGGAAGACCCCGCCTACGATCCCGACGAGCTATATGGAATACTCCCCGACGACGTCAAGAAACAGTTCGACATGCGCGAGGTCATCGCCCGAATCGTCGATGGCAGCCGGTTCCACGAATATCAACCGAACTATGGCGCCACCCTGATCTGCGGCTTTGCGAACATATGGGGCTTCAAGGTCGGCATCCTCGCGAACAACGGCGTACTCTTCAACGATTCCTCTTTGAAAGGGGCGCATTTCATCGAGCTTTGCAACCAGAATGAAACGCCGCTGCTGTTCCTGCAGAACATCACCGGCTACATGGTCGGGCGCGAATACGAGCGCAAAGGCATCACCAAGGACGGGGCCAAGATGATCATGGCGCAGAGTTGCAGCCGCGTGCCCAAATTCACAATCATGTGCAACGGTTCGTTCGGCGCCGGCAACTACGGAATGTGCGGGCGGGCGTTTGACGGACGCTTCCTGTTCTCCTGGCCCAACCACCAGATCGGCGTCATGGGCGGCGAACAGGCCGCCAATGTGCTAGCCGAGGTCAAGGTCAACCAGATGAAGCGCAGCGGCGAGGCGATCGACCGGGCCTTGATCGAGCAAGTGCGCGAGCAGACTCTCGCCGCCTACCAGGAACAACTCTCGGCCTATTATTCGACCTCGGAATTGTGGGACGACGGCATCATCGACCCCGTCGATACGCGCAACGCGCTGGGCGTCGCGATCTCCGCGTCGTTGAACGCGCCGTTGGGCGATCTCGGCTATGGCGTGTTTCGATTCTAGGGGACTATTCATGGGCCAGTACGAAGACATCTCGGTCAGCCTCGAAGCCGGCGTGACGCGGATCACGGTCGAACGCGCGGCGCGGCTCAACGCCTATCGCGACCAGACCGCCGACGAATTGCTCGACGCGTTCCGTCAGGCCGAGGAAAACCCCGAGGCTCGGGTCATCGTTCTCAAGGGCGCCGGTCGCGCGTTCGGGGCGGGCTATGATCTCTCGACGATCGTCCCCGACGCGACGCCCGAACTCGACCGCGTGCTCGATCGGCATTTCAATCCGCTGATCCGGCGGATGCGCTCCTGTCGCCTGCCGATCGTCTCGCAGGTCAACGGTCCCTGCGCCGGGGCCGCGGTCGGAGTCGCGCTCGCGGGCGACATCGTCGTGGCCGCGCGCTCGGCATATTTCTACGAGCCGTTCGTCGGCATCGCGCTCGTGCCCGACGCGGGCAACACGATGTTCCTGACACAATTGATCGGTCGCGCCCGCGCCGGGCCGATGATGATGCTGGGCGATCGCATCAGCGCGGAAACAGCCGAGAGTTGGGGCCTGATCTGGCGAGCGTTCGCTGATTCCGAGCTGCCCGCGCGGACGGACGAGATTGCCGCGACATTGGCGTCGCGCGCTCCCGCCGCGCTCGCCGCCACCAAGCGGCTCATCGCGTCGGCGGCCGATCGTCAGCTGGACGCCCAGCTCGACCTCGAGCGCGACCTGCAGGGCGAGGCGGGGCGCACGCCCGAAATGAAACGAGCCATCGCGGCGTTCTTCTCGGCGCGGAAGGGCCCGTGAGGGCATCGTCACATCGGCAAAGAACGGGAGATTTTTGGCGGAAAATGCGATGACATCGAGTTTGCCCCGGTTGCTCGTGGCCAAAGCCAACCCATCGATTTATACCAGTCCCTCTAATTTCCGACACACGCCGATTCTCTGGTTCCGATTGATCGGATTCGATCTGGGTCGTTGACCAGGCAGCGCCATGCGCTTTGAGTCGCCCCCTTCGCCGGCGCAATAGCTGTCGGCGCCGTTAAGAAAGCGTTAACCCAATACTCCTTGCAACCGCCAGCGAATCGGACATACTGGCGCCAGATTGGCCTCTTTGGCGATCTTAGCGCTATTTCGGGCCCGAGCTAGATCATGGTGTCGCTTCCTCCGTTTGAATTTGACGACAAAATCCTCATGCAAGGGGCGGAGATCTCGCGGAAGCTCGATCAGTTGCGGCAAGAGAAGTTCCCGCCCGATGCGCAGAAGACTTTGCGGCGCTTCGCCATGGCGGAAGTCGCTCACTATTTCGGCGTCAGTCCCAACAATTTGAAGCGCCTTCATCTGGAAGGCAAGGGGCCGAAACCGCTGATCACGAACGGCGGCCGGCGGGTTTACACCGCCGAGCAAATGATCGAGCTCCGGCACTATCTGGACAAGAATGGCCGATCCGACACGAGCAAATATGTCCCGTACAGAAAAGCGGGAGAAAAGCTTCAGGTCATTGCGGTCGTCAATTTCAAGGGCGGATCGGGCAAGACCACGACGGCGGCGCACTTGGGGCAGCATCTCGCCTTGACTGGGCATCGCGTGCTTATCGTTGATCTTGATCCTCAGGCGTCGCTTTCCGCCCTGCACGGCTTTCAGCCCGAGATTGATCGAAATCCCTCGCTTTATGACGCCCTGCGCTACGACGGGCAGCGCAAGCCCATTCAGGATGTGATCCTGAAGACAAACTTTCCCCAGCTCGACATTGTTCCAGCCAATCTCGAATTGCAGGAATACGAGTATGAAACGCCGCTTGCGATGCAGACGTCGCAGGAAGGAAGACGGTTTTTTACGCGGCTTGGCAATGCGCTTGCCGACGTCGATGACCGCTATGACGTTGTAGTCATCGATTGCCCACCGCAGCTCGGCTACCTCACCTTGACCGCCCTCACGGCGGCGACATGCGTGCTGATCACCGTGCATCCGCAGATGCTCGATCTGATGTCGATGAGTCAGTTTCTCCTCATGCTCGGCAACATCACAAAGACGATCAAGAAGGCGGGCGCCGATGTCCGGATGGATTGGCTGCGCTATCTCATCACCCGCTTTGAGCCCACGGATATCCCTCAGGTTCAGATGCTTGGCTTCATGCACTCGATGTTGGCCGAGGAGATCCTGAAGAGCCCTATGGTCAAGTCGACGGCGATTTCAGACGCCGGCCTGACCAAGCAGACGCTCTATGAGGTCGAACGTGCAAATTTTAATCGCGATACATATGACCGCGCGATCGAGTGCATGGATGCGGTCAATTTCGAGATTCAGGGCTTGATTCATCAGGCTTGGGGGCGTTCCTGATGTTGACCGCGGTAAATTCACCGAATTTCTGTAGCCTTTTCAAAGGGCTTAAGGAGTGGGAGGCGAAGCTTGGCGCGTAAAAATCCGTTCGCGAACCTGCGCAGCGACAGTGGCGTCCGAGAGTCGGCCCCGTCGCTCGATTACGCCATGAAAGGTGCGTCCCGGTCCATTTTGAGCTCCATTGATGAGATGGCGGCCCGCGCCGACAAGCTGCTCGAAGGCGAAACCATTGTCGATTTGGACGTAGATTCTGTCGATGGATCTTTCATCAAGGATCGGTTGACAGCCGACGATCAGGAATTCAACGAGTTGCTCGAAGCGATTCGCGAGCGCGGGCAGGATTCGCCAATTCTCGTCAGGCCGCATCCGTCCAAATCCGGACGCTACATGGTCGTCTTCGGACATCGACGCCTGGAGGCGGCGAAGCGGCTCGGCCGCAAAGTTCGGGCTGTCATTAGGGATTTGAAGGACCGGGACCATGTCATCGCGCAGGGCCAGGAGAATTCCGCGCGAGCAAACCTATCTTTCATCGAGAAGGCGCTGTTCGCGGCTAATCTCGCCCGGCTCCGCTATGACGAGGACAGCTCGACGATCCTGGCCGCCCTTGGCGTCGACCGAACAACATTGTCGAAAATGCTGTCGGTGGCTGGGTTGCCAGAGCCGATCCTGCACGCGATCGGTCCGGCCAAAGGCGTCGGACGCGATCGATGGTACAAGTTGAAGCTTGTGCTTGAGAAACCCTCCAGCCAGGAAGCGGCGCTCAAAGCGGTCGCCGAAAGCGGCTTTGCCGCACGCTCAAGCGACGAACGATTCGATACCCTGGTCTCGCGCCTCAAGGCGGCCAGGTCAGCGCCGCGCGGACGTTCTGAGCCGAGGAAATTCGTCTGGATGCCCGAGGACGCCTCCCTGGCGGCCGAAATGGAGTCAGGGGGAAAACGCTTCACTCTGTCTCTCAAGGCCAAGGGTCCGGACGCACACGCGTTCGGTATATATCTCTCGGAAAACCTCGCGCAATACTATGAAGCTTTCCGACGGATTTCGGCATCCAACGAAAATGGAGATTAACCGGCAAAAGAAAAAGGCCCCCGAAACGGAGTTCCGGAAGCCCTTCTCATCACTCGCAGGTTGAGAATCCCACTTCCGCGAATCACTGTCAAGCGTCTCGTGAGAGATTGAACGCCGTTTCGGTGAGCGGATTTCTATTGCCCAATTGAGGGCATTCGAAATGCAATCCCATAGTTCGACGACGCCCTTTGGGCGACGATCGCTGACGCTTGCCCATGTGGCGAACTTGGCGATCGCGAAGGCGCGACCGCCCGAAAAGGTCGTGCACAAATGGCAGGTGTTTCGCGCGATCTGCGCCGCCAAGACGCATGTCGGCGTTTCCGAGCGCGCCCTTGCCGTGCTTGACGCATTGCTGAGCTTCCACCCCGAGACCACGTTGAGCGGGGAGGGCCTGGTTGTTTTCCCGTCCAATCAGCAGCTCGCGCTGCGGGCTCACGGCATGGCGCCGGCGACGCTGCGGCGGCATCTGGCGGCTCTTGTCGATGCGGGGCTGGTGATCCGGCGCGACAGTCCGAACGGCAAGCGGTTCGCCCGCAAAGGGCAGGGCGGGGCGATTGAAATGGCGTTTGGTTTCGATCTGAGCCCGCTAGTGGCGCGCGCCGACGAGTTTGAAGCCTGGGCCGAGGAGGTCAGGGCGGAGGAGCGCGCCCTGCGCCTCGTGCGCGAGCGCATCACCTTATGCCGTCGCGACATCGCCAAGATGATCGCGACCGGCATTGAGGAGGGTGTGCCGGTGGTCAAGCCAGCCAATAGCCCAAGCGTTGCGGCGGGGCAGGGGCTGTCGGACTGGTCGGACATCCACGGGTTGTTTCGCGGCATTTTGGGCCGCATTCCCCGCACCGCCAGCCGTAGGGAGTTGGAGCCGATCGCCGAGGAACTGACGCTGCTAGCCGACGAGATCCTCAGCCTGTTGGAAAATCACATAAAAGGCAAACAATCGATCGCCAATGAGTCTCAAATTGAGCGCCACATACAGAATTCAAACCCAAAAGACCTATTTGTTCTTGAACCTGCTTCCCAAGAAAGCCAGGGGGCGAAGCCTGAGCCTGATCCGGAGAAAGCGAGACCGCCGCAGGCCTATCCGCTGGGAATGGTGCTCGACGCCTGCCCCGATATCATCGACTACGCCAAGGGCGGGATTGCAAACTGGCGCGATTTCCTGGCCGTCGCGATTATGGTGCGCTCGATGCTCGGCATCAGCCCCAGCGCCTGGGCCGCGGCGCAATCGGCGCTTGGCGAAATCCCGGCCGCGATCGTCGTGGCGGGGATCCTGCAAAAGGGGACGGCGGTCACCAGCGCGGGCGGTTATCTGCGCGAACTCACGCGAAAAGCCGGGGAGGGGCAATTCAGCGTCGGACCAATGCTGATGGCGCTGATTTCCGCCCGCAAGCGCGAAAAGAAGAGGGCGTAGCCGGGCTACGGCGGCGCGTTCGATCTGGGTGCGCCATTGCCCTGGGGACGCCGAGGTCAGCGCGCGCCACGAGAGCAGGCGGCGTCCGGTGCGTCCAGGATCCTGGCGCGAAGCGAAGCTTTGTCGCCCGCCCGGCCGGGTGAGATGGAAGCCATCGGACCGCCTCGTCCTCGCCGCGGCCCGAGGCATGACGCTGGCGGCGGCGGCGGCGGCGAGAAAGGCGGTTTCCGCCTCGGATTCCGGAGGATATCCGGGGCGTGGCGGCTCCGATTTCCAACGAATCAGCGCGATCGAGCAAGCCAAAGGGAGGACTCCGCGACGGCGCTTTTGGCAAAATTCAACGCCGCAAAGAGCCGCGCCTGTCGCGCGCGTTATATATCCGATAAGTTTGCCTTATCGGACATCGTCGACGGACCTGCGCCAGCCGCCATTGTCGCGACCCTTGGATGGCTGGAAAAGGCCGCCGGGCGTCGATTTTCGCGTTTTTTTGAGCCGAGATCGATGGAATCGGGTGTCAGCTGACCGGAATTAATGAGACTCAAGGGCTTGGCGGAAGGCCGCCGATCGGCCGCGTGAGACAGAGTCTCACCGTTTCCGACTCAACCCCAACGCTAACCCTAGGAATTCACGATGGTTTCCCGGCTGACGCCGCTTGCGACGTCGCACGAAGCGGCCGTCAGGTAGTCTCACCAAATCCGCTTCATGCAACCTATTGAAATCTAACGCTTTAGGCGAGTCTAAAAAAGCCAGGCCATTTCGTCTCGTCATTTCCGCTTCAGGCGCCGCACGGCCCTTTCCGTCGGCCCGGGGCCCGCGCGGCGCGCGCGAAACGATCCGCGACGACGATGCGCGTCTCCAGCGGCCATTGCGAAAGTCCGGCTTCTATCCGACGCCGTCCGTGGTCGTCGCAACCCCGTAGGATGTCCAGCGCGGCTTCGACCGGGTTTTGGATAACCCTGTAGACGCCGATCGCCACGGCCTGCCATTCGACCGCACGGGCTACGCAAAGGTCTCTGGCCGCTTCCGGCAGCTTTCGCTCGTGGATGGCGACCGCGCCGTCGTATTCCGGCACGACCCGGCTCAGCGCGCTGCGCGCGCGGGGTCGAAGGAGGTCGTCGCGACGGGCCTGGAACCCGGCCGCCTGGGCGCGGGCCAATTCCCAGCGCTCCGGCGGCGCCGGAGCGCGATAGGGCGTCAACAGCAGCCCCAACACGGCGGCGGTCGAAGGCCTGGCGACGTCCAAGCCAAGCGCCCAGGCGCGAAGGAGCCGCGCGCCGCGCTTGGCGATCGCGACGCCGCCCAGCGCGTGGACGCCGCTCGGGTCGGACCCGTACAGCCGGCAACCATGTTCCGGGCGCCATGGCGTGTAGCCGAGCGCCCAGGTCTTCAGGCGCGGCGCGCGACGCGTTCCCGTCCCTCTCGCGCAAGTCGGGCAGAAATCCAGGCTTTCGAGGTTGACGAGGCTTCGCGCCAAAGCCGGCAGGTCGCGATAGGTCAGGCTCACGAGTTGGGCCGAGGCGAGGCCGGTCGCCCGGCTCAGAACCCTGATTGCGTGGTCGCCGGGCCCGAGGTCGAGCCCCAGAAGGCCGTCGGAGGATAAGCCGACATGGGCGCAAAGCTCGCCGGGGGAAACGAGATAAAGGTCGGCGGTTCGGCTCAGCCAAGAGGACAGACGTTCGTCGAACGCCGGCGGCGGGACGACCGGCAACGGCGGCGTCGCCTCCCCTCTCACGGGTCTAAAGAACCGCTTCGGGCGCCGGCGACGCGATACGGCGATTGAGAATGGCCGGCGCTTATCCGTTCCGCGCCGCTGCCGATCGCCTCGACCGCCAGATCGGTGATCAGACGAAAAATCGCGGACGTGATCCCGCCCGTGGCCTCGACGATCCGCTTCAAAGCCCCCCTCGCCAAGCTCGGAAGGCGATCGCAGCGGCAAGGCGCGAAACAAACTGCCGATCAAGCTCTGAAAATCCTCGTCGTAGCGCCAGGACGGCAGGCCGTGGGGATCGAACCGGCTGTTGAGATGCGCGTCGCCGCGGATGGCGTCGCGAGCCTCGTGCGGACCCAGACACACCAGTGCGACCCGCCATTCATTGCCGAGGAAGCGCAGCAGGTTCAGCATGCGGCGTTGCTCGCGGTTGCTTCCGGCGAGCAGATTCTGCACCTCGTCGATCACCAGCACGCGTGGATCGATCTCCTTGAGCAGCGTAGGACCTGGGTCTCCCGTTGGCCGCGCGTGGCGCGGCTGGGCGGCGGCGCGCCGATCACGGCCAACAGACGGTGGTAGAAGCGTCCCTCGTCCGGCGACGGGATCATCCGCACGGCGATGACGGGTCTGACGCGGATGCCGGTCACGGGATCCAGGACGGGAGGATGAGCTCGCGCGAACTTCTCGATGATCATCGTCTTGCCCATGCCGGACGCGCCAAAAATCAACAAATTGGGCATGCGCGCCCGCTTGGGAAACAAGAGCAGTTCATCGAGGCGAGCAAGCGCTTCGCGCGCCCGGGGATAGTCGATCCAGAGGTCGGCGCGTATTCGCTCGATTCGCTCTTGCCCCGGCAAATCGGCGAGACCGCGCACCGCGGGATCGAAGTGGACATAGCCTGTCATTCCCACACCTCGATCGGAAAATAAGGCAGCGCCAGCGGTTGCTCGTCGCCCGGAACGGGCTCGGGCGAGGAAAGCGCCGGCGGGAGCGAAAGGTGGGCGCGCCGCGCGCGCGCCTTGCGCAACGCGGCCCTTTGCTCCCAGAGGGTTATCGCTGGCCGCGTCAAATTGCGCGTCGGCGCCGCGAGATAGCTCTCGCCGAGCCGAACCTAGACCTGACGCAGATCGCGCGGATCGTATTTGACGATCGCCTTGTCGTCGTGACGGCCGATCCACGGCGCAAATCCATCCGACCAGTAGCAGATGTTGTGCAGATGAACGCCGGTTCGGCGCAAAACCCTGGCTTCGAACGGCAGGAAATCGAGGAGAAAGCGGAGCGGATCGACGGGATCTCGGGACGGACGCGTCAAGACGGCCTCGCGCCAAGCCGCGATCGGCGGCCGATCAAGGCTTCGATGCAGCCCCGCGTGGTGGGAACCGACAATTTCCAGCGCGAGAAACGTTTCGAGTTCGCGCATCGTCATCACGGCGCGCGATTCCGGATCGTAGTCGTCCTTCTCCACGACGTTCGAAAAATGCGTGCCCGGGAGCAGATGAACCGCGCCCATCATCGTGCCGATCAACCGCTCGATATGACCGCCGAATCGAGGCGTGCCGGGCGGGCGGTAGGCGATCGCGACGCCATGATCGGCGCATCCGCGCTTGAAGGCGCGCGCGTGAAATTCCGCGCCGTTATCGACGTGAATGCACTCGGGCAGCCCACGGGCCGGCCAGGGCGCCGTGACGCCGCGTTCGGCCAACCAGGCCGTCTTATCCATCACCGCGTGCGTCAGACACAGCGCGACCGAGGTCACGGACGGCGCCTCGAGCGAGAGATGGAAACCGAGCGCCATGCGCGTGAAAACGTCGATGGCGACCGTCAGAATCGGACGCCCGATCGGCAGCCGTTCGATGGGATCGACGACCGTTACATCGACCTTGGTGTGGTCGATTTGGACGATCTGCATCGCTCGCTCGGCCGACCAGCCACCCGGAAGCGCGAGAAACCGAGCCTCCGCGCCCGCCTTGCCCTCGCGTTTGCGCGTCAACGCCTCAGCGTCCAACGTGCCCAAATAGGCTTTCAGCCGCCGGATCGAAGGCGGTTTCAAAAGATGAGGCCGACAGTCCGTCGCAATCCGCTTCCACAGCTGCGTCAGGGACGGCTTTTCCGCCGTGGCGTAGAAGGTCGCAATGTTCCGGTCGACGAGCGACTTGAGCTCGGGATCGAGGGGATCGACGCCAAGACGTCGCCCAGTCTTTCCCGCCACCAGAGCCGAAGCCCGCCCCTCGGCCCGAAACCGCCTCAACCGACGAAACAGCGTCGCCCGACTGACCGAAAGATCCGCCATGGCGTCGGCGATTTCGGCGGCGCTCGGCCGCGGCGGCAAGCGACGCAACACCTCGGCCTGCCCCAGCACGGCCTGCCAATCCCGATCTTTCGGCTCATCCGGCTCCATGGTTCTCGTGCAACCGCTATGGCAAGGTAGTCTCACGATATCCAAATTATGTGACGGCTGAGTCTCACCAAATCCGAATCGGTCTCACAAATATGAATCGGCTAAGCTATTGAAACAAAACGATCTTCAGTCTCATGAAAAACGTTCAGCTGACAATACGGGCGTAGCCTGGCTACGCCCTCTTCTTTTCGCGCTTGCGGGCCGAAATCAGCGCCATCAGCATCGGTCCGACGCTGAATTGCCCCTCGCCGGCCTTGCGCGTGAGTTCGCGCAGATACCTTGTCAACGGTCAGCCTGACCTGCCCGGGCGCAAATGACGCGCGGGCCACGATAGCGCCGCCCGGGGATTTCATCTCCATGCGATCTGGCGGCGTAACCGGCCTGGTTTTGACGAAGGTCAGGACACGATTGAAACGCTCATCCGACGGCAATCGAGACACCTTGTCATCTGACAAGGTTTGGCGGATGCGCCCGACCAGGCCGCTCCGACCAGCGACGTCGGTCGCCAGTTCGACCCAACGCGGCCGGCCGACCTTCGGAGCCCGTCCAATAGCCTTGATCAACGCGATGGGAATGGCGCGGCATACCTGCCGCAAGCGCGCAAGCTCGGGGTCGTCGATCGAAAGAGCGGCGCGAATATCGCGCGGCTTGAGCCCCGCCGTATCCCTACGGTCGACGAACAGCGCGCGCTCGATCCAACTCAAGTCCCGCCGGGCGGCGTTCTCAATGCCTTGCGCGACGACAAGCTCGGCGTCCGTCAATTCCGTCAGAATCGCTTTGACCTTGATTCCAAGGTCGCGACACGCCCGCCATCGCCGATGTCCGTAAACGATCTGATACCGGCCCGGCGCTTCCGGGTGCGTCCGAACCTGAATTGAGATCTTTTGGCCTTCCTTGCCGATGCGTTTCTTGAATTCCTCGAAGTCGATATCCGTGTCGTCGGGCAGACGGTCGGGGAAGGGCGAAGGGTCGATCGCGGTGGGGTCAAGTTCACGTCCCGCGCCCGCCGCGACAAGCGCCTGCAAACGGTCGCGCTCGTCCCTGATATCGCTGAGGGTTCTCTGCGTGGCCCGAGCTTTCTTCGATCAACTCGAGTATGCGCTCGTTCACCGCGTCCATCGACTCGCGGGCGCGGCGAAAGGTATCGCGGCCAATATTGCCCGGCTCCAACTCGTAGAGCGTTCGCTTGGTTAGAGCGGTTGCCGAATAAACGGAATCGACGGCTCCGTCATGGCGAGCCCAGGGAAACGCTTTGCGTTTCCCTTGGCGATGCCATCCACCTTGCCGAGATCGCAGGCTATTCTGTTAGGCTCGGCTTGGCGGAAATCTGGATTGCTTCGCCGAGGGAAACGCAAAGCGTTTCCCGGGGCTCGCAATGACGGCGGTTCAACTTGATCGGCAACCGCTCTTGCCCCGCGCTTTCAATCGCCGTACTTTCGGCAGCGGTCGGCATCAGCACGTACTCGGCGAACAAGTGGCGGAGCAGAACGCCCTTTTCAGCCCGCACGCGCGGCGTCTCGTGCTCGTATTCCATGACTTCAATATTGCCAGGTATGAGATCTACGCCGTCAAAATAGGTATGTCGGATGACCTCCCGCATCGGGCGCCGTTCCGGGCCATAGCGGACAATGACGCCTGCGGATCAAGGTCAATTGCGGGCGCCCGGTAGCCCCGAAGCCCAAGAACGGGTCGTGCGTCAAGCTGCGAAGACCACAAATGCGGGTCGGGGACCGCGCAAGACGCAAGCGCCGCTCGCTTGTCAAAACACTGCGCCTGCGCCAGTATTTGCACGCGAACGATCTGCGCGCCCGCGACGCGGTGGCCGAAGCGAGTGACTTTCAAGCGAGTGACTTTATGGCGCACGACGAAAGCTCCGGCGCAGGCGCGCCAACCAAGCTGGTGATTCGCAACGTCGGGCTGATGCTCAGCGGCGACCTCGCCCGACCGATCCTCGACGCCGACGCGCTCGTCGCAGTCGATGGCCGCATTGCGAGCGTTGGCCGACTAGAGGATCTCGACGTTGCGGGAGCGACCACGACGATCGACGCGCAGGGCGTCGCGCTGGCGCCGGGCCTCATCGACAGCCATGTCCACCCGGTCGCGGGCGACTGGACGCCGCGGCAGAACCAGCTTGGTTGGATCGACTCCTGCCTGCATGGCGGGGTCACGACCATGGTCTCCGCGGGCGAGGTGCATACGCCGGGCCGGCCGCGCGACATCGTCGGCCTTAAAGCGATGGCGATCACGGCGCAACGCACGTTCTCCGCATTCCGCGCCAGCGGGGTAAAGGTGCACGCCGGCGCGCCTGTCATCGAGCACGGCATGGAGGAGAGCGACTTCAAGGAACTGGCGCAGGCGGGGGTGCGCTTCCTCGGCGAGGTCGGGCTGGGCGGCGTCAAGGACGGACCGACGGCGCGCAAAATGGTCGCGTGGGCGCGCAAATATGGCTTCAACAGCACGATTCACACCGGCGGCCCTTCGATTCCCGGCTCCGGCCTGATTGATGCGGACATCGTGCTCGAAGCGGACACCGACGTCATCGGCCATATCAACGGCGGCCACACGGCGTTGCCCGACGGTCAGATCGCGCGCCTTTGCGAGCGCTGCGGGCGCGGGCTCGAACTTGTGCACAACGGCAACGAGCGTGCGGCGCTTTTCACGCTGCGCGCCGCCAAAGAGCTTGACCAGCTCGAGCGGGTGATCCTGGGGACCGACGCGCCGGCGGGCTCCGGCGTGCAACCGCTGGGAATCCTCAGGATGATCTCGATGCTTTCGTCGCTCGGCGACGTTCCGGCCGAGGTCGCTTTCTGTTTCGCCACCGGCAACACCGCGCGAATGCGGGCGCTCGACTGCGGTCTGATCGAAGTTGGCAAGGCGGCCGATTTCGTGTTCCTCGACCGGGCGCAACATTCGGCCGGCAAAACCCTGCTCGACAGCGTGCGCCTCGGCGATCTGCCGGGCGTCGGCATGACCGTGATCGATGGCGTCGTGCGCAGCCAGCGCAGCCGCAATACGCCGCCGGCCGACCGGGCGCCGACGATCGAGCCGAAATAGGCGCCGCGACGCCAGCCGCCGCTCGTCGCCTTCTGGCGGCGCCAGCGTTTTCGCGGTGATCTCGCGCGCAAACGGCTCGGCGTGCGCGTGGATTTCGGCGCCGACCGGCGTGGCTGATATCGCCGTCCGCCTCATCGCGTCGGAGCTAACGCAGCCCATCGACGCCCTTGATCTCATCTTTCCTGAGCCCGCCGACGCGCGGATGCGGACGGCCGGAATCGGTGACGGCGACCGCCACCATGATCTCGTTGGCGCGCGGCGCGTCGTTCAACCGCACCTCCATGCCGTCGAAATGGCTGCGCACAAACGCCGCGTCCTTGTGTCCGAGCGGCACATCGAGCGCCACGCCCGGACCGCCGCGCTTCTTCGACGAGGGGATCAGCGCCGCGCCCTTGGTCAAGGCCTGACGCACGGGCGCGCCCAGCTTGGGGTGCAGGATCGCCGCGGCGTGCTCCAATTCGCCATTCTCGCCGACGGCGGCGGCCTTGCCGTAGCTCTCGGCGCGCTCGCCGGGAATGCCGAGCGCCGCGATGGCCTTCTGCGCCAGCAGCGCGCCAAGCTCCTCGCCAATGTCCATCAGTTCGGCGAGGTCTTCGACGTAGCGCCCGGCGAACGGGTTCTCGATCACCGCCACGGCGGCGGCGCGGCGCGTCGGCGGATCGACGGCGCGCCCGCCTTCCTCATGCGTCTCCTCGACGAATGTGGCGAGCTTGCGGATCTTTGCTTTCATCGGAGGCCGTCCCTGGCTTTGATCTCGGAGGCTTTCAGGCCGCCGGCGCGGTTGTGGACGCGCGGACCGGTCGACATCGCGAGCGCGAGCAGCAGTTCGTCCGCGCGGGGCGCATCGACGATTCCGACCTCGATCGCGTCGAAGTGGCTGCGAACGTAGGAGGCGTCGATATGCGTGATCGGCACGTCGAGCCGCGCGCCGACGCCAGCGACTTTCTTGGCCGAGGGCACGATGGCGAGCGCGCCGCCGAGCGCCTCGCGCATCGCATAGCCGCCCGGAACATGCCACAGCGCGCCGTGTTCGATCTCGCCGGCCGAGCCGACGATCGCCCCCTTGCCATAGCCCTCGATGGACTTGCGGTCGCCGCCGAGCGCGTCGATCAGCGCTTTCGCCAGTTCGAGTCCGAGCGGCTTGAGGTCATCGGAAAAGCCGACGATGTCCTCGACATAACGGCCGGCGAACGGGTTCCTGATGACCGCGAGAATGGCCGCGCGTCGGTAGGGCAGGGCGGCGACCGGACCACCCTCGTGAAAAATCTCCTCGATCTGGATCACGCGCTTACGCAGCTCAACCGACGGCATGGCGGGGCTCCATTGCGAGGGCGGGCGCGGGGCGTTCCGGTTTGTAGCGGCCCGGGCTGGCGCCGACAAGGCGGGTTCGCCCGCCAAGCCGCAACGCCGCGGCGCCGATCAGGCCAAGGTCGAGCCAATGCCGCGCCTCGTCGGCGCCGCGGCCGAGCGCGTTGGCGATCTCGGCGCCGCTCAGCGAGCCGACGGCAAGCGTCACCGGACGGTCGCCGAGATCGCTTTGCGGATCGCGGGCGCGGGCGGGCGCACGGAAAATGGCGGGATGCCCGGGCAGATCGACCGCGTTGGCGATCAGCGTCGCCGCCGCGTCGGCAAGCGCGGCCGTGGCGGCGATGACCGTGACCGCGTCGGCGATCCCGAGCGAGAAACTGCGGCCGCGCCAACCCGAGGTGGCGACGCCGCGCTCGTCGTCACGCCCCTTGAGGCAGGCTTTGCCGAACAAGGCGGGCCGGTCGGGCCGCGCGACCATGCCGATCGCGAACGACGCTTCGGGCGAGAGGTGCAGCGCGATGTCGCCGCCGTTGTTGACATAGGCGCGCTCGAGCGGCGCGGCGGCGACCATCGCCGCGAGCACCTCCTCGGCCACCGCGCCGGCGACGGCCGCCATCGGGGTCAGGAAGCGCTCGGCGGCGAACGGCGCAACGGCGTCGGCCATACGCCGGGCGACGACGCCTTCCGGGCGCGGGCCGACCGCCGTGCGCAGCCGTGGCAGTTCGGCGCAAAGCTCGTCGAGGATCGTCGCAAACCGCGACGCGGCGGCGTCATAGGCGGCGGCCACCGCGTTCGGCGCACCCGACGCTTCGAGGATGAGGTCGATCGGGCCATCGTGAAAATGCCGCCGCTGGTCGGGCAGAACGGCGAATTGCGCGCGCGCGTTCACCTGGACCCCGCCAGCCGAGCGACGACGCCGTCAACGAACACATTGGTCGCGCGTTCGCTATGGCGCGCGAGCACATCGCTCAAAGCCCGCACCTCGTCGATATGGCCGCCGAGCGCGGCGTAATCGTCGAGACGCAGCGTGAACTCGATCGGCGCGACGATCGCCGGCGTCGGCACATAGCCGAAGGCGTTCTTCGGCAGCCGCGAGACGTCAACCATGAAGGTGATGCCGCCGCCGGGCCAGACATAGACGGGCGCGCCGCCAGCGGTCACCGTCGTCAGCGCGTCGTGCACCGAGCAGGTGAGGCGCACCGGGTTTTCGGTGACGCCGGCGCGTAGCGAGCCGCCCGCTCCGGCCATGAACAGCACGGTGCAGAGCGCCGGTTCGCAGTTCTCGGTGACGCGCTCGACTGACTCGCGCAAGGACTCCGGCAGTTCCTCCCGCACAGGCTTCAACTCGTCGTTGAGCCGGTAGAAGGCGTGTTGCTCGCCGGTCGTCGAGACCATCAGCATCGTCATGCCCGGCCATGCGACCTTCGGGTTGAAGCCGGCGACGATCTCCAACGGATCGCTGATGTTGGCGCCGCCCCAGCCCGTTCCAGGCTCGGCGACATGGAAATAGCGGCCCGGCGTCGAGCGTCGGCCCTTCATGCGGATGCCGGTGTCGCGCGCGCCCAACAGTTTGCCGGCCTGATGCTCGGACAGCACGCCGGTGATGTGGTCGTCGACAACGACGACTTCATCGACCTTGCCATACCATTGCCGGGCGAACATGCCGATCGTCGCCGAGCCGCAGCCGACGCGCATCCGATGTTCACGCTGGCCGTTGACGATCGGCGGCTTGCCGGCTTCGACGACAACAGTCGCGCCGCCATCGACGCTGAGTTCCACTGGCTTGCCATTGCAGAGATCGAGCAGCGTCCGGCAGGTGACGCGGCCCTCCTTCTTACCGCCGTGGGTGAGGTGGTTGACGCCGCCGAGCGACAGCATTTGCGACCCGTATTCGCCGGTCGTCACATGGCCGACCGGCTCGCCCTCGGCGCGCACCACGGCGCATTCGGCGCCCAGATGTCGGTCGGTGTCGATCTTCAGCTTGACGCCGCAATAGCTGTAGATGCCTTCGGTCACCACCGTCACCATATCGACGCCGTCGATCTGGCTGGAGACGATGAACGGCGCTGGTTTGTAGTCGGGATAGGTGGTGCCCGCGCCGATCGCGGTGACGAAAGGATGCGCGCCGCCGACGATGTCGCCGCTCCAGCTTTCCGCGGCTCCCGCGAAGGCGGCGATGCGACCGCCCTCGTGCAAGGTTCGGTCGAGCAGCACATGCGGATCGACGCGCACCAAGAGGCCATTCTCGTTGGCGTAGCGGTCGCAGGCCCCCGT